>JAIOYM010000008.1 GCA_021741085.1 Rickettsiaceae bacterium
GGTGTAATAGTTGAAGATGGTAGACACGAAGATTTGATTAAAAAAACTGAAGGACTATATCAAAGATTATGGAAACTACAAATAGGAGGTAAGCTACCAGACTTGGGTTAAGTTAAGATAATTAACTAGTTAATATTAGTTTAGCCTGTGAAAATTCAAAGGCAAAGTTCAACATTGTTTTTGACATTCTAAAGACGAATAAGATTTTATTTGGCGATAGCATAAAATCTTAAAACGGTTGTATGGGTCCTTCTGCTAATCCATGGATAAATTGCTTTAGATATGGGTTATCAGAGCTATCTATCTCTTTGTTCTGTCCTTGCCAAACTATGGATCCTTTATGAAGTAATATAATGTCATCCGCAATCATTCTAACACTGTTCATATCATGTGTAATTGTTATAGTGGTAACATTAAGTTTTTCACTTATTTGTGTTATCAAGTTATTTATTAGATTTGACATTATTGGATCTAAACCTGTAGTGGGCTCATCAAAAAATATAATTTCTGGTTTATGGCAAATAGCTCTCGCAAGAGCTACTCTTTTTTGCATACCACCCGACAATTCTTTTGGATGTGAAAATAAAACATTTTCACTCAGGCCCACTTTTTCCAATGCCTCTTCAGCTAATTCTTTTTTTTCTTTATCATTTAAAGGATATAATCTTTCAACAAAAAAGGTAATATTGTCCAATATATTCAAAGAATCAAATAATGCCCCAGATTGAAATAAGAATCCAACCTTTTGCAGAAGTGCAAAATAATGTTCACGTTCTTTGCTTTTTACCTCTATATTTCTTATTAAAACTCTTCCTGAAGAAGCTTCTAGTAAGCCACACATTATTTTTAGCAACACAGACTTGCCAGTTCCAGAACTTCCCATAACAACTAGAGACCTGTGTTTTTTAACCTCGAAACTAATATCAGACAAAACTTGATTTTGACCAAATCTTTTATATAATTTGTCTACTTTAATTAAAGTTTCTGTCATAGTAATGAAGATTTTTTGATTGATTTTACGGTATAAAAAATTATTTGATAAAAAACAATTCAGTTAAAAGATAGTTAGATAATAATATCAATATTGACGAATATACTACTGCAGATGTAACGGCTTGACCAACACCCTTTGCTCCATTACCACAATTATAACCAACAAAACAACTGGTTATAGTAATAATAGCACCGAAAGCAAAGGCCTTAACCAATCCAGAAAAAACATCTATAAACTCCAAATATTTTATAGTAGAGTTTAAATATCCAACGCTACTGAAATCAAGTTTATGAATACTAATTAAGTAGCCTCCAAAAATACCAATTATATCAGCTAAAGCTACTAAAATTGGTAGCATAACAATCCCAGCTAAAACTCTTGGTGCTACTAAATATCTTATAGCATCAGTACCTAATGTTTGTAATGCATCTAATTGTTCAGTAACTTTCATAGTGCCTATTTCGGCGGCTATCGACGAGCCACTTCTACCTGCTACCATTAGCGCAGCAAGCACGGGTCCTAATTCTCGAGTAATAGATAGAACAACAACATTGGGTATACTAGATTCAGCAGAAAATCTAGCAAAGCCCACATAACTTTGTAAAGCAAGAACAGCCCCAGAAAAAATTGCTGTAAAGCCTACTATAGGCAAAGAATAGAAACCTAAAATTATAAATTGTTGATATATATTGCTAAGTTCTACATTTCTTTGAGCAAAAGCTTTTATGATTTCGAATATAAAAAGTAAGACTCTACCTAATGTCTGAGAAAAGTTTAGTATTTTAGAACCTATAACTTCTAAAAAATTTTGTGTTACGATGAGTGCTTTCATAAAAAATATTTGTGCGACTAAAAAATAATCATTTTTTGACTAAATTATTTATTGTAGCAATTTACACTTTTACAGTTAATCAAATTTTATAGTAATATGATACTATAATACATGTAATTTATGTAAAAAAATTTGCTATATAGGTATGATAAAAACAGAAGCTAAAGAATTATATTTCACCAAAAATACTATAATTGGAAAGCTATTAAATAACAATACTGTGTATTATTATTTTTTCATTATGTTGGCTTTATCAATTTTTGCTAACAGCTTCGCTTTGTATACCCAATATGTATGGGGGTATTTTCCTTGTAATTTATGTTTGTATGCTAGGCTTCCTTACTTTGCTCTCACTATATTTTCCATTGCTGCAATTATTTGTCGTAGCAACTCAGAAAATCTAACAATACTATATTGTATATTAATATGCATAATTGCTTCACTATATATTTCTATAATGCATATAGGAATAGAAATGGAGTGGTGGAGTTCTAGCTCGTTGTGTTCTAATAGTATAAATTTTAATAAAGATCTATCGCTTGAGAATTTAAAAAAACTTATAGATATTGCCGCTATGGGTAATTGTCTTGTAGTTAATTTTTCTATATTAGGTTTTTCAATGTCACAGTTGAATTTTTTTGTGAATATATTATTATTGTTTCTAACGATAATAATTATTTTGTATGAAAGAAATATTAATAAATCCACCGAAAGAAGACATATTTAAATTTCCCGATGAAAGTAACAAACTTTTACTTCATTCTTGCTGCGCTCCTTGCTCAGGGCCTTTGTTAGAAAAGATTAAAGCTTCTGGCATAGAGCTTACAATTTTATTTTATAATCCTAATATTCATCCAAAGGCAGAATACGAGATACGTAAATCAGAAAATAAAAGATTTGCTGATAAATTAGGTATTGAAGTTGTTGATTTGGATTATGATGTACAAAATTGGTTTGCACGAGCCAAAGGCATGGAGTATGACCCAGAACGTGGCGCTAGATGCTCTATGTGCTTTGATATGAGATTTGTACGTACAGCTCTTTATGCCTATGAACATGGCTTTAGCGTGATTACAAGTTCTTTGGGTATTTCTCGTTGGAAAGATATGGATCAGATAAATCGTAGTGGTGTAAAAGCAGCGCAAAATTATCCAGGCATAATTTATTGGACTTATAATTGGCGTAAAGATGGTGGTTCGGATAGAATGTATGAACTTGCAAAAGAAGAGAATTTTTATCAGCAAGAATATTGTGGATGCATTTTTTCTCTCAGAGATAGTAATATATGGAGAGAGAAAAATGGTAGATCCAAGATAGATTTGGGGAAGAAATTTTATAGTGCAGATATAGTCTCAAATTAGATAGATCTAAAACAAGAAAGCTATAATTTTATTTTATACATTGAAACTATTGCCGCAACCACATTTAGCTGTAGCATTAGGATTGGATATTTTAAAATAAGAAGCACCAAGCTCCTTTATGAATTGTAGCTCGCTGCCTTTTAAAAACTCCATAGAAACATTATCTACGACCACCTTAACATCTTCTTTTGTTAATATAATATCAGTATCGTCGACTACATCAGTAAATTCATATTTATATTGAAATCCAGAACATCCACCACTCTCAACAACTACACGCAACATCATTTGAGTTTTAAGCTCTTGGGCAAGAAGGTTTTTGATTTGAGTAGCAGCTGATTCAGAAATCATAAATACATCATAAACTTCCATAACGCACTCTTAATTTGTTGAATTAGCTTTGCTGTTTGAAAAATTATACAACAGCTTATTAAGAATATTTTCAAGGTTAACGCTTGAACTAAGAGGTATATAATCATCGTGTCCAAACATTTGCTCCGCGATTCCGGGATCAATTTTTATTAATTTATTACCAAAAAAGCCATCAGTAACTATTGCTGCAGTAGAATCTTTCGGTAACTTTATATCTTTATTTAATTTAATGGAAATATGAGCATTATAATTTTTTTCATTTAAAGTTATGCTATCCACATATCCAACTTTTATTCCAGCAATTGTAACAACTGTTCCATTTGTTACCCCCGAAGCATTATCACATTCTGCTAACATTGAATAATATTGTATCCCAACTTTCTCGTTATTTCTAAATAACATTCCTGAGAATATTAATACTATAAAAACGAATGCTAAACCTATAGTGGTTTCTAATATGCTATATTTCATTATTAAAAAATTTGTTTTTATTGATTTCAAGTTTTGTTAGTGTAATTATAACCCTTCTTAAGATATCCTAATCAATATAGTTGCTATAATCAAGTATAAGTAAATATAAAAAGTTTAAAATATTAACAAGAGATGAATAATCAAGTTGCTGTAAATAATAATCTAAAAAGAAAAACTGACTACATAGCTTTTTTTGCAATGGTTGTAGGTATGTTTATGGCTGTTTTAGATATTCAAATAGTGGCTAGCTCACTACCTAAAATAGCCGCAGGTCTTTCTGCAACGAATGATGAACTTTCTTGGGTGCAAACTTCCTATTTAATAGCAGAAGTAATAGTTATACCTTTATCGGGTTTTATCTCAAGAGTGTTTTCTACAAGAATAACTTATTTTGCTGCGGCACTTGGTTTCACTATAATGAGTATAGCTTGTGCGCTATCTTGGAGTATAGAGTCAATGATTTTTTGCCGTTTGTTTCAAGGTTTATTTGGTGGTTTATTGATTCCTATTACATTTTCTACCATTTTCATCATTTTCACAGCCCAAGAGAGGCTTAGAGCTAATATAATAGTAGGACTTGTTGTTACGATTGCTCCTACATTAGGGCCAGTTATTGGTGGCTATCTTACAGAGATTTATTCATGGCATCTGATGTTTTTGCTTAATGTTTTACCAGGCATTTTTGTTTGTACTGTAATTTATCTATATGCAGATTTTGATAAACCTAACTTGGTATTATTAAAAAACATCGATTATCTTGGATGTGTCTCTCTGATTTTATTTTTAGGCATATTGCAGTATATATTGGAAGAAGGTAATAGGTTAGGGTGGTTTGATAGTAGTTTGATAATATTATTATCAATAGTATCGTTTTCTTCTATGATTGCATTTGTAATAAGATGTTTGAGTTTTTCAAACCCTTTAGTAGATTTAAGAGCATTTTACTCGCGTAATTTTTCACTAGGTTGCATGTATTCATTTGTAATTGGTATAGGGCTTTATGGTGTAGTGTTTTTACAACCAGTATTTCTGGCAACTATAGGAAACCTAAATTCGTTACAAATTGGCTTGATAATGTGTGTTACTGGCATTGCACAGCTTTGTTCGGCACCTATTGCAAGTAAATTATTTGCCCGTGGTTTTAGTTCTAAAAAAATGCTATTCGTGGGTTTAAGCCTTTTTGGAATAGGCTGTTATATGAATAGCTTTTTAACATTAGACAGTAGGTTTTATGAATTTTTTTTCCCACAAGTCGTTAGAGGGGTAAGTTTAATGTTTTGCTTTATACCTATAAGCAATATAGCATTAGGAGATTTGCTACCTGCGCAAATTAAATCTTCGAGTGGTTTATATAACCTAACACGTAATCTTGGTGGTGCTATTGGTCTTGCAGTAATTGCATTTACACTAACGAATAATACCAAGATTTTTGCTAGTTATATTGGAGATAATATAACTGCTAATGATCCGAATTATATAAATGCAATAGAAAATATTAGCGCTATGCTATCATCTGAAGTTTCTAATCAAACAGCATCGTATCTATTTTTAAGTAATATGATACAGCAAAATTCTTATACAATAGCAATTAATGATATATTTAGGACTATTGCTTTGGTGTTCTTCTGTAGTACAATATTTATTGTATTCATCAAAAATGTTAAATCCGATAATATGAATGATCAAAATTCTCACTAATTTAATATTTTTCATATTATTTTGGCTAATAGTAAAATCTATACCTCATAATTTCTTGGATATAGTCTTTTTGGTTGTATGTGTAGGTAATCTATATTTATTTGCAAATAAATATAGATTACTAACAACCTTTAAGCCTACCATGAATTTATTATATTATTTAGTTAACTTGATTGTTGATATATATTCTGCAGCAATTGCTGTTAGCAAGATAATCTGGAGAAAAGATATGCACATTTCTGATAATTTTATGGTTATAAAAGCTAGCAAAGTTAACAATAAAACAGTCAATTCATTGATTGCTAATTACATAACATTAACACCAGGAACTTATACAGTTTCAATAGATGACAATATTTTTCTAATACATTGTTTAACCAATGATGATGCAAAGTCTTTAGAAAAATCATTCAAAGAGATCGAAGAAAGAACAATTAAGTTAATTATTTCCTGATGATGATAACTGGAGTTTTATATTTTCTTGTGGGTATTTTATTTGCAGCGATTGGGCTTTTTATTTTTAGCAAATCCACAGGGATAAAAATTTTATATCTGAATTTTGCTAACAATTTAGTGGTGTTAATAATTGTTGCCATGGGCAGTTTAAAATATAGGCAAGATTTTTTTGATATTGCCATAATATATATATTACTTAGTTTTATAACAAATAGAGCTATATTACGTTACGGCAAAATAGAATAAACTCAAAAAACTAATGGTATGGAAGTAAACTTAAAAAGTGACATGGTAATATTAGGGGCTGGGATAGTTGGTATGGTTACTGCTATCGCCTTGTCGAATAGGGGTATCAAAACCACAGTAATAGAGCTCAGAGACAAGAAAGATCTGTTGTTTTCTAAAGATGAACGTAATATTGCTATCACTAAAACCACCGAGAAATGGTTTAGGTTAAACAATATATGGGAAGATTTAGTGCCATTTGCAGCTAAGGTTAATGATATATATGTTATAGACGACAAGGATGATGATTCGATGATACATCTTAATCAAAATAATCCATTGTTGCAAGAACTAGGACATATGATTTTGAATCATGATTTGACCAGAATAATTTTTGAAAAAATACAATCAGATAAAAATATCAATTTAATATTTAACACCGGTTATACCGATATTGAGGCCAATGATAATATTAACCTCATACATCTTTCAGACTCTAGTATATTAGAATCTTCTTGGGTTCTAGCTTGTGATGGTAAATTTTCTGCAGTCAAAAAAAAATATTGCCACTACAAAGTACAAAAAAATTATAATCAATCGGCATTAATATTTCAGTTAGAACACGAAAAAGCACACGAAGGAACAGCTGTTGAGCATTTTACTAATTCTGGTGTTTTTGCTATTCTGCCTACAAAAAATCAAACCACATCTTCTTTAGTCTGGATTGAAAAGTCTGAAACAATAGAGCTTTTAAAAGCTATGTCTGTAGAGGAGTTTTTAGATAATGCTTCCGAGAAATTTGGTCCTTTTTTGGGTAAATTAAGTCTAAATAGTAGTATCCTTTCTTATCCACTAACAGCAGAGTTAATTAAAAATTATTATCATAAAAAAATTATTTTTTTAGGGGATGCCGCTCATTCTATTCATCCTCTTGCGGGGCAAGGTTTAAACCAAGGCATCAAAGATGTTGTAGATCTAGTGGAATTGATTTCTTCAAAACACTCAGCCGGTTGCGAGCTTTTAACAAATGATTTAAAACTCTATCAACGCAGACGCTCATTAGATAACTATATTATGTTTGCAGCTTGTGATTATACGGAGAAAATATTTCAAAATAAATCGGATATAACTTCAATTGTTAGGAAAATGGCAATGAAACTTGTTAATAAATCATCTTGGCTAAAAGATAAAATTATTAATTTTGGTATTAAGTAACTAGAGTACAAGAATATATAATTTTATCAACGAGGTAATGGAAATGATATAATCATCTATTAGCAATACAAACGCCTATTCCTGAAAAACATACCCAGCTAGATCTGTCTTATAAAAAGGCGTTTTGTAACCAATAAAATTATAGACTATATCTTATTTTAATTTTTCCCAGCCATCCATTATACACTTCACTTGAGGTCTTTTCGAAACCAAAAGTAAATTGGGTATTATCATTTTTTGCCATAATGCTAAACCCAACATTACTATTGTTTACAATAATATTTTTAGCATTTGTTTTTTTAGTCCAAGATATAGCTCCAGATTTAACATTTGGTATACTAATTATATGTTTCGGTGCGGATGAATCTAAAGCATAATTGTAGGTGTAATGCAATATTGGGCTTACAGAGAAACCAGATATATTAAAGGTTTTGATATTCAAGTTTGCTCCAAAAAACAATGTTTTATGTAAATCTGTTTGTATTAAATTTTTAACAGTACCGTTGTTGATTTCAAGATCGCTATTTTTACTAAATTTCATACCAATTATAGGGATTAAATTAAAATTTGAAGATATACGAATATTATATTTACCCCTTATTTCTGCCAATCCTCCCCAAACACGATTAGAATTTGAGTTTGTGTTTTTGTCTGTGATCATCGAATTACTAAGGGCAATTTTAGCATCAATAGATAATTTTTTGTGTAATTTTAAATTACCATAAATTGCAGCAAAAAAAGATTTAATAAATTTTATATCGCCGTTAGCGCTTAATTTTTTGTTAATTAATTCCGAAGATTGGGCGCCAGCAAAAAAACCAACTAAAGCATGTCTATTGATTTTGTAATCTACTCCTAAAGCGCCTCCAAAAACACTAGTTTTACAATCTTTTTTGTCGTTGTTTTGTTCGGAATTTAACAATTCACCTCCACCCTTAAAAAGGGAACCCCGTATACCGTATTGCTGTTCTGAATTATCTCTAGATGCAGCCAAAGCACTGTCAGAATTGTCTAGAGCCTGATTACTTAAATTAAATATATTACTATCGTTATTTTCCAATATACTTATTAGGCTCTTGATATCATCTGAAGTTTCTTTTGTAGCGGTATTAACGTCATTTATTATACCTTGTACTTCTTCTGGAGTTTCTTGTATTTTTTTATCAATCAATTCTAGAAATTCTCTTTTATTTTCATTGCCCTCGATAGATGTTATGCTTTCATGAATTTCATCATTTAAACCATCGTTGTTACCTGTGGCAACTGATGTAGTTGTAGAAATTGCTTGAGTTATTTTTAATCTTCTTTCAAAGTAATTGTAAAAATCTTTAATGGTAGGATTATCTAACTCATCGTAGCACAAAGTTATCAATTCTTCTGCTTTTTCTTGTTTAATATTTGGAAAAATTGTTTTGGCTAATCCTATGCCGAAATTTCTTATTTCTTGTTTGAAGATAGGATCGATTTCAGTTGGATATGTTGCAGGCAACACAGAAAAGTGATGTAAACCGATTTCGCTAATACTTAGATTTAGAAGATTGGGTATTTTTTTATCTAGTAGTTCATTTTTTCTTGTATTTAGTTCTTGATTCTCAAAATTTAAACGCTTAATGTTAGTTCTTACTTTGTCAAAGATATCATATAGCTCTGGTTTTCTAAATTCTGTAATAGTTTTTATTCCAACATCTTCATAAATTAATACTACAAATTCTTGTATAGCATTTCTTATACTACTTACATCTTTTTCACTTAGCGTTGTAGAATTTATTTTTTCGTTTTGTGTATCAAGAGCTTCATTAGCGAATTTTGTAAAGTCTTTAAATTCTTCAATTTCAAAAAGCTTTTTAAAAAAAGGAGCTTTTTGAATTAATTCATCTTGTAGATTCTTAAATTCATTTTTTACTATAATGTTTATTGAGTTTTGGTCAGCTAAAATGTATGACGAATTCAATATTAATTTTAGAAAGAATAATGGAATAGCTAGATTTATTAAAATACGCCTAAGACAATTTTTAGTTATATTATACATAATGTTGAATCACTTATAATGGAATGCTTCACATTATATAATAGTTGTATTAAATAAGCAACAACTAAAACAATATAGTCATAAATATTTAAAATGAATCTTTGAATATTTGATGGACATTAACTCAGGGCTTTTCCGAAGTATTATCTTTTTTTCGGTGTTAAAAATTCTATCATTGCCTTTTCATTTGTATTAATTCCACCACCAAAAATACTTTGGGTAGCTTGTGCAGCCACATCAATATATTTATTGCAGCAGTAACTTATCATGAATAGGCCAACTATATTTGCAATTGAAAAGGTTATATTATCGGAAGCGGTATCAACACCCCAAGGGGCATACCAATAAAGGCAAAATAAAGGAATTGTTGCAAATTTCCCAGTTATTTTGCTTGTAGCGTCGGCAAATGGTAACTTAAAATATATAGAGCATTTCCAACATACGCTGTAGCCAAGGGTTACATCTAGATACATTTGGAATATTTGAACTAAGACTCCCATGCCAGCAACTAAGATAATAGGAAAAAATATCACGGTTAAAAGTTGATTTAACCATTTTGTGAATAAATAATAAGTCTGACTAAACAGAATAAATGTTAGAAATATAGGAGACATTATTAGTAAAATACCAACCATAAAAAATGAGAATATATATTGACACATAACTCTAAATGCAGCGAGAACGAATATAAGCATTGCTATCACCACCATAATAAAATAGAATATTCCCATTAAACCAGCTGACAAAGTTGCAAACATTTGCGCGATCATAACTTTTCCAAAAAACAAATCACTTAAAATTTTATTAAATAAGAGTATTGGGCCAGATAGCATAGTTGTGGTAATTTTACCATCGCTAACTGTTATTATTTTGTTTTCAAAACCCGTTAAATTTGCACACATTATGTCTGAGAATTGCCAAATCATAGGGTTTATAAAGTTGATAAAAAGATTGAAAGTATTTTCATTAATAAGACCTGCAATAATAGTAACTTTTAATAAGCTGAATATAAAATCAGGCACACTAATGCTACCAACAATCATCAATTTGTAACCTATAAAAGTAACATATAATGTTAAAATTAGTTTTATGTAAGTAAAAAAATTATGACATACACCTCTGTCGCTTGCTTCATAACAGGTCATGTTTTTTATGATTTGAACTGCTGTATCGGAAATTTTGACTTTCATATTAATGACAAATTTGTTGAATTTGTCTTCAAGCTGTTCTATATCACGATTTACCACAACACTAACGTCATAACTACCTAAGCTGTAGGGATAGTCTTCTTTTTTATTATTAATCCGCAAGTATAAAACTCCACCCTTGTCAGACTTTATAGAAGCTCTACTTCCACCATTGGTATCAAGTGAAATTGGAACATCTATACCTACAGAGTCTGCAGTAATTACATCTTTGACATCTGCTACAATATATTGCAACTGTCCTCTGTTACTAAAGCCTTGCCCCCCTTCAAATCCTATGCCATTTTTTCTTACGCATGCCGTATGTTTTAATCCTAGTAAATAACCACCTCTAGCGTCTCTTGCAAAATCAGGAAATTTATATTGTAGCTTGCCAACAGCATTCAATTTCCTCATGCAATCAACATTTTGACAGTCTAATGGAAGATTTATTTCAGTAGAATAACTTTCTCCATAAGTGGCTGCTCCACTATTTTTAAAATCACTTTTTGCAAGGGTTACATTATTATCTAGAGTATTTTTGAATGCAAGACCGTTGGAATTTATAAACCAAAATTTTATATCATCAAGATTTCCATTGAAATGATCATCGGCATTTTGGCATGAGTTAGAAAAGTTTGTAAGAATATAATTGTTTACTTCATCTAAGCTGGCAAAGCTTTCCTTATTATATTTTTCTTTATCACTATAGCCCAAAGGCAACGAAGAAGAACTATCTATAGAGGTAATAAATATTTTTTTAATACCTTTACCTGGATGCTTTTCTTCCGTATCAAAATTAACTCTTATTCTCTTTATCAAGCACGTCGACTGACCCGCATTAAAACCTAAAACAGGTATTATAAGTGTAGGAAAGCAAATTATAGCCGATCCAAATTCCAGTTGATCTTTATATCTCTTGGCACATTTTAATATCTCTATTGGATTATCTTCCCCATTATCTCTTGTACATTTTTCTAACAACTCATCGCTGCGACATTTGGTTGCAACCGAGCTAATTCTATAGGGGGTAAAACGGCTGCATTTAGCATCATAATCTCGAGATCCTTGGCTACAATCAGTTGTGGAAAATTGTGCAGAATCTAGATTCTTGGTATTAAAAATGTCTAATGTTTTAATGTTTCTTGTATCGGTTGTATATCCCCTATTACCAGGGATAGAATTAGGCGAAAGTCTTACTATAAGCTTAACTTGATCTAGATAACCTACATTTATTAAATCAGTCCAATCTGTTTTGTTTGCATCAACACTTAAAGGTAAGCCATAGGAGTAAAAGTCAGTTTTAATGTCTATGATTTCTTGTTTTTCAATAATTTCACCCTCGGCGTTTTTCTTGGGGACGTAGATATCATCAATTCTTGGTACTTCTAGCTCAACGCCATCCATCTTCGATTTACAAAGGCTTACTTTACCAGCGGTGTTAAGCTGTATTTCTTGGTCTTTTTTTAAGGTAATAGATGTTTTTAGCCATTCTCCATATTTAGCTTTTGTGGAACATGATGAATCATTAAAGCTACACTCTACGTAATTACCATCTGCTTTGACTTTTATACTATTACTAAAACTTTCCTTGGATGTGTTTATTTTTGATGTATCAGAATTAGCATCTTTAGAATAACGCAGTACACAGCCACTGCTGTCTAATAACGCAGATTTTGCTTCTAGTCCCATTAACATTATGCTAATTAGAACAGCTACGGCGCCGCCTGCATAGAGCAGCAATTTGTTAGATTGTTTATTATTTCCCACTTATTTGCGTTCGTAGTCTTAATTGATTTTTTTACCCTATTAAAAGGCTAACATATTAACAATTATAAATACTATTGTTATATTACAAAGAAAGGGAAGAAAATTAAATTTTATTGAGCTTTAGTGGGAAAATAGCAAGTTTGATAAAAAAATCTATCTTTATTTGGATGGATTTTGCTTACAAGATTCTTTTTGAACAAACGTAATAAAAATTACGGCTATAGCTGCAAGTAATATTACTATGGTTTCACCAAGAGTATCATATCCCCTGTAACTTGCAAGTATGGCTGCAACCATTGAGGCAACTCCAGTGTCTTCATATGTGTTAGCTATATAATACTTGTTAACACCTTTATGTAGCATGGTTTCAACACTACCAAATGGCATAACCTTGGTTGATAAATTTATAGCAGAAAAAACAAATATCAAAGCTACAATAAGAGCAAAAAAGATAAAAAATTTGTTATTAGAAAAAAAATTATGACTTACAGGAGCTGGAGTAGCAGTTATTTTCACTGCATTCAACATTATAGTTGAGGATAAAGCTGCTCCCAGGGCTACTTCTGTCATCGCTACATCTGGAGAATCTAACAATAAATAGCAACATGATATTATAGCGCTGAAGATAGATAGAGAAAAAACAGTATTTAATAGTTTTTTTTCAAAGATAATGTAAAAAACCAGAATTATTAATATAGAACATAACAATATTAATAAGGAGGTGTTCTGTAAAAATGTTAAATCATTCATCGTCACTAATTATGTTTTCTACATGATTGCTATCTTTACTTTTGCTAATCATATATGCTTTTGACATCAAATTTGTAGACAAAGGGGATAACATTAGAATTAGAATAATCATCAATATAATTTTCATGCTATAGCTAACATTTTCTTGTAGTAAACTTATGCCTAAAAGTGTTAACGGCACCCCAAAACTGTCTGAAACTCCAATGGCATGAATTTTTGTATAAAAGCTAGGCATGCGAATACTTCCGATTAAAGCAGTAAATATAAAAAACAGTCCAGAAAATATAAGAAGCCAAGCTATTAGGAACATAAAGTTCAATTTGTTTTGTTATTATAATTCAGGTAATATTTTCTTCTTTAAGATTATAGTACAATAAAATACCAAGAATTTTCTAATATTAATTAAGGGGTGTTTATAACATCAAATAATGCATAAAATAAAAAAACGCCAAAAATAGAGGCTTCGCAAACCTTACTTTTGACGTTTCATAGAATTTTTAAAGAGTAAGCAGTTATGTATTATTTACCAATTACACTTGTTTCAGCTCTACGGTTTTTAGCCCAAGCAGCTTCATTATTACCATTATCTAAAGGCTTCTCTGAAGAGAAAGAAGTGACTTCAATACGGTTAGCTTCAATACCATTTGATACTAGGAAGTTTTTAACACTAATTGCTCTACGCTCACCTAAACCTAAGTTATATTCATATGTTCCACGTGCATCAGTGTGACCAGCAATTAAAACTTTAATATTCATGTAGTTTTTCAAGGTAGCAAGTTGCTTTTTCAACATATCTTTACTTTTTGCAGATAAATCGTAACTGTTGTAAGTAAAATGTACAATGTTGATACCGTCTTTAGATAGTTCGCTCATTGCAGAACTTTCTGAACTTTGAGAAGAATTAAAATAATTATCTGACAAGGCAGAAGTCTCATCTTTAACTGATGCTTTTTTGCCGCAAGCAGTAGCAAGTAATAATATTGCAGCAAAGGATAAGGTTGTTTTTGCAAACTTTAACATAGGTGCCTCCTGTTTTTAATATTAAATAAAATGTTATAACTCTATCGAAAGCTACTAGGAAGAAAAAAGTTTTTTAGTAATTTAATCTTCTAAGCGAAACATAAACATTTCAATTCCAATTAAAAGCTCTATTTGGAATAAGAATTATTCATCTTTGTATCTTACAAATAAAATGCTAACATAATAAAAGTCCTAACTCAACTTATAAAATAATAAATTATACCAATTTAATGACATTATGGATTCAAAATTAGCGCAAAAATGTACCATATTAAGTTTAATAGGCAAACCCAATGTTGGGAAATCTACTTTGATTAACGGTTTAGTGAAATATAAAATTTCTATAGTTACACCAAAGGTGCAAACTACTAGGAATGTTATCAGAGGAATTATCACAGAAGATAACGTTCAGCTTGTGCTTTTGGATACCCCAGGTATCTTTGAGCCAAAAGTCAAACTAGAAAGATTCATGGTAAAAGAAGCTTGGAATAGCATAGTGCAAGCTGATAAGATTTTGTTGTTAATTGAACCTAATGAAACTTTTGATGACCAAACCTTAAAAATAATAGATTATATTAGGTCAAAAAAATTACCCATTATTGTTGTAGTCAATAAAATCGATAGGAGTAATAACGTTATATTAGAGATGCTAAAAAGTAAAATCTCGGAATTATTGCCTAACAGCCAAATGTTTTTTATATCCGCTTTAAATAATACAAATATTGATCTATTATATAAAGATTTGTTAAATAATGCGGCAAATTCTCCTTGGTTGTATGATTCTGATGAAATAACTACGGCTCCTATGAAATTTATGGCTTCAGAAATAACAAGAGAAAAATTATTTACTAGCTTGCATCAAGAATTACCATATAATCTTACTGTGGAAACAGAAGCGTGGAACCAAAAATCTGAAAATACGGCTGTTGTTAATCAAGTGATAATAGTAACGCGAGACAGCCACAAAGCAATGATTTTAGGTAAATCCGGAGAAAAAATAAAGCAAATCTCAATGGCTGCAAGAGAAGAGATAGAAAAAAATTTAAATATGAAAATACATTTATATCTTCATTTGAAGGTGCGTAAATGGACGGAAAAGCCCTCTTTGTATTTGCTTGGTGATTTGCAGGATACTAAATAGGACTATTATAATATTTATTTAATATGAGGGGGTAAATAATTATTTGTTATAGAGTTTTTATGGTCAATAAGTAAGCTATTAAATGAATTACCCTTAGGGGCGAAAAGAAGATCGTTTTCCATCTCTTTGACTAGCTTTGTATATTTTTGAGTTTTTGAGTCGTCAAAGGTTTCTGCGGGTAAGTTAAAGAACTGAGAAAAGCTTGTATCTACACCTGTTGTAGAGTTGCTTTGTGACATCGAATAGGTGGAGCTAGTAGTTACTTTTTCGGAGATAGTTATTGAGGATTTATCATCAACTTCGATCTCTTGAGGTTTACTTTGTAACTGTGAATAGTTGTCTTTAACTGATGTTTTGTTACCACAAGCAGTAGTAAGTAATAATATTGCAGCAAAGGATAAGATTGTTTTTGCAAACTTTAACATAGGTGCCTCATGGTTTTTATATTAAATAAAAAGTATAACTTTTATAGCATAATGAGATTTTTATTTCAACCTTCAACTTTAATAACTAGTAAAAACAGCTGTTAAAAATATTTTCCATCGAATTACTAGAATTTTCTATGTTACAATAAGTTCAAAGTTTAAATTAATCTTCAATATAATTTAATGATATATCGAGTAAAGGCTCAATGTCAATATTTGCAGACTATAGCAGATTTTTTATACGCAAATTACTTAGTTGAATTAGACAAAGTGACCATTATATTACCTAGTGGTGTAGCATGTTATTATCTTAAAGAATTGCTAAAATCTAATATTAATAAGTCGACATTTTTACCCGAAATAACACCAATAATTAATCTTCGTTATCTGTATGTAGAAAAAGAGAATATAGCTAGTTACGAACAAAAATATGCTTTGGCTTCTATTATAAAATCTTACAATAGTTTGCACATAGATTTTGTTACTGCTTTAAAGCTTGTAGATAATCTATACAATTTAATCAGTAAATTCGCATATAATGATGTGGATATGGCTGATTTAGATAATATTATAGATCTTGAAAATGAGCCAGAGCATTGGTATATAACACAAAATCTTTTAAAGTTTACAAGCTCGCAGTGGCGTAGTTATCTGAATAATAACAACAAGATAGATTTTGCACAAAACTACTTAAGAATAGTCAAAACTCTCCCTGAGATCATTACCAAGAATAGTAATAGAGTTTTTATTTTAGCGGGTTTTTTTGGAGATAATAAAATATTGCAAACAATGATTAAAGAATGTTCTTTAATTAAGAATTGCCATGTAATTCTACCCCCGTTTGATTTAAAAAACAAAGTAGAGATTAACTCTGATTTAGCATCTACTAACCCATTCTTTTTCATCAGAAATTTTTTAGAAAATAGTAATATACTAGCTACTGATATTTTGGAATTAAATAAAGATTGCAAGGTAAATAGCGAAAGTAAGATTCAGTATTTTTCTGCATATAATATACGCGAAGAAGTAAAGCTTATAGTAACTACTATACAAGAAATTATATACAAGGAAGCTGCCGCTAAAATTCTTTTAGTTACCGAAAATACAAAATTAATAAATCTACTGAGCAATTCATTAACAAACTTAGGAATTGTTATAAATAATCATATAGCTTACAACTTTTTAGATGACGTAGTTGCATTGCTATTTATAGAAATGGCAAATATTTTTTCTCATGAATTAGACTTGCAGTCTCTTATTAATGTTCTAAAAAACCCATTTTTTTTAAAACACAACATAGCTAGATTAGAAAGTGAGATAATAAAAAACAATGAAGGTCATGTTCATGTAAGTGAGATTCTAGCTAAATATCAACAATATTATCCTTGCTTGGAATATTTGAATGAAGTTTTTTCAAAAAAATCCCAGTGTAAAAAAATCAAAGATATAGCTTTGTTACACATAGAATTATTTAAATATTTTTATGAAGAGCATGAATATCTAAGCGACTTATTTGAGTTATTATTAAATGTAGTTAGCTTGTTGGATGATTCTAAGGCTTTGATTGAGTATAAAGAAATACTTAAAATTTTTCTGAATTCCAAAAACAATCTAGAGAAAATATCGCAAGACGCTAAAGTTATAATAGTTAAGGCTAATGACTCTATAATGATAGATAGTAAATATGTAATTATTCCTGAATTTAATGACGATATTTGGCCTAAAGATCTAGAAGAAGATACTTGGTTAACACCAACAGTAAGAAATAAATTAGCTTTTTCTGGCGACAAACATCGTATTTCACTGAGCTTTTATATATTTGCTTGTTTACAAAGTCGTAAAAATGTTTACTTAACAAGGTCTTTGTATTGTAACAAAAAACCCACAAATGCCTCTAGATTTAGTAGAGTTTTATCCCAAAATATGTCGGATAGTAAAAAGGACTCAACTAATATATCTAACCAAAATCCTGCAATAGAAAGTAATGATTTTGTTGGCGCTTATCTTGAAAGCGCTAGATATTTTCCCAATAAAATGTCAGCTTCCTCTATCGAGTTGTTAGTTAGAAATCCTTACGGTCTATATGCTGGCAAGATATTGAAATTATCTAAATTTAAATATTTACATGATTTTGACAGCAACACTGAATTTGGTAGCTTTTTGCATAAGGTTATAGAGCTATATACCAAAAACTTTATGCATTATAGTAATGTAAATTTGCGCGATGAGTTTTTAGCCATATCAGATAGAATTTTATCTAAAAATTATGCCCCCTTTAAATCATGGTGGCAAAGAAGGCTCAATAATTTTGCAGATAGTTTTATAGCATTTGATCTTAATAGACGAAGTAATATAGTAAAAATATTTTCAGAACATTCGGGTGAAATAGTTTTAGATCTTGTAGATAGAAGTCAAAAAATAACAGCAATAGCTGATAGAATAGAAATATGTAGAGAGAATAAAGTGCATATTTTGGATTATAAAACAGGAACTTTACCGTCTAATAAAGATGTAGGGCAGGGGCTTTCACCTCAGCTTATAGTTAACGCACTTGTAGCTTATTATGGTGGATTTAAAGAAGTTCCTAGCTCTAGCATGATAGAGCTTTATTATGTTAAACTATCTACTAAAGAGCCATTTGTTCAAACTTATCCTGTAAAAATAAACTTAGAAGAACTATTATCTCATAAAGGTGCATTAAGTAGTTTGTTGAAATTTTATTCTAGTGATAACGCAGTTTTTATTGCTCACCCTAATAAAGCTCATAGCCCTAAATATGATGACTATAAGCATTTAGCAAGAGTAGTATAAAACAAAATTATACTAACTGATCATAATAGCTGATAGTATTCTTCTTTTTTCTAATCCTCGAGAGCGACGCCAACTAAAACATTCGGGATTATCATAACTACATTTTCTTATAGTTGAAGTTAGAGTGGTAATTCCTATTTTTCTTAATTCAATTTCTACTAAACTTGGTAAATCAAAATAAAAAGAGTCCTTAGAATCTGTTTTTAAAAATAAATCATCGTAGCTATTATCTATGTTACAAAAGATGTTGTATAATTCTTTGGATACCTCATAACGTCTTTGACTTATGGCGGGGCCAATTATTGCATATAAGTTATCTATAAAAGGAAAATTGCGCTCTAAAATAGTTGAAAATTCTTTGATTATACCGGCAGCAGTCCCTCTCCAGCCGCAATGCAGAGAAGCAATAAAATCACCTTTAGAATTAGTGATTAAAACCGGAACGCAGTCGGCAGTAAGAACACCTATTGCTATATTTGACGCAGTGGTTATTATACCGTCTGCCTCAATATTTGCATATGAATCACGACCATCATCTATTATAATTTTAGGGCTATGCACCTGCTTTAGCAGTAATATTTTTTTTGCATTAAGATCTTTGCATACAGAACTTATATTATTTACTATTTCAGCTTCAGAGATTGTTGCTTCTGGTTTATAATAATGAGTAGAATCTTTATAAGAGTTATCAAAAATTTGATATTTTATATTTTTAGGCCATGGATACGCTGTCATATTTAAAATTTGAAGAATTTATTTTAAACTTTGCTGCAAAAATTAGAAAAACACAAGTGCTAAAAAGATTTATTGATAAATTATACAATGATTTTGAAGTAAAAGTGCTGGTAGGAGTAGAATTTGAATTTTATCTTTCTTACGATTTCTCAGAAGAACTGTCACGCATTATACAAATTCCATTAAAGGAGGAGAGGGGGCGTTTTCAGTATGAAATAGATATTAAGCCTAGTAGTGACCTTGTAAAATTAATAGAAGAATTTGATGGTATAAAAGAAAAAATACAGGATTACGCTAAAAAGCTTGATGCCCAAGCTATATTTTCAGCTAAGCCTTATCTAGATGATTACGGTAGCAGCATTCATGTGCATATTAATTTACTGAGCAAAGAAGGCGGCAATTTATTTGATGATTTAAAATACAAAGACCTTGTTGCATCAAGTTTGTGTGATTCTATGGCTAATGATTTTTTAGCTTTTGCTCCTACTAGAAATTGCTATTTGCGGTACGATAAAAACTATATGGCGCCAACTAAAATATGCTACGGTAACAATAATCGTAGTGTTGCTATAAGAACTCCAGATGCTACTCCTAAAAGATTAGAGCACAGAGTTTCTTCGTCAAGCGCAGATTTATATTTAGTTTTATATTGTATTTTAAACTCAGTATACAAAGGTTTATCTTCAAAAGACTATATTTGTGACTACCCCAAAATATATGGCAATGCTTTTGATGAGCAGTATAAGTTGAAAAATTTTCCACAAGATATAACAAAGGCTTACAGCAATTTCGTTGTGGCCCATGAAGATTGGATCTAAATCTTTATTGAATAGTTGAGAAAAACTTGATATAATACTATAAAACAGTATTCAATAGCAAAATATCGAAATTATGAAAAAAATCAATACTTTAACTTTTTTTGCGTTGATAATTATACCAATTTTATTGATCGCGCTGTTATATATATATACCACTAATTACAACGTTGGGTGGAAAGAAATAACGCTGGCGGTAATTAGTTATTATGTATGCAATATTACTGTAGGTATAGGTTTTCATCGTTATTGGTCGCACTCTTCTTATAAAACAAACAAATTCGTTGAGTTTGTTTTAGTGATTTTAAGCGCTGGAACTTTGCAAGGACCAGTTTTATATTGGATAAGTGATCATTATTTGCACCATACTTACACGGACAAAGAACATGATCCACATTCACCATTGAAATATCAAAATAGACTTTTAGGTTTCCTCTGGTCTCATATAGGCTGGTTGCTGGTAAAAGATAGCTCAACCCATACTATTATTCCAGCCGTAACAAAAAAATATGGTAAAGATAAATTATTAATGTGGCAACTTAAATATTATTTACATATCGCTATATTTATGAATTTAATATTACCAGCAATAGTGGGTTATTTATTTATAGCTAGTGATTTACAAGGAGTTTTGGCCGGTATAACTTTTGTGGGTGTAGGAAGAGCTTTCCAACAACAAGCTACCTTTTTTATTAATTCCTTATGCCATTTTTATGGAAGTAGAAACTATAGCGAAAACACCTCTGGTGATATTTGGTGGCTTGCACCATTTTTACTAGGAGAAAATTATCATAATTATCACCATGCCTTTCCGAGTGATTACAGAAATGGAGCAAAATGGTATCATTTTGATGTACATAAATGGATAATATATTGCATGAGTAAATTAGGTTTGGCTTGGGATCTTAATCGTACTGATGAAGTTAGAGTAAAAGCTAAAGTAGAATACATAGAAAAACAAAATCAAAATTTTGTTAGGGATGAATGGATAAAACTTGCAACAAAAACAGAGGAATTAAAACTTTTGCTTGGTTCTAAGCTTTCTAACATCGAAAAATCTTCTATTTTGATAAAACAAAAACTAAAAAATAAATTTGACGATATTGGAGTGAAATTAGAGAAACTCTATCAGCAGGCTTCAATTTTTACTACAGCTCCAGAAAGTTCCTCTGATAGAATTATAAAGAAATCTGCTTCGGCTTTAGCTGGATTTGAGTCCAAGATAAAATATCTTATCCGGTATTATAAACTTAGTGCTTAATTAGATAGATTTATATTTCATAACAAATAATAAAATAAAAAGGGAGCACTCATGACAAATATTTATGAAAATAACAAGGCTTTTGTAGGTCAAAATGCTATAGACTTTACTTTAAAAGCTGTTATGGCTGACAATTCAATAGCTGAATTTAATCTTAAAAATTATATTGCTGGACATAAGGCTGTTTTGTTTTTTTATCCACTTGACTTCACTTTTGTTTGCCCTTCAGAACTTATAGCTATAAATAATAGATTAGCAGAGTTCAACAAGCGTAAAACTAAAGTTATGGCAATTAGTGTTGATTCACATTTTTCACACTTAGCTTGGAAAAAAACAAGTCATAACGATGGTGGTGTAGGCAACCTTCAATTTCCTATGTTATCTGATTTTAATAAAAAGGTTAGTTCTGATTATGGGGTTCTAATAGAGAATGATGGTGTAGCTTTAAGAGGTAGTTTTATTATTGATACTGATTTTACTGTTAGGCACATCACTATCAACGACCTTCCTTTAGGGCGCAATATAGACGAAATGATTCGACTGCTTGATGCGATAGATTACCATAATACTAATGGAGAAGTTTGTCCTGCTGGTTGGAATCAGGGTAAGGGAGGGATGACTGCAACATCTGAAGGTGTAGCTGATTATTTAGCTTCCCATAGTTCGGAATTGTAAAATATTTTTTGTTCCAAACTGTCGATTTATATTGTTTTCGTGTCATTAAGGAGCTTTTGACATAATACGATTTTCTCTGGGTTAAGCTCTATACATGGTCAAAAAATGTATAGCTGTACCACTTCAAACCATACTTTTCAAGGGCTTCTTCCATTTATTAAAAAAATTGTAGGGTAGTATGGTTTGAAAATTCAAAAGTGAAGTGCAACGTTGTTTTTGATGCAATATAGCTTAACTCGAAAAGCTAGTTACAACCTGGAAAGCTGAGCAAACAGCTTGGTAGAAATCGGAAAAATAATGGGCGGTTTTTCTAATATGGTGTTTT
>JAIOYM010000009.1 GCA_021741085.1 Rickettsiaceae bacterium
ATAACGAGCATCGTATGCATCAAGGTATTAAGAATAAAATACCTGTACACATGATTGCTTGATGTTGTTGTTAGTGTGGATATGTGTAGAATTTTTAAAAAATTATGCACATATCCTCACTAATCTTGTAACCGATTTGCTGAACCTATACAGCAATGACGCTTCTACGTTACCGCTAGAAGATGTTGCTTTTCTTTATATTAGAATTGCCGGAATGCCTGGAAAGTCAAGCTTTAGCGTCATGACGCTCTTACCCTGACAAAGGGGTATGGTGACGATTTTTACAATTTTTTCAAGGAACTAATAATTTATGTGACTTAGGTAGTTGTAACAATTGTAACAATAATTGAATTACAACACCTATATATTAGCATTAATCGGCTAGATAAATATTATTATCCGCGTTTTATAATAGTTTCAGCGATATTACTTGGTACTTGTTCATAATGAGAGAATACCATGCTATACTGAGCTCTTCCTTGGGAAATAGATCTTAAATTACCTACATATCCAAACATTTGAGCAAGAGGTACA
The DNA here is from genome assembly GCA_021741085.1 of Rickettsiaceae bacterium. GTDB lineage: Bacteria > Pseudomonadota > Alphaproteobacteria > Rickettsiales > Rickettsiaceae > JAIOYM01. Next base: position 535 of record JAIOYM010000009.1, read on the forward strand.
TAAGCCAATATAACCTGAGCATTACCTCTAGCCTCCATAGAGTTAACTTGTCCTCTGCGGCTACTTATATCACCTATAATATCACCCATATAATCTTGTGGAGTTACTACTTCGACTTTCATTATAGGCTCTAAGATTTTTGGAGCAGCTTTAGGCATAGCTTCTCTGTATGCATCTTTAGATGCGATTTCAAATGCTAAAACACTAGAGTCAACATCGTGGAAACCACCATCAATAACTGTAGCTTTAAAGTCTATAGTTGGATAACCAGCAACTATACCACTCTCTTTAATAGCTTCTAAACCTTTTTGGATGCCCGGTATATATTCTTTTGGAATAGCACCACCAACAATTTTGCTTTCAAAAACAAATCCTGACCCTGGCTCCAACGGAGAAAAAATAACTTTTAACCTCGCAAATTGTCCAGCACCACCACTTTGTTTTTTATGCGTATAATCTACTGTATATTCTTTACCTATCGTCTCTCTATAAGCTACTCTTGGTTCACCTACAGCTGCTTCTACTTTGAATTCGCGAAGCATACGATCTACAATAATTTCAAGATGCAATTCACCCATTCCTTTAATTGTAGTTTGCCCAGTTTCTGGATCGGTAGCAACTTTAAGAGAAGGATCTTCAGCAGCAAGTTTAGATAAAGCTACACCCATTTTCTCTTGATCTGCAGTGGATTTTGGCTCAATAGCAAGTTCAATAACTGGCTCTGGGAAATCCATTCTCTCAAGTATTACAGGGTTTTCAGCTGAACATAAAGTATCTCCAGTAGTTGTTAATTTCAGACCAGCTAATGCAACTATGTCACCCGCTTTCGCCTCTTTAATATCTTCCCTATCCTTTGCATGCATCAATAAAATTCTTCCAACTTTTTCGGTTTTATCTTTAACACTGTTGGTAACTGTTGTTGAAGCGTTTAACTTACCTGAATATATTCTTATAAATGTTAATGAACCAACAAATGGATCGTTCATAACTTTAAACGCTAAAGCTGCGAATGGTTCTGCAACAGATATTGGCTTCTGAAATTCTTCGTCTGTTTTTGTATTTATAGCCTTTACAAAACCTATATCTGATGGAGAAGGCAGGTAATCTACTACCGCATCAAGCAATGGTTGAACACCTTTGTTTTTGAACGCACTTCCACATAATACAGGTACTAATTTTCCACTAATTACACCTCTGCGAATGCAATCTTTAATTTCTTTTATAGTAACTACACCACCTTCCAAATATTTAATCATGACTTCGTCGTCCATCTCAACAACCATGTCAACTAGTAGCTTGTGATATTCATCCGCTTTATCTTTCATTTCGGCTGGTATCTCTACATAAGAATATTCGGCTCCTAAGTCTTCATTCTTCCAAACTATAGCCTTCATCTCTACTAGATCGATTACTCCTTTGAAATTTTCCTCAACACCTAGTGGAAGTTGTATTACCAAAGCATTGGCTCCTAAACGTGATTTAATCATATTCACGCATCTAAAGAAGTCAGCTCCCATACGATCCATTTTGTTAACAAAACAAATACGAGGAACCATGTATTTATCAGCCTGACGCCAAACAGTTTCAGATTGTGGTTCTACACCAGCAACTCCATCAAAAACTGCTACGGCTCCATCTAGAACTCTCAAAGAACGCTCTACTTCAATTGTAAAATCAACGTGACCCGGAGTATCAATTATATTTACCACTATACCCTTCCATGAGCATGTTGTAGCAGCAGAGGTTATTGTTATACCTCTTTCTTGCTCTTGAACCATCCAATCCATGGTAGCTCCACCATCATGCACTTCACCTATTTGGTGACTTTTACCTGTATAATATAATATACGCTCAGTTGTGGTAGTCTTACCTGCATCTATGTGAGCACAAATACCAATATTTCTTATACCGCCTAAATCTATCTTTGATGACATATAATTTTTTTTCTAACTTTATCTTTGTGGGGCTACAGGTTTATTTCTTTTAGGATTAAAGTGAGCAAATGCTCTATTAGCTTCTGCCATTTTATGAGTATCTTCACGAGACTTGATTGAAGCACCTTTTTTATTGTAGGCATCAAAAAGTTCCTCAGATAATTTCTCCATCATGCTCTTTTCTGAACGTTTAGAGCAAGACTTTATAATCCAGCGTATAGCTAAAGCTTCCGCTCTGTGTTTATCAACAGCATCTGGAACTTGATAGTTAGCACCACCAACCCTTACACTTTTAACTTCAAGCACTGGCTTTATGTTATCCATTGCTGTGCAAAAAACTTCAAAGCCATCTGCCTTGTGTTTAGAAGTAATACGATCAAGAGCGGAATAAACTATTTTTTCCGCCAAAGCTTTTTTACCTTGTTCCATAACCTTGTTAATGAATTTAGCCAAGGTTACACTGTTAAATTTGATATCCGGAAGAATTTCGCGCTTCTTTGCTGCGTGACGTCTAGACATATATTTATATACCTGTTTATTATACGTTATTTAATTATTTAGATTTAGGAAGTTTAGCGCCATATAAAGAACGGCCTTGCTTACGATTTTTTACACCTAAAGTATCAAGTGCACCACGTACTATATGGTAGCGCACACCTGGTAGATCGGGAACACGCCCACCACGAACTAATACCACAGAGTGCTCCTGTAAATTGTGGCCTTCACCAGGAATGTAAGCTATTACACGCTGACCGTTAGAAAGTCTAACTACAGCAACTTTACGCAAAGCTGAGTTAGGCTTTTTTGGAGTCTGAGTTTTTACAATCAAGCATACTGCTTTTTTGAATGGATTTCCCTCTAAAGCTGGGGACTTAGATTTAGTTTTTTTTGCTTGCCTTGGAAAGCGTACTAATTGATTAATTGTTGGCATTAAAATCCTCTAATTTTGTTTTATTCGTTTATATTTTTCTTGTCATAATAATCAAACATCGTAACATCAAAAAAATCCTGTGTCAATATAATCTACTATAATTATATCACTAATTCTTCAAAGTTTTTCAATCAAAATTATCGCAAACAGTTTTACATAACTTGCTTAAATGAGTTTATATTTTTTATGAGTCATTAAATAGCAACTAAAAAACTTAATAACCACTTTTAAAAAACCCTATATAAAAATTCTTTAACCATTAGACTTAAGAAGTCTATGTTGCTCTCTATTCCAATCTTTTTGCTTTAAAGCTTCTCGTTTATCATGTAACTGCTTACCTTTCACTAAAGCTATCTCTAACTTTGCAAGATTCCTGCTATTAAAATAAATCGACAAAGGAACGGAGCTAAAACCTTTTTGCTTAATTTTTCCAATAATTTTGTTTATTTCTTTTCTGTGCAATAAAAGCTTTCTCTGTCTTTTGTTTGCATAGTCGTTCTTGTAAGCTTTATCGTAATAACCTATGTGCATATTAATAACACACATCTCATTATTATTCTCTAAAACATATGCATCTTCTAAACTTACTTTACCTTGCCTTAAAGCTTTAACTTCAGAGCCTAATAAAGAGATGCCAGTTTCAAATTTATCTTCTATAAAATACTCAAAACGAGCTCTTCTGTTGGTAGCAATTATAGTTTTTTTTTCTAAAGGTTGTTTATTATTCATTATGTACTATTGCTTTACTCCCCCTGGGCTAAACTATATCCTAACTTAGTACCAAATTTATATAAGTTGGCTGTTTGGACGAAATCCACCTGTGCTTTAGCTAAATTTGCAAGCAAAATGGATATATCCGAGTGATTTACTACCGATTCGTCTTTACGCATAAATCTAAGCTGCCAATGGTCGGACATAATTTGAAAATCTTCTTGATTACTTGGCCATAATTTTAACCCCTTACTAGCAAGGGTTTTTAACTCAAATCCTGCTAGATCTAACTGTAAAATTTTGTTTGCTATAGCAGTTGGGCTAGTAGTTTTGATATCGCAAAAGACATCAACCCCATGTAAAGTTTTTTCTTCAGAAGAATCTATAAATATTTTTGTCTGTTGATGCGTTGAATCAATATTTTTGTTTCTATAATTCGCTGTAGCAAGAGTCTTAGGTATTTTACCGAGCCTTGCAACTACAGCAGCGGCAAAATTTTTAGTTGAAGCTAATTCCCTACTACCCTTACCATAAATATCGGTAGTATGTATTCCTTCTTCTATAGTAACTTTCCAAGCATTCTCTATTAAATTGGCGTGATCACACATATCAAGATACACCAACATCATAATAGCTGCATTCAACAATCCGGAAGGGTTAGCAATATCTTTTCCAGCAATATCAGGCGCAGAGCCATGTACGGCTTCAAACATAGCATAATCAGTGCCCACGTTAGCTGAACCAGCTATTCCAACAGAACCAGAAACCTCCGCAGCAACATCGGAAATAATATCTCCGTATAAGTTACTGGTAACTATTACCTCAAACAACTCAGGCTTGGTAGCAATTCTAGCAGTTCCTATATCTACTATGTAATGATTGTTTTTAATATCAGCATATTCCACCGCAACTTTATCAAATATTTTATGAAAAATACCATCGGAAAACTTCATAATATTATCCTTGCTAAGACAAGAAACCAACTTTTTGTTATTTTGTCTTGCATACTCAAAAGCATAGCGAATTATTTTTTCACTACCAGTAGATGTAATTAATTTAATAGACTCATAACAGTTATGACTATGTCTATACTCAATTCCAGCATAAAGATCTTCCTCGTTCTCTCTTACTATCACTAGATCTAGATTAGGATGAGCTGTTTTTATGAAAGGCGAATAACATATCACGGGTCTGACATTAGCAAATAAACCTAAAGCTTTACGCAAGGTAACATTTAAACTTTTATAACCTCCACCTTGTGGCGTTGTAATTGGCGCTTTTAGTAGAACTTTTGTGCGAGCAATAGACTCCCAAGCAGCTTCATTAATACCAGAAGTATAATTTCTACGATATAATTTTTCTCCAATTTCTATGGTTTCAATAGTAAGCGGTGTTTTTGCTTCCTTTAATATATGGAGTACGGCATCCATTATTTCTGGGCCAATTCCATCTCCATAGGCTACGGTTATTGCTCGCATAATCCTCCTAATAAATTTTTAAGAACTGAATGTATTTTGCTGTAGCACCCATCGCTAAAATCTGACAATTCGCTTAGCAATGATTGCAAAATTATAGTAAAAATATAGCACCTAATCATTAAAAAGCATACAGGTAAAACACTTGAAACAAATATATTGTTTGCGGCGCTTCTATATAAGGGCAATTGATGTCACATTTATTCTTGATGTCGAGAGATTTTGGCTCCGCATTTACTCAAATTAACATCAAAATTCTCATACCCTCTATCTAAATGGTAGATTCGCTGGATCTTACTTTCACCTTGGGCTATCAAAGCTGCAATAACAAGAGATGCTGAGCAACGTAGATCGCTTGATATAACGGCAGCTCCATAAAAACTCTTTATTGGTTTAATGATAGCAGAATTATTCTGTATTGTAATATCAGCACCCATTCGACATAATTCTGGCACATGCATAAATCTATTATCAAAAATGTTCTCCGTCACCACGCTAGTACCGCTGGCAAGACATAAAAAAGGTATGAATTGAGCTTGTAAGTCAGTAGGAAAGCCAGGATAAACTTGAGTATGTATATTAAGAGGTAGTATTTCACTCCCTTCGGCGTCAATGATGATTGAGGTACCTTGCACATAATTTTTTACACCAGCTTGACTCAATTTGAACAATATATTTTCTATCGAATCAAAATCGTCGATACCATTTAACTCTATTCTGCCTTTAGTAATTGCTGCTGCAAGCATATAAGTTCCTGCTTCAATTCTGTCAAACATAATGCTGTAATTAATGCCAGACAATTCTTTGACACCTCTTACCACTATATGATTAGAGCCAATATTGCGAATATCCGCCCCCATAGCATTTAACATATGGCACATATTTATAATTTCTGGCTCTTGCGCGCAATTATAAAAAGAACTAATACCTTCAGCAAGAGTAGCAGCCATAATAGCGGTGATTGTTGCTCCTACAGATACTAAATCGAAATTAAATTCTGTAGCCTTCAACTTACCAGTGATACTAGCATCTATATAACCATGATCAAGGGTAATATTAGCACCCATGGCTTCAAGTACGGCTATGTGTAAATCAACTTTTCGTACGCCTATTGCACAACCACCAGGAAGAGCTACTTTAGCTTTTCCGAACCTTGCTAATAAAGGAGCTAACACCCAAATAGAAGCACGCATTTTGCTTACAATCTCATAATTAGCAGTATAATTATTTATTCGCTGGCACGAAATATTGATTTTTTTATTTGCTATATCCCTAGATATTTGCCCACCCAAACTTTCGATTAACAAGCTCATGGTGCTAATATCGGAAACATTGGGAACATTATTAAGTTCAACTACATCTTCGGTTAAAATACTGGCAGCAATCATCGGCAAAGCCGCATTTTTAGCGCCGTTGATAGTAATTTTACCGCGAAGTTTTTGACCGCCACTAATTAACAGGTAATCCATTTATTCTGTTTATTTTATTTAATAAATTTTTAATGCTATATAGTTAAAGCAAAAAGAATTTTTTTACTCATTGAGCAAATTCTATAGCAAATTATCGTACATTTGCAAGGCTTATGTTCCATAGCGTGAATTTTTTTTAAAATTACACTCTGTGGCATAACAAGCACATGTCGATTTCAATTTATCAACCATAAATAGTTATATTGCTTGGCATTTACTTCAATCAGTAATATCATTTAAATATGTGAGTTGCTAGGTATTTAATTAGGTAGAACAATGTCATATCGTATAGTTGCTGATCCATTATTCATAGGGTTAACAAGACCTAACTTGATTTTGGGTGTTAGCTTTAAATTTGCTATTCTAAATATTCTAATTTCTGTAAATGCCTTTATTCAAACCTCTAATTTTAAAATAATTTTATTAGCCCTCTTGACGCATGGCATAGGATATTACTTGTGTTTTAAAGAACCAAGATTTGTAGAGCTATATTTAACAAAATATACAAAATGCAATTTATGTTCTAACAAGATTTATTATGGTGGTAACTCCTATTTTGTGTAATTGAGGTTTTCAGAAAATGTTTCAAATATTTCGTAATTTACCACTAAAAGAAAAATATTTCTTAAGAGAGAAATATCAAAGTGATTTTATTCCCTATAAATGTCATTGGAACAAAAACACAGTTATAACGAAAAACAATGAGTTATTGCAAGTAATAAAAATAGGTGGTTTTTCTTTTGAAACAGCTGACGATCAAGATTTAGATATACGCAAGACTATGCGTAATACTTTGTTTAAAAACATGAGCGCGGGGAATATTATTCTTTATTTTCATACTATAAGACGTAAAAAACCTTTAAGCGCGAAATCTTATGATTATAATATTGACCCTACTTTAAAGCTATCCAAAGATTTTGTTACCTATCTAAAGCAAGAGTGGCAAAAGAAATATTCCACTTTTCAGTCTTATGCTAATGAACTTTACCTAACAATAATGTATCAGCCCGATACAGGTGGTGTAGCAATTTTAGAGTATTGGTATAAAACTTTGATGCAAAAGTCTGTTAAGAACTCGTGGGAAAAAGATATGCAAGACAGCTTTAGTGCTTTAGATGAGATGTCTGCGCGAGTTTTAAACACATTTCGTGATTACGACGCTGAATTACTGGAAGTAAAAGAAACAAAAGATGGTGTATACTGCGAGATATTGGAATTTTTAGGTACCATTATAAATTCTGGTCAGAGTTCTAAGGTTCTTTTCCCTACGTCAAATCTAGACAAATATCTTTCTACACACAGATTATTTTTTAAGAATAAAACTATAAACGTAAGAAGTCCATCTCACGAAAAATATGCTGGTATAATTAGTATACAAGAATATGGTCCTAGCACAAATGTGGGAGTATTTGATGGCATGCTACAAGCTCCATTCGAATTTGTAATGACCCAGAGCTTTACATCTATTAACAGAACTGTTGCCGTGGGTAAGATGCAATTGCAACAAAATAGACTTATACAGGCTGGGGATAAAGCTGTTTCTCAAATAGTAGAGATTAGCAAAGCGCTAGATTTAGCTACAAGTGGTGATGTAGGCTTTGGAGACCATCATCTTACAGTGCTTTGTGTAGCTGACAGCGAAAAAGAATTAGAAAACAACCTTTCTCAAACCGCTGTAGAATTATCTAATTGCGGGATACAACCCGTCAGAGAAAGAATAAACCTTGAGGCATGTTATTGGGGGCAGCTGCCTGGTAACATATCATATATACAACGAACAGCCACTATTAGCACCTTAAACCTAGCTAGCTTTGCCTCCATGCATAATTATCCAGTTGGTCAAGAAAGAAATAATCATTGGGGCGAATACGTAACAATATTGGATACTACATCCAATACGCCTTATTATTTCAATTTTCATGTGCGTGATGTTGGTCATACTTTAATTATAGGTCCTACCGGTGCAGGTAAAACTGTTTTGATGAATTTTCTATGTGCGCAGGCGCAGAAATTCAAACCGCGTATGTATTTTTTTGATAAAGATCATGGAGCTGAAATTTTTATTAGGGCACTAGGTGGAGTTTATACAGAAATAAATCCTGGAGAACAATGTAACTTCAATCCTCTACAACTTCCAGACAACGGGGAAAATAGAAATTTTCTACTTACTTGGCTTAAATTATTAGTCACTGCCAACGGTGAAACTGTAAACGCAGAAGAAATTAAATTATTATCTCTTGCAATTGAAGGAAATTACAGATTAAACCAAAAAGATAGAAAATTATCTAACATTGTGCCTTTTTTGGGTATGGAAACTTTTGGTAGCTTAGCTAGCAGAATATCAATGTGGCATGGTAGAGGTTCACACGCAAGAATTTTTGATAATCCAACAGATAATATCGACTTCACAAAAGCTCGTATATTCGGCTTTGAAATGGCATTGTTATTAAAAGATAAATATAGTTTAGGACCAGTGCTTTCTTATATTTTTCATAAAATCAATATATCTTTAGATGGTTGGCCTACAATGATAGTTTTGGATGAAGCATGGGCTCTTATAGACAACCCAATTTTTGCGCCAACAATTAAAGATTGGCTGAAGGTTCTGCGTAAATTAAACACTTTTGTAATTTTTGCTACACAAAGTGTTGAAGACGCTAGTAAAAGTCAAATTAGTGATACTTTGATACAGCAAACTGCTACTCAAATTTTTCTACCTAATTTAAAAGCTACTGAGGTTTACAGATCAGCTTTTATGCTTAGTCAAAGAGAATATCAAATAATTAGAACTACAGATCCTGGCACTAGATACTTTTTGGTTAAACAAGGTTTAAATGCTATCGTTGCTAGGGTAAATTTAAGTGGTATGAATAATATTATTAACGTACTTTCTGGAAGAACGGATATAATTTTATTACTTAACGAAATAATAAAAGAATATGGTGATGATCCTGAAATATGGTTACCAATTTTCTATAAAAGAGTTGCTGCAAATAAATAAAATTTAGCGTGTCTTTAAAAACAACTAGCCTAACATTATTATTTTTATTCAATTTCTTAAATTTTTCCTCCTTAATTTTTCTTCCACATACAGCTATTGCTACCTCAAGTACTAGCAACAATAATTCTTCTACCTCAGATGGTTCATCTAGTGAATCTAAAGATAAGGATATAACAACTGGTAATTCCTATCTCGATAATATTCTTAATGGCTTAAAAAACATGAGTTGTGAAACTATGAAAACCTATGAGATTTTCGTTGAGGGTTCTTTTAAAAACAGCTGCATTTCAGCCACCTTATTCGACGTAACAATTGCCCCATTATTATTTCCTGGTGCTTTGGGTTTAATTAATAGAATTAGACTAAATGATAAAAAATTATTTGGAAAAGATATGTGCTCGGTTCAAGAAAGAGCCGATCCTAATGATCCTAAACTTACTTTTGGTGTATGCAATAACGTTAAAATTATAGCAATGCGGGTAGAAGTATTTGTAAAAAGTATTCCAGACTTAATCGCTGCATTTGGTAGCGGCAACTGGGACAAAATGTGGCAAACTCTTTCAGATATAATGTTTGGCGCCAACCATTATAAAGATATGTTTGAAATACTAGAGGACAAAAGAATTGGTGATAGCGGTACTTTTTTGGATGTTGGTATTGGTTCTTTTGTTATGCCTTGGTCTATAATACGTCAGCAAGATTCAATCTGCCTAGCAACTAGAGGGGTGTTTGGAGAATTATTTGATAGTAATTTATATTTACCTATAGGCTGCAAATACATTAGGGAACCTTTCACTCAAAGCATTTATTCGGAGGTAATCTCGGGTCAACCCAATGAAGCAACACCAGAAAAGACTGCAAATTGCTCTAATTTGTCTACATGCTACAAAGATGTTGTAAAGAATTCAAAAGCTCTCAGATCTATAAGCTCTACAGTAGTTTATTGTGTGAATCAAGTTTTAGTTAAATCCCTTGTTAGCCCTGATGTGTGTTCAGTATCTGGTGCAAATGAACAATTAGCCAAGGGGTCTCTAAAAAAAGACAGTATGCTCTACAAAGCTCAAGACAACATGCGCAGCTTTGTAACACTTTTTTTAGTTTGCTACATAATAGCAATAGGCTGTAAGTTAGTCATCTATGGTTCTGCGCAGGAAAACGTACCAATGCTATTTCTAAAAATTATTTTAGTTATTTATTTCTCGATAGGAATAGACTTGAGAGATGGCACGAAAGATGGAGAACGTCAAGATGGTATGAGTGGATTTACTTTGCCTTTACTTATGACCGCAAGTAATACATTTGCATCTTGGCTTATGAATTCAGGAAGTAGTAACTTATGTAATTTTTCAAAGGAAAAGTATGCAGAAAATTTTGAATTTTTAGCATTATGGGACAGCTTGGATTGTAGAATTGGTCATTATTTAGGCATAGATATGTTGTCTGAATTTTATGCCGAAAATTTTAAAAAGGATAATAGTTGGGATAAGCTATTTGGCTTAAGTTTCCCCGTGCCACCATATCTATATCTATTAGCAATAGGGCTTTACACAGGCTATACAACTTTAACAGAATTAGCTTTAGCATACCCTATATTAATCATATCGGTAATGGCTTATTTTGTTCAAGTTTTTGTCGCTTCAATAATTATGATTTTGGTATTCGGCATAATGGCTCCAGTTTTTGTCCCTATGGTGTTATTTAAAGCCACAAAAAAATATTTTGATAAGTGGCTAAACATAATGATCTCTTGTTCACTTCAGCCTATGGTTGTATCAGCATTTTTGGTAGTTATGTTTTCTGTTTACGACAAAGGATTTTATGGCACCTGCTCACATGAGGCGATAGATCTAGAGGGTAAAAAAGCATTTGTGCTTAACGACGACAAAAGTAAATACTCACTACTACAAGATTATGAAAATTGCATCTACAGTTTAGGCTATATATTGCATTCCCCTGGCAAGGCTTTGTTTAAGATTGCACAAGACGGAGCGGATAAATTTTTACAGCAGAATTACGACAGTAAAAACTTTGCGGACGCCAGCAAAAATTATAGCTTTTTATCCGAAGGTGTTAAAAAAAATAAGGGTATTTTTGCCGATTTTTTTGTTGCAGTTTTTTCAAAAATCGAGAAAATATTGATGTCACTAGTCATTGGATGTTTCATATTATATTTAATGCAAATACTCTCAGATCAATTAGCGAAGTTCGTAGCCGATCTAAGTATGGGTATAGCTTTGCCAGCTATTGGCCCCGGTGAAATTCGAGGTCAACTAAATAAGGCGGCAGCTTTCGCTACAAGTAAATTAAATAATATGCAAAATGCTCAAAAAGGTGATAATGACCAACCAGGAAAAGATGATAACGAAGATTCTAAAGAGTCTGAAGAGGGGGAAGATGGAAACGGATCTGAAGGTGGCGAAGGAGACGGTGGTGGCGGTGAAGGAGGAGGTGGCGGTGAAGGAGGAGGTGGCGGCAACCAAGGTTCTGGTTCTCCTATTCGCATAAATATAAGGGGGAATTTCCAGGGAAATATACATATGTCTCACACAACTAGCACTGGGCCTGGTGGCAGTAAAACAACTACTTCCTCCTTCACTTTTTATCCAAATAATCCACCACCACCTCCGCCAACAAAAAAAGCTGAAGACTTCATTAACAAAACTCCTAATAATCAATTAGAAGTATTTTCTGAAGAAAGAAGTAACTACCAAAAATCTCTCTTGCCTCCTAGAAAAGAGGAAAAGAAAATAGAAAATGTTAAAATAGACAATTTTGGTGAAAATAAAGGAGCAAGCTCTAACGATATACAAGCAACCATAGAAAAATTCCACCAAGACAAAAATGTCAATCTATTCAAAAGTGCAGGTGAAATGATGGAAAATTCCAAAGAGGGCGAAAATAATATACAGTTCGCTTATATAGAGTTTAGTAAATATACTGCTAACATTGGTAAGGCCGAACAATCTCAAGAAGGAGCTGGCGTTGCAAAATCTGCCAAAGATCAGAAATTTAAAGACACATATGCTGCAACATTCGAAAGATATTTGACAGATAATCCATCCATGCTGAAAAATGCTGATGAATTAGGGCTAAAATTAGAAGCATCAATTGGTGGCAAAAAAGCACAAGAGTTAAGAGAGATAAACACTAAAATCTTAAATAACCTTGGTGTTTCTAGAACTAAAAAATTGGAAGATATAGAGTAAGATTTTCTTGTTGTCAGGAGTATTTATATAGAAGAATTGTTTGCGCTGGATTGCCACGCTACGCTCGCAATAACTCTTCTGCATTACCGCTAGGGGATTTTGTTTCTTCTTTTATATTGGAATGGCTAAAATGCCTATAAGTAATATATTTGCGTCATCACGAGCGTGAGCTTGCGAACTAGCGTGGTGATCCAGTTATTAATTTCTTTTTAAATATGTAAGTAAGAGTTATTTGCCCTGGATTGCCACGGCGCTAACGCTTCTCGCAATGACGCTACCACATTACCGCTAGGGGATTTTGTTTCTTTTATATTACAATTGCCGCAATGCCTATCAGTCATAGATTCGTGTCATCACGAGCCGTGAGCCTGCGAACCAGCGTGGTGATCCAGTTATTAATTTCTTTTTAAATATGTAAGTAAGAGTTATTTGCCCTGGATTGCCACGGCGCTAACGCTTCTCGCAATGACGCTTCTGCATTACCGCTAGGGGATTTTGTTTCTTCTTTTATATTGGAATGGCTGCAATAACAAAAGGCATAAATCAACACAAAAATTTAGAGCTCAAATTAACATTGAGCCCTAATTAAAAATTTCTAAAAAATTATTAGAAATCCATGCCTCCGCCCATGCCTGGGTGACCACCCATAGCCGATGGACCAGATTTATTATCAGGCTTATCAACTATTGCTGTTTCAGTAGTAATAATTAAACCAGCAACAGAAGCAGCATCTTGTAATGCGGTTCTTACAACTTTAGTTGGATCAACTATACCTTTAGCAATTAAATTCACATAATCTAGATTTTGAGCATCAAAACCAAAATTATGATCCTTACTTTCAGACAACTTACTTGTAACAATAGCTCCGCTTTCTATGCCAGCATTTTCTGCTATTTGTTTTATAGGCGCATGAAGTGCATCTTTAACAATTTCAACACCAATTCTTTGATCGTCGTTAGCTAATTTTTCCTTGAATTTAGAATCTAATATACGGCTTGCATAAAATAAAGCAGCACCACCACCAGGAACTATACCTTCCTCAACAGCAGCACGAGTAGCATGCAAAGCATCTTCAACTCTATCTTTGCGTTCTTTTACTTCTACCTCGGTAGCACCACCAACTTTAAGAACAGCAACGCCCCCGGCCAATTTAGCCAAACGCTCTTGTAGTTTTTCTTTATCGTAATCAGATGTGCTGTCGGCAATATTTTTACGAATCTGACTAACTCTAGCATCTATATCAGCTTTATCTCCACTACCACTAATTATGGTTGTATTTTCTTTAGTAATAGCAACTTTTTTTGCTGAACCCAACATTTCAAGAGTTACATTTTCAAGCTTAATTCCAAGATCCTCACTTATCATTTGCGCGCCTGTTAATGTAGCAATATCTTCTAGCATTGCTTTTCTGTTATCACCAAAACCTGGGGCTTTTACCGCAGCTATTTTTAAATTGGTACGCAATCTGTTAATTACTAAGGTAGTTAAAGCTTCACCTTCAACATCTTCTGCTATGATCAAAAGTGGGCGAGAAGAACGCATTGCACTTTCTAAAATAGGAACCAATGGCTGCAAACTAGATAATTTCTTTTCGTGAATAAGAATTAGTGGATTTTCTAATTCAACCACCATTTTTTCATGATTGGTTACAAAATACGGAGAAATATACCCTCTATTAAATTGCATACCTTCCACCACATCTAAATCAAAAGAAAAGCTTTTGTTTTCCTCTACCGTAATAACACCGTCTTTACCTACTTTGTGCATTGCTTCAGCAATTTTACTTCCTATTTCTTCATCTCCGTTAGCTGAAATTGTACCAACTTGAGAGATTTCAGCTTTAGTGCTTATTGTACTGCTATATGATTTGATCTTTTCAATAACTGCATTCACAGCAATATCTATACCACGTTTAACATCCATTGGATTCATTTTAGCAGCTATGGCTTTGTTACCACCAGATGCTATAGCTTGAGCAAGAACTGTAGCAGTAGTTGTTCCATCGCCAGCGTTATCAGCTGTTTTACTTGCAACAGATTTAATCAACTGAGCTCCAAGATTCTCGAATTTATCTTCTAACTCTATAGCTTTAGCCACGCTTACTCCATCTTTAGTAATTCTAGGTCCACCAAAAGATTGTTCTATGCAAACATGCCTACCTCTAGGTCCTAAAGTTACTTTTACAGCATTAGCAAGTTTGTTAACACCGTTCATAATGTCGTTACGACCGTTTTCTCCAAATTTTATATCTTTTGCGCTCATAAATTATTTCTCCTGTTTTATGTTTAGATTTTTTTAATTTAGGCTTTTTCTATACCTAAAATGTCGGATTCTTTCATTACCATTAATTTTTCACCGTTAATAGTAATTTCAGCTCCAGCCCATTTAGTATAAAATACTTTATCACCAACTTTCACTTCAAATGGTCTTACCGAACCATCTTCACGATGATGACCCATACCAAGCGCAACTATTATACCTTGCATTGGCTTTTCTTTAGCTGTATCTGGTATTATTAAACCACCAGCTGTTTTTTCATCGCTCTCAATAGGTTTAACTGCAACCCTATCATGTAATGGCACAAAACTCATATCATCCTCCATCAATTATTTTTATTATACTTTTTTGAATTACGCCAATTTAGCATGTATTTAGTTTATAAAAAAAACTATAAGCATAATACACCTAGCAAGTATTGATATAGAAATCCGTTGCTACAACTTCAAGGGTTTACGTGAAAATATTTTCGCTTTTTTATGAAAAATTTGATTTACCAAGAATTTTCGATGATTTTTATCTTAAATAACGAGACAATAGCAAGATCAAATCTTATATCATAATCATTGTACTTGGGATATTTCATTAAAAATATCTTCGACATAAGCTTTATTCTGCGAATTTGGGAATTATGAACCAAAAGCTGCAAATCCAGTATTGTTTTTCTATATTTAACTTCGATAAAAACTATCTTCTTTCCCTTTATTGCTATAAGGTCTACTTCCCCAAATTTATGTATTTTGAATTGCCAAGATACAATGCGGTACCAACGCAAAAAATAATATATATAAGTATAAATTTCTGCAGCTAAGCCAAAAAATTTTGACTTACGAATTGTGTCTTTTGCCTAAATAAGTTGCGATTAAAAAAATTACTGCCTCCACTGTTGTGATAAGTGCTGTAGTGGGTACATCTAAAATAAATGACACAAAAAGGCAAATGCAGCTAATTGTAATACCCATAATAAGAGATATAAGCATCATTTGCTGAGGTGTATTAGAAAACATTCTAGCAGTTGCTGGAACAATCGTTGCAAGAGCTGAAACTAAAAGCGTTCCTATTATTTTTACAGTAACGGCTATAGTTATTGCCAACATTAATAATAATAGCAATTCCAATTTCCACGGAACTATTTTTCTTGCAAAAGACAATTCATGGTTTAATGATACCAGTATAAATTGATTTATATAACGAAATATAAAAAATAATACAAAGATGGTAACAATAGCTATAGATATTAAATTCTGGGTATTTATGGCTAAAATATCACCAAAAAAAATGCTACTCACATTAATATCGTATCTAGTGCTCACTAAATTAAAAAGTATAACTGAAAGTGCAACCATACCGTGAGCTATTACGTGAGTAGAAGTGATGGCATCTTTATTAGCACTTTGTGCGTAAGATAATAATAATGCTAAAATTATGGATACTCCTAAAACCGTTATAATTACGGGAAGACCGCTTATAGCTGTTATAGCAAGAGCAAGAAAACAACCATGCGCTATACCTTCACAGAAATAAGTTTGTCTTTGCCATAAAACTATACAGCCCAGTGGCGCTAATAATATATTCAGCAAAATTATAGCTGTAGTTATTAAAAATATTTCAGATGTAATGTATGTGATCATGGTTATGATGATAAATGCTTATATTATTTGGTAAATGCGTTTTATCTATTTTACTGCCGTCTGGTTTACCTTCGCAGCACAAATGGTTATTCAGACATAATACTTTATCCGCCTTTTTGATTACTGCATGTAAATCGTGAGAGATGATAAAAATTGTAGTATCAAAGTCATTACAAACCTGTTCTAATAAGAGATAAAAATCGTTAGTAGTTTCAACGTCAAGTCCTTGAGTGGGTTCATCTAAAATTATAAAATTTGGTTTGTTCAATAAATTACCCGCAAGTAGAACTCTTTGCATTTGTCCACCCGAAAGAGTATGTAGCTGCTTGGGCAGTAGCTGCTCTATACGAGCAAAAACCAATATTTTTTCGTATTGTTCTCCTGTTGTAGATGTGCTGGCCATAACATCTATAAAGCCCTTAACTGAAATAGGCATATTGATAGCCAAATTGATTTTTTGCGGTACATAGCCGAAATTACTTTCTATACAATGCTCTATTAAGCCTTCAGTGGGCTTCTCTATACCCAAGATAAGCTTAGCTATTGTGCTTTTACCAGCACCATTTGGACCTATTAAAGCTGTTATATTATTTTTTTTAATCGAGAAACTAATATCCTCAAGAACTTTAACTCTATTGCCGTTAAAAGATTTACTGATGTTGTGAAAAATAATATGACTATCACCTTCTTGTTGTTTTTTGGTATTAATTGGGTTTTTATTTATCATAACAATATTTAAATTATGCCATCGGGTGTAAAACTAAATTTGATCTTTTTCCAAACGTCATAACGTTCTGGGGTTAACCAATCGAAAGGGGATGCTGTAAGTATAGCACGCTGTGCACTATTTACAAAAGCTTTACATAAATTTTGTTCAATAGAGTCGCTACAAACCTGGCTTAGTAATCTAATGTTGTCTATAGAACCATCAACAGCCAAGTTTATCTCAAACACCACTTTCATATTGCTCTTTAAAGCTGCTGCTATTGGAGGATTCCAAGCTTTTCTTAAAGCTATTTTAATCGCATCCATTTCTGATAAGCTCAGTGCATTATTTGAATCAAACTCTTTTGAACCTATAGCTGAAAAAGGATCGCCCGATTCTCTTGCTGTAACTTTACGATTTCTTTCTTTATTATCTTCTCCTTCGGATTGTTTCTCTAAATTTTTTAACAATGAATCAAATTCATTAGCTAATTTTTTCTTATCTAGTTTTGCTTTTGGAGTTTGTTTTTTTGGTTCGGTTGGTTTTTTTATAATTTTGCTTTTATTATCTGGTTTAACTTCTTTTTTTAGATCCCTCTTAACTTCTGGCTTGGGCTCGGGTTTAACTTCTTTTTTTAGATCCTTCTTAACTTCTGGCTTGGGCTCTGGTTTAACTTCTGGCTTGGTTTGGGGCAAGATTTCTTTTGGAGCTAAGTTTTCTACTTTGTTATTTAACTCTTCTTTTTCTTGGGGCTTAAAAGAATTATTATTAGTTTCTATAACCTTACGCGTGTTTTCGCTTGCAGGGATAATTTCTTGATCTTGAGATTTAACCTGAGCTCTAACGTTAGATTTATAGCTTATAGGTAACAATTCTAGAACCACTAGATCCTCTTGAGTGGCTTTGCTGATAACAATACCAGGATGATAAAAGAAAAGCAAAAAACACACAAACACATGCAGACATGTTGATGCTAATATAAAAGTAGACAAGTTTTTTCTAATCATTGTCATTCTTGAGCTGATGATGTAACCAAAGCCACATGATTAAAGCCAGCCATATTTAAATCTCCGACAAGCTTAATAACTTCTCCGTAATGCAGATGTTTATCAGCGCGGATAAATATTCTTCTGCTATATTTTTCTTGCGTGATTGCTTTCAATCTTTCTATTAATTCTTCCCTGGCAACACTAGACTCTGCTATAAAGAGATTGTTTTTTCTGTCCAAAGTTATGGTAAGGGGCTCCTCATCAGAATTAAGAGCTTTAGCTTGCGCATCAGGTAAATCAATCTTGACACCAGTAACCAACATTGGAGCAGTTATCATAAAAATGATAAGTAGCACTAACATAACATCTACAAGAGGGGTGACATTAATTTCACTAATCAAAGTTCTTCTGGCTCTTGAATTAGAACTTTTTCGATTAATTGACATGGACATATATTAATTTTGCTACTTGTTAGTTTTAAGCTTAAATTTTATACAGCTAGGTAGTGTAGTTTTTTTTAAGAAAAAGTTTTTTATATTTTACCCTCGTCTATAGCTCTTGAGAATAGATTATTTAACTCTTGCACAAAATCGTCAAACTTATTGTTAAAATGATTAACTTTGTTGGATAAAAAATTATAAAACATAACGGCGGGAATAGCTACAGCTAAACCTACTGCTGTTGCAAACAAAGCTTCTGCGATTCCAGGAGCAACAACAGCAAGGCTAGTGTTTTTAGATGCCGCAATAGATTGAAAACTATTCATTATCCCCCAAACCGTTCCAAATAAACCTATAAATGGACCAACAGAGCCAACAACTGCTAAAAATCCTAGGGAATTCTCTATTTCTTCCAACTCTTTGTTTTTTACAATAAACATTGTTTGCAGAACTCTATCTTTTAAGCTAACTTTAAGAGCTGAGTCGCCTAATGTGCTAATATTTTTGCGTTTTAATTCTCCCATAGCAGCAATGAAGATATTGGCTAATGGATTGTCGGATGAAGCCTTCATATTACTGTATAGATTTTCTAAGGCTTGGCCAGACCAAAATACCTCTTCGAAATATGCTATCTTTTTTTTTGTTCTGCTAAATAGAAAATATTTTTTTATTATAATAGCCCACGAATATATAGACATAACTAGCAGAAAAAATAACACTAGTTTACCCGTTAAGTCTGCGGATAATATTAAATTCATTATGGAAAAGCTTTCTTGTTTTACTACTAAGTTGTTTTCTACTATATTATCCATATTTTTATTGTTATTTATTTTGACTAGTGTTTTATGCAGAAATGGTTATTTTTTTTGAAAAACTGTGCTTAAAATACCATTAATGTTATTTTACACAACATCTATAACCTTTACAAGCTGTAAGATATTTAGAGAGTAAAAAAGATCTTTTTGTAATTTTTTTTAGGTGTGGTGTTGGGAACAGGATTGCCGGATCGCTATTTCGATTTATCTGCTTTTGGATGAGTAATATGTTAAATAGCACCAAGAGAATAAGAATCCAACCTTAAAATAAACTAAGGTTGGAATTAGTATTGATTGTAAAAAGATTTATGTAAAATCGTCTATTATTATAGCTTATGGTTAAATTACAAGTGTAGCACCTGGTTCTAGGTTTATATCAATAGCCCCATCTTTTCCTAGTATCACCTCGGTTCCATTGTGGGTAACATTTTGTGGTTGCATAATCAGAGTTATAGATGCTATGTCATCAAGGCAATCTACTTTCAAAGAAAGCTTGTCATTATTATTGCTTGGCTTACCTTCGACTAGTTTTACAACATCACAAAATTCTGTTTTGCCTTCTTTATCATCTTCTAGCGCTTTTCTAAATCGCCCTTCTGGGATTATAACCTCTGCTGTAACATTAGCCGCATCTACCTTTTCTTTTAAAACTTCATTAATAGCGTCCATTAAATCTTTGAAAGCTTCACCCGTTTTCGAAAGTTCACGCCCTACTACATTAGCAATTGTAACATTAAATTTAACTTGATTGATTAGATCTCGAAGAAGAGTCCCCTGTGACGCAGTTGCATTTGCAGTTGGAATTGTAGTTGTATTTAAGGCTGTAGTTGCATTTGCAGTTGGAATTGTAGTTGTATTTGCAGTTTTATTTGTGGTTGGAATTGTAGTTGCATTTAAGGCTGTAGTTGCATTTAAGGCTGTAGTTGTATTTGCAGCTTTATTTGTGGTTGGATGTCTGCCAAATGTTGTAAATATTGACGCTTGTGTCATTTATATTTCTCCTAAATTTATTTTTTTAATTTGTATAACGTTATTAAGTTTTATGCGTTTCTAATTCTTTCTTGCAAAGCTTTATACTTAAACAAAGTTAGTCATTCAGTTAGTTTTATAGTTAAATTAAAGTTAAATAAAATTAATGAATTGAAACACATAAGGATGATTGTATAATGTAATTAAAAATTCGTCAAGCTTTATTTACTTTTATCTTGTAAGAATAATTAAAAACTATTTACTTTTAGCGAAGTTTTGTTGCGCAATTTCAAAATCTAGTGGGTACTTTAGCCGATCTAGCTCTTGGAAGTAATGATATAGAAGCTTTGAAAAATAAGCAATTTAGTTCTAGTTCTACGATAGCTGAGGAAATTATTCAAGCAGTAGCAACTATTGGTGAAAA
>JAIOYM010000010.1 GCA_021741085.1 Rickettsiaceae bacterium
GTAATAGAAAGTTAAAAAACCAACACAAATAATATAATAAATTTATACCTGAAATTTGTATGGGGAAAACACAGCAACGTAATAGCCAAGAGCGAGCATTTTCAAAATATTAGCTATGCTCTAAAACCTGAATATGAAAAATTTTTAAAAGAATCTGTAGAATTTTTTCTACAGTTTAATATAAGTAAAGTCACTTTGTATAATTACGATGGAAGTGAGTTGATTACTACAAAGGATTTACTAAATCAAGGTGATCCTAGTAAAACAAATTTAGTTGGTTCTCTAATTAAAATTTATACTAATTTTTTGCTTTTTTTGGGCTTTTATACTTCAATTAGCGAGGATTATGCTTTGTCTAATGCTGTACTTGGCAAAACTACAGTATTATTAAATAATAGAGAAATGTTTTCTAACATCTATGCTCCTTTAATTGATTATCAGTATGAAGACTATCCGATAGATTTAATTGTAAAATTAACAAATGCCGAAAGCAGATTAAATGATATTTATACAGTTTCTGGTGAAATTATTTTGTTTTATCTTTTAATTTCTTTGGCTGTCTATATTTGGCTGAAAAAGAATTTACTCGCTATACATAATTATTACGATCCTAATGACAATAACAACAAAATGCTTTTACGTAACAATTATGATTTTTTCCTTAGCGTTTCTTGGCAATGGCAAAATTATTTGAACAAAATAACAAATGCTTTAGAACTACTAAAATTAAATAAAATAACCAATGCAACAAAAGATAAAGAAGTTTTACAAGATAATTTTGATGATCTGATTTCTATCCAAACCGAAGCATCTTATGCAATTGATAATTTAACTATTCTATTGAATTCGTCACTTGGAAAATTGGAATTACAGTCTAATTTGGTTGAAATAAATGCATTAATTAAGGGGATTCTAAGCACAGAAATGTCATCTTTGAATAAAATAGCTACGAAATTCAAACTTGAAATACCAAATGCTAAAGCTTTTTTGAAAACAGATATAGAAAAATTAACTCAAGTCTTAAAGTTAATTATTAACTCTATAGTTAAAAAACATAATCTTGCTGAAGATTTAACTTTAACAGCAGAGATAAATAAAGAAAATAAGATTTACACGATTATCTTAGAATATACTGATGAATTTTTTCAAGAGAATGAAATACCTAAATTGTTGTTTGCTTTTGATACGCCCTACTCTTTACACTCTGAGATTAAATTGGACAAACTATGGTTGCCAGTGAGTCGTCAGATTTTAAAATTAATGGCTATGGACTTTAATATTTTACACTCTAAACCAAAAGTTGCCATCAAAATAACTATGCAGTTATTATTTGTACAATGATACTTAGTAAAAGATGAAATTTAATAGTGCGATTTAAGTGACATAAAAATGATAAATTATACAGTATTTTCCACTAAAGATTGAAGTCGTAGAAGTTTTGTGTCATTATTGTATTAGTATTGAATAGCGAAATTGATATATCAATTAGTAAATGAAGCGGAAATATAAAGAATATTTAACCAAAATACTTGAATTTAACCATTTAACTTTATTAGTATTATTATTACTAACAAGCTGCTCTCTAAAAGATCAAAATTTAAGGCACTCTGGCAATAATAAAATTATAGATAGCAATAAATCTTCAATGTCAAAGCGCCAGCTTTACCAAAATACCCAATATATAAGAAAGGCTAAAACCAATATAATAAACCAAAATTATGAGGACGATGAAGATGAGTCTACCATGTCAATAGAATATAGAAAAATGTACGAGAAGATGATTAAAGAAGATACTCTAAAAAAACAAAAAAGAGACTCCTTAGGTAACACAGATGTAATTAAACAAAGGGCTTCTGCCCAAAATTCAAAAAATCTTAAAAATACCAATGGTAAAATATTCGAAAAATACGCTACTGGAAATTCGAATGATTCACCTAAGGCTGCAGAAAATATAAAAAATAATGATGTTGTTAACAAATCAGAGGCGGATTTACAACAACAATTGTTAGAAACTAAAAAATTGTTGGATCAAACTCAACAAGAGTTGGCAAAAAGCAAATGTAAACTACCCCCGCCTGATGAAAATTCAAACTCTAAACTTTTTTCCTCAAATAATTCTTATAACGATATAAAACACGGTGCTGCCTGCTCGTTGCCGCCAGAATACTAGATTTTATCAAATAAATTTAAAATAAGTACTCCTAATTTGTTAAATATTTTGCTATAATCTTCCAAACTACAACTTAATTTATTTTATTGTAAAAAAAGCTTACAACACTACTAAATGTTTTTGAGCTCTTATTCGTATCTAAATTAATTTTAGTAATAATAGTAAGTATCTAAATAAAGATATTTATAATCCAACATCAATGTGATATAAAATTATTAAACTTAAAAATTATAAGAAATGGCAAGCAGCAATATTGGAAAAATAATACAGGTGATTTCTGCGGTAGTTGAAGTAGAATTTGAACACGATAATTTACCGCTTTTACGAAACGCTTTGGAATGTGATAATAACGGCAAAAAACTAGTGTTGGAAGTTGTCCAGCATATTGGTGATAATATTGTTAAGTGTATCGCAATGGATTCTACTGAAGGACTTTCTAGAGGAGTAGAGGTTAAAGATACTGGCCTTATGATAACAGTGCCTGTAGGGTTAAAAACATTAGGTAGAGTTATGAATGTAACCGGCGAGGCGATTGATGGATTAGGTGCAATTGAAACTTCAGAGTATTTACCAATTCACCGCGCACCACCTCAATTTCAAGATCAATCTACGGAACAAAAAATTTTGACAACCGGTATTAAGGTTATTGACTTATTAGCACCTTATGCTAAAGGCGGTAAGATAGGTCTTTTCGGGGGAGCTGGTGTAGGCAAAACTGTGTTAATTATGGAATTAATTAACAATATAGCCAAAGCTCATAAAGGCTACACTGTATTTGCCGGTGTTGGAGAGAGAACCCGTGAGGGAAATGATCTTTATCATGAAATGATAGACGCTGGGGTAATAGATTTAACAAATTTACAAAATTCCAAAGTATCTTTGGTATATGGCCAAATGAATGAGCCACCTGGAGCTCGTGCAAGGGTTGCCCTAACTGGACTTACTATTGCTGAATCTTTCAGAGATCTAGGCTCTGGTAATGACGTATTATTTTTTATAGATAATATTTTCCGTTTTACTCAGGCAGGGGCAGAGATTTCTACTTCTCTTGGCAGAATACCTTCAGCTGTTGGATATCAACCTACTCTAGCAACAGACATAGGTGAATTGCAGGAGCGTATAACGTCTACTAAGTCTGGCTCAATCACTTCAGTTCAAGCTATTTATGTACCAGCTGATGATCTTACAGATCCGGCGCCAGCGGCTTCTTTTACCCACCTTGATGCTACTACTGTATTAAGTAGACAAATAGCTGAATTAGGAATTTACCCAGCCGTAGACCCACTAGATAGCACGTCACAAATGCTTTCAGAAAAAATAGTAGGATCCGAGCATTATAATGTAGCAAGAGCTGTGCAGGAAGTATTGCAAAGCTACAAATCGTTGCAAGATATTATAGCTATACTGGGTATTGAAGAACTATCTGAAGATGATAAGTTGGTTGTTGCTAGAGCCAGAAAAATTCAACGATTTTTATCTCAACCTTTCCACGTAGCAGAAGTATTTACAGGTATGGAGGGTAAATTTGTGTCTATAGAAGACACCATTCAGGGGTTTAAAGGTATAGTGGAAGGGAAATATGATGATGTCCCAGAAGCTGCGTTCTTTATGGTAGGAACTGTAGAAGAAGTTTTAGAAAAAGCAAAAAAAATGCAAGCATAATATGAGCTCTTTCAATTTAATCATTGTAGGATTGAATAAATTCAAAAAATTCGACGGCATAAGTAGTTTAACCCTAGATACCAGTCATGGTCAAATTACTATATTGCCTGGGCATTGTGATTTTATTACAACCCTACAAGAAGAACAAAACATTAAGTTTTTTTCTAATATAGAACATGATTACAATATTACTGATGCTATGTTGTTTGTTCGTAATGGTGAAGTTAGAATCTTAACGCAAGATTTCATAAAAATTGCAAATTAATCAAAAAATATATATTATAGGTTCAAGCCAAGAAGTAAAACTAGTAATATATATCCCCCTGAGTTGTACCTAAAGCATTATTCTTGGGTGGCTGGCATTTGAGCTAAAAATACCATGTCGCCCACAAACCTATAACTTACTTAGCATTTCAGCGATTCTAATATATTCATAAAAAAAGGGATATCTTTTAGCACGTGATATTTATCTTTCATGAAGCTCTTTCTTCAACAAAGAGCTCCTTTAAGGAACCATGAGTTTTTACTCTAAACCTTTCTACTAATAGGTAATACTAGTCAAAACTGTAAGACCTTTCAAGATAGACCTTCGCTATCAATGATATAGTGCTTTGGGCACTAAGAAAAGTAGGCACTATACCTAAAGATTAAGCACGAAGCAATTTCTTTCGTTTTTTACAAAAATTCTTCTAATACTACAACAATTTCGTAACAAAAATCTTATATATAAATGAATTATCGAAAATAACTGCAAATAGATACAACCTACGACTCCTTAAAAACTCAAAAATACCTTATCCCACCAAAGCTAGAAACTAGATAATACCCATATAGCTTAACTCGAAAAGCTAGTGACGGTTTTAAACTCGCAACAAGGCCTGCGAAAAATCAAAAAAATTACGCTGCTTTTGTGATGTTGCAACAGGCTCATTATAAGTTATTGCCTTTATGACTTGTTGCACTTCACTTTTGAATTTTCAATTAATTACAACAATTTGTTTTGGTTTTAGGTTCTTTACCCTTCTTTGTTACTAACTAACGGAGTTAAGCTATACCTAACTAAAAAAACACGAGTTCTACCTAAAATTTAAATTCTACAAAAATGACTTTTATTAATGACTTATATTAGTATTAGTAAATCTTGAGTTAATATCTTCTTGACTTTTTCTTTTTTTAATATTAAAGTCATTAATACGTACTTAAAATTAACCGTTTATAAAGAATATTAGTTATGAAAAAATTATCAGAAATTATATTAATTTTAATTAGCTTAGCCTGTCTTCTTCCCCCACAATATATGTTTGCTCAAAAAAGTGCTACAAATAATAACTTTAATAAAAATTCCAATAGCACCCTCAATTATAAACCTACAAGCCCAAGCGACTTATCAGAATCTCATCGTATAATTGCTGACATGATAAGATTTAACAACCATGTGAATAATTTAGAGTTTTTGAACAAGGAAGATTCCATAAATAAACTACGCCTTGGTGTTAATTTTTATCAAACACACTTGCTGCATCTTAAAAGTAAAAACAAAAATTCTCATCAACCGATAACGGGGTTGGCTTTAAATTTGAGCTATCACAATAGTTCAGCTTTAGGTAATAATTTCTATCGTGAATTTTATATAGGCGCTTTTACAAGCATAGCAAGACTAGACTCACATTCTTTGCAACCTTCGTTAAAAAACGATTTAAAAGAGTCAATACTAGGTGATAGTTTTTCTGCAAAAGCTAACATCGACGGAAAATTAGATTATATTAATACCGACCTTTTTGGTAAAGACTCTGGCCTCAAAGCTCTAATGGGTATAAGATTTCAAACAACCTATAACGTTAATTTAGCAAAGTGGGAGAATTATGAAGTTTACGCTAAACTTGGTGTGCCGATTTTACCTCATTTAACTATTTTTGCTGATGCTGGTACTGGAAAATTCGTTAGTTATTATAAAGATTTTTTATTTGATTTTCAAAATATAATATTAGGTGGTGGTATAAATTTGCATAGCAATTTTGCAGAAATTAATGCTTATGTAAAAAGCTACATACCATTCGATTTTAACGAGATGAAAAGGTTGAACTTTCCGACTGTTGTAGAATGGGGCCTGGAATTACCTATTAAGATATCCTCGTTAAGATTACAAGGTTACTATAAATTAACAACAATAAAACATCTTGCAGATTTTAAGTTCGATCCATTGCGTTCAGATTTAGGGCTTTCTTTAGGATTTGTACCTAATGAAAATTTCAGTGTTTTCTTATCAGCAGGAGCTACTTCAGACACAAACGATTTAAGTAAATTCTTTGATGAAATGGACCAAGTTAGAGCTACTGCATCTTTACAGATTAATATGAATCTATAAAAACATCACGACCCGACTGAATTAAATTAGAGTATAGTTCGCAAAAGATTTTTCTTTCCTAGCGCTATACTCTAGATAAATCAAATAAAGATTAGACAATATAGTTATATTAGAAATTAAAGTTAACAATAAGCCGGGATTTATCGAAATAAATGAAAAACTTACTGTAACAATCATGATAATTTTAATGACTTGTAAAATTTTATCCTGATTATTGCCACGCTTCAAAAAAAATAATATTGCAGGCAGGTTTATAAAGTTATTATTGATAGCCAACAAAATTAACTCAAAGATATCATTGTAATTTTGTTTAGTAATAGTAATAACTGCTAGCAGCAGATAATAACATCTAATGCATAGGACCATTTTATTAATAGCACCTAAAATCACTCCTCGTTCGCATACTAATAATCCCAACGAAGCAAATACTATAATAACCAATGAGGCTATTAATATTACTTTGCTTGCACTTGAATGCCTGTCTTTTAACATAATTAAGGCAGTTGTATGAAAGACTAATTCCAAAATATTAAGAGGCAAGTATAAAATATTTTCGTAATAATCTCCCAAAGCATAATATTGCTTATTAAGTTTTATTGATACAAATCCCGCTACTATACTCGAGATTATTATTAGAGCTATGGAAAGACTATTAATATCTTTTCTATTCCATAACACAACTAAAATATAGATAGTTATAACTGATATACCAAGAGAAATAAATGAGATGAATTTCAAACTAGCTATTATTTTTATTTTGCTGGTTACTACAATTTCATGATCTAAGACGCTTGATATAGACAAAATAATTAAGGCGCTAGTGCAAAAATCTAGAACTTTTTTATGTTTATCATTTGTGAATATAACTAACCCAAAATATATAGGTAAAACTATAGCGCTAATGTAAAAAGCAACTATCAATACCGATATATTATTGGGTGCAATTAAATTGAAAATCGATATTAAACGCTCTAAAATAAAGGGCATTAAGCCAACATATTAGTTAAATTAACCTAGAATATAAAGCATTGTTGGAATAGTTATTATAGATAATGCCGTGCTCATTGTGATTATTTGAGTCATGGAATCTGGATCTCCTCCCAACTGTTTAGACAATATATAAGAAGTGCTAGAACAAGGTAGTACTGAATATACAATTGCTACCAATCTATCCAATCCTTCTACCTTAAATATCGCAAGCAAAATCGCAGTGATACAAGGTACTATAAAAAGCTTAGTAACTACTGAAATACCTAATAATTTAGATCCACTTAATTGTATGAATTTTAAATTGGCTCCAACAGTTATTCCTCCTATGGTTAACGCACAGTTAGCCAAATTGAGTAAAAAATTACTGCATAATTTGGGTAAAACTATTTCACAGTAATTGAAAATAAACCCAGCTACACTAGCTATAACTAAAGGGTTACTAATAAGACTGTAGAATAATTTTATGAAATTACCTATTTTGGTTTCTTCGGAGACATTATCAGGTAAATAATAATTAAACATCAAGACTGAAACAATGTTTGTGAATATTATCATGTAAGCTGATATTATGGAAACGATTTTCATGCCCTCATAACCATATAAACCAGTGCCCAAAGCAAAAAAAATGTAATTGTTAAATCTAATACTACCCTGAAAAACTGAGGTGAAAATTACTTTATCAAAATTCTTTTTTTTCCATAATATCATCAATCCAATTGTAACTATAACTTTTGTTGCTACTAAAGCTAGTATTAATTTTGCTTGCTCTATGAAAATAAAATTAGCTGAGGATATAGAATTAAAAAGGGCTGCAGGAAATAATACAAAATAGGACAGTCTTTCTAAACCACGCCAAAACTCTTCGGATTTAAGCCAATTTTTTTTAAAAAAGGTTCCAAGAGCAATAATTAAAAATATGGGTAATACTGCATCAAAAATGTCAAACATTTAAAAACTCTATAATTTTTTTCTAGGTATGTACACCATCATAGAGGTATTTTGCTTTTTATTCAACAATCCTTGAGTCTTAATTAAAGACATTTTATTTATAGCAGGACTGTAAGACTTATACCCTTTGATTTTAATGAGTTTCTCTAATTTATTTTTATGGTTATCTATATTTGCCGATATTTTCATAATATGCTTATGATATCTATTCCCTAACTCTGGCGTTGCAGAATGATAATGCGCTACTGCTTTATCCCAATTCTGAAATTTATCATATTTAGCTTTTAATATTTGAGCTGCATAATCGATATTTGTTGACGGATCAAACGCTTTTTCCAGATTTTTAAATGCATTTGGATGATATTTTAAGTTTACCTGCAAACATCCTACATCTATGCTTTTTTTGCCATTTTGAATAGCTTTTATAACAAATTCAACAGCTGTATTTTTATCATTGAAATAATAAGACTTGCCTTCAATATTAACCGTCCAAGGACAAATTATCATAATATTGTGTTTTTGATGTGTTTTCCCACTTTCACGAAGAGCCATTGAATATAATAAATCCTTTGGTAAGCGGTATTTGGCTTCATAATATTTGAATAAATTAGCACATTTTATAGACCAAGCCAAATCTTTATCCATATGAGCATTAGAGTGGCTGTATATAATAAACATCAGACAAAAAGACAGAAAGCGTAAAAATTTATTCATTCAATATATATAATTAACAACCATATTGATATGGCATTAGAAGAAATCTTAAACCAACATTATAAAGATAACTTGAGCTTTATAGCTTAGGTCCAAGAAATAAACAAACAAAGATGAAATCAAGTTTGTATTTAAAAATAACATTCAAACTAAACCTATTAGTGTAGATATTATCTGCAACACTTGCAGTATTTCATACATCAAAATAGTAATACACTAATATTACATCTTTTCGTTAAAGATAACACCTATAAAGTTAATTGAAAATTAGGAAAAACAATTTAATTAGGCAATAAAGTGTATACCATACAATACACCTTATTACTTAATAATATTTGTTCTTGGCGAATATGCCAGGTTATTTTTTAAAAATTGATAAAAGTGAAATTATACTAGAAGCTCCTACAACCCCATATACTACTCTAGATAGCATAGACATAGGACCAAAAATTGCAGCAACTAAATCAAAATTAAAAACACCTACTAATCCCCAGTTTAATCCACCAATACATGTTAGTAGTAATGCTATTACGCTTAATAAACTTTTACTTTGCATATAATTATCCTTACATTTATAGTAGTTATTAATGAACAAGCTTAACTGAATTAGCGTCATTAAAGATTGCTTTCAGTAAAACAAATTCACTAAATAATAGTATAACATAATTTGCAAGGAAAATCTAGGGTTGTAAAATTATAGCATCAAACTATACCTTTGGTTATTTCCTTGATTCTACCATTACTGATAGAATGAAGCTCATGACTACTTGAATCTAACACAACTAAATTCCCATCATTCGAAATTTTTTTAATTACAGCCTCCGATATGACTACTTTATCAAAGTTATCAACAATTTTTATTTTTTCTTTATAATATAGCTCTAAATTTTCATTTATATAATCAACAAAATATGAAAAGCCTTCAAACATAAGAATTCTTATATCTGCGATCAAGTTCTTTGCTAGTTTTACCGCAAACTCATTTACATCAAAATATTGACCTGTAATTTGCTTCAAAGATACAGTATCTTGTGCGGCAATTCTACTAACTTGTGTATTTATGTTAGCACCAACACCAATTACTATTCCTGTAAAATTATTTCTAATATTTGTTACCGATTGCACTAAAATTCCCGCTAGTTTTTTACCATTAAACCATATGTCATTTGGCCATTTTATAGATATTTTAGCTAATGAAAATTCAAACAACAATTTATGTAGTGTGAAAGATGTTACCAAAGGTAAAAATTTAGTGATTTTAAAATCTGATTCATCAACAACAAAGGCTAGACTAGTTGCTAAATTCCCATCTTTTGTTATCCAAGATCTAGCATTACTACCAAATCCATTATTCTGTTGATGCGCAGTATACAAATACCAATAACCTAAATCTATTTCATTCAAAGATTCCCTAGCCGTAAGCTGAGTTGATTCTAGTACTTCGTAAATTTTATGTGTAAGGTTATACTCAGCAAAAAATTCTTCCACGATTAGCATAGTATAAAAGTTTATTAATTAGTTTCAAATTATGCTGAAATTGCACACTTGGTCGCTAAGAATATATCGGAAATCTTTTACACAACTCCAGCACTTTTTGACGGACTAAATCCATCGGTGGATTATTTATATTATCAAACACATCAGCTATCAGGTGGCTAATTATGCTAAATTCTTCTTCACCCATACCTCTTGTTGTACAAGCTGGAGAACCTAATCTAACACCTGAAGTCACAGTAGGTGGGGTGATGTCAAATGGTATAGAATTTTTATTACATGTTATGTATAAATCGTCCAATGTTTTCCCAGCCTTATCTCCTGTGATAGCATGTTTGCGTAAATCCACTAACAGCATATGATTATCTGTACCGCCAGTTAATATGTCATAACCTCTTTGCTGTAGAACTTTAGCCATAACTTTTGCATTATTTATTACTTTACCTATGTAATCCTTAAAAGAACTATCTAAAGCTTCACCAAAAGCTATTGCTTTAGCTGCTATCACGTGCATCAAAGGTCCACCTTGAATACCAGGGAATATGGCTGAATTAATTTTTTTACCTAAGTCGTTATTGTTAGATAAAATTAGCCCTCCTCTGGGGCCACGAAGAGTTTTATGAGTAGTAGTAGTAGCAACATCAACGTATGGCAGTGGCGATGGATGATATCCCGCCGCAACAAGACCAGCTATATGAGCCATATCAGCTAACAAAAATGCACCCACTTTGTCTGCTATAGCTCTGAAACGGGCAAAATCTATTATTCTACTATAAGCAGAATACCCAACTATAATTAGTTTTGGTTTATGCTCAAGAGCTATTTCTTCTACCTCGTCGTAATCTATTAAATAATTATTAGGGTTAACTCCATAATGTCTGAAATTAAACCACTTGCCCGATAAATTTACACTAGAACCATGAGTCAAATGACCACCAGAACTCAAATCCATAGCTAAAACATTATCCCCCGGTTTTATTAATGAAAGAAAAACAGCCTGATTAGCTTGAGAGCCAGAGTGGGGCTGTACATTGGCATAACTGCAATTAAATAGTTCTTTGGCTCTTTCAATAGCCAAACGTTCAACATCATCAACATATTCACAACCAAAATAATAGCGTTTTCCAGGAAAACCTTCTGCATATTTATTTGTTAGATAAGAACCTTGAGCAGACATAACCGCTTCGCTAGCAAAATTTTCTGAAGCTATTAATTCTAGAGAATTCTGCTGTCTTGCCAATTCATTTTTTATAGCTAAATATATTTGCTCGTCTTTAGATTTAAATATTGATGAGTTCATAAAATAGTTGTTGTTAACAATATTAATTATTATAGTCCTTTGAAAATTTTATTACTTTAAGATTTGCTTGTTGAGAAATCGATTAAGTATATCTATACCTCTTTTATCTATTGAGTGTGCTAAATTCTCTAAAGGATATGATTCTACCTCAAAACCAAGATTAGAAAGTTTTTTTTGCGCTTGTTCCATAGCTTCATAAGCTACTACATTATCCTGCTCACCATGTACAAGGCATATCGGAGTTTTATTTATATATTGAGGCAATTGTGAAGGGGATATAAGTGAACCAGAAAAAGCTATAGTTGCCGCAAATTTTTGAGGTGCAATAAGCGTAAGATACAAAGCCAGCATTGAACCTTGAGAAAAACCCACTAACACTACATCGCCCCATTTTAACTCCACCTCATTCATTTTTTTCTCTATCATCGCCAAAGTCTTTGGAGCAACACGCATTAATTCCCTTTGCAAAACTGCAATTTCTCTATCTTGTAAACTAAACCATTGATAACCATAATCTCCTTGGTCGTATTTTTCTAATCCATGAGGCGAGAAAAAATACATATCAGGATGATTAGGTTGAATATAGTCAACTAAACTTATTAAGTCGTGACCATCAGAACCGACTCCGTGAAGCATTACTAGCATTTTTTTAGCAGTAGTAGCTGCCTGGGGTATTGTTGGATGATTGTTTGTTACCATGAATATATCAACCTCGGGAATTAATGTTATAAAATATTACTCGTTTTTTGATAAATTAAAATAACTTATAATTTTAAATATTTTAGCTAAACAATCTTCTTAGCGTTTTTTGATTTAAACATTATTCGTTAATTTTAGCAAGTTTAAATAAAAATTAAAACGATATCAATTATCAATATTATTTGTCACCTTAAAATTTTGATTTTCTTACACAAATATTATTTATTTCAATTTATCTTATCTCTTAGCTTGAATTAAATAGTAAAATTGTAGATACTTATCTTAATAAAATTAAATTTTAAGGTCGTAAAGATCTACAATCACCTCATGTTTATCTTTAGACATTTAACAAATATATATTTTAAAGACAAAAAATGACAATTACCTTACACAAAACTGAAGATTTTATTGCTATGCACAAAGCAGGCAATTTAGCAGCTAGAACTTTGGACTATATAACTGAATATGTTGCAGCTGGTGTAACTACCAATGAACTAAACGATCTATGTCACAAATTCATAGTGGAAATAAATGGCGCAATAGCAGCTCCTCTTAAATATAGAGGATACCCTAAATCAATATGCACTTCAATAAACCATGTAGTATGTCATGGCATACCTAACGACAAGCCATTGAAGGACGGAGATATAATTAACATAGATGTTACAGTTATAGTTGACGGTTGGCATGGAGATACTAGCCGAATGTATTACGTAGGAAAACCATCTATTAAAGCATTGAATTTGGTAAATACAACTTATACAGCCATGATGCTAGGTATAGAACAAGTGAAACCCGGCGCAACCCTTGGTGATATTGGTTATGCAATACAATCTTATGCTGAAGGAAAAGGTTTTTCTGTAGTAAGAGATTTTTGTGGTCATGGTATAGGAAAAATTTTTCATGCCGAGCCTTCTATATTACATTACGGTAAAGCTGGTAAGGGATTAGTGCTTGAAGAAGGTATGTTTTTTACTATTGAGCCTATGATAAACATTGGTAGAGCCGAAACTATTATTAGTAAATTTGATGGCTGGACAGCAACAACTAGGGATAAATCCTTGTCTGCGCAATTTGAACATAGTTTAGGTGTTACAAAAGATGGCTTTGAAATTTTTACCTTGTCTACAAAAAATTATAGCTATCCACCATATAGCTCTTAAAATAATTAATTAAATAAATTTACGATCTTTTATTAATAAATTTTTGCTACCAGATTTTAAATTAAACTTTAACATGTAAATTAACGATTTTATTTGACAAAATAATAACTTTTTAAAAAAATATTTATGGAATCGCATTTTTTAGGCCACCGCAAACGTCTTAAACAACGCTTTGTTGCAAATCCTTCTAGTTTAGCAGATTATGAATTGTTAGAATTAACATTATTTTGGGCGGTTGCAAGAAAAGATGTGAAACCTATTGCGAAAGAATTGCTACAAAATTTCCATAGTATAGCAAATATTGTATATTCTACTGAGGATAAATTTCTTTATCTAGGGCAAATTGGTGAAAAAATAGCTTTTAATTATCTATTAATCAGAGAATTATTAAATAGAACATTGCAAAGTAAAATACTGGCAAAAAATATCTTAGCTTCGTGGGGAGCAGTGATAGAATATTTAAAAACTTCCATGGGGCACAACAAAACTGAACAATTTAGAGTCTTGTTTTTAAATAAAAAGAATATTTTAATTGCAGATGAGTTGCAAGAAGTCGGAACTGTCGACCAAACACCCGTTTATCCAAGGGAAATATTGAAACGCGCTCTATTTCATGAAGCAAGCGCTATAATATTGGTTCACAATCATCCTAGTGGAACATCGGAACCTTCAAAAGCTGATATACAACTTACCAACAAAATATTAGAAGCTTGTAAAGCTATAAATATATCACTACACGATCATATTATTGTGGCAAAAGATGGTTTTTATAGCTTTAAAAGTAACTTATTGCTTTAACTTTTTAGGGTATTAGATAACCCTATTGGCATATTTGTTCGTAGGTTTATAGCAAGAGGCCTAACTACCATATTATCAAACCAAGGCTAAAGCATAATATAACATTATAGCTTAGACTTAATATTATACCAAGTTTTACATTAGCTTCATTATTGCTTCCCTATTTGGTTATTTTGACCCCTATTCACCTTAGGAGTTATTGAGGCAGAAGGAGAATCACTCATAACAGCGGGTTGTTGTCTTGTTAAGTTGTCTCTAATTTTAGATGCTCTAAGTTTAAATCTTTCTTTATCAATATAATCTTGAGATGTTTTTTGTTTGTCTTCTAATTCTGGTTGCACTAGCGGCGAAGTTTTGCCTTGCTTTATTTCATTTGGGTGGGTTTGAAACTCTTCAGCATGTGATAAAGCTAAAGCTTTATGTGCTATATTTATTACAAACTTACTAGTACCAACAGCTGCACCCTCTAAAAACTTAGTGGCACGTCTGATAAACATTGAAGGTTCCTGATTAGAAGCTACAGATGCCTCTAATCCCCTTATTGTTTTTTCTACTATTTTTGCCTCTTGTTTCTTGGCTTGTGCAAGCATAGCTTGCCCCACCGCTTGTTTTGTTACTAAACTCTTTGCTTCAGATACTCTTGCCTTTTGCGCTAATTCATCCTCACGCCTCTTGGCTTCAGCTTCTTTATCACCTCTGCTTTTAGCCGCTATTTCTTCTTGCAAACGCTCTACTTTAGAAATTTCTCTACCTGGTATCTCTTTAACTTTACCTTCGGATTTTGGATCTACAGCCATGGTAACATAATCAGCATTTTGCCCGATATCTTTTGCTAGCTCTTGTGCCTCAACTTGAATTTCTTTTGTCTGCTGGCCCTTTCTAGCTGTTTTATCCCTTTCCACTCTTTCTTCTGCTGGAGAATTTTTCATATTGTATCTTGGATTAATATTTTTATTATTTACAACCATTAGTGTAATATTACTTAGCTTCGTAAATTAAAGCAACTAAAGCTATTCGTAACTTTAAAGACATTTGTTTACACGAAATTTATCTTTAGTTAAATATTTCGTTTTTTAAATCTTCGATTATTTTTAAGTTGACAAATTAAATTTTTTGTAATAACCTCATCTAATCTTAGATTGCAATGTTTGTTATATAAGTATCTATTAATTTAAATGATTTTAGTATTAATAGTATATAACAAATAACTTAAGTATAAACTAGATACTTTGTCAATTAATTTATGTGTTTTCTAATTCCATAAAAATACAGGGATTAATCAATAAATCCATTTGATCTCAATAAACCAAATTTAACAAGATTTTGAGCTCCGCATATTGGATACGCAAAGAAAACTAATTCGTACACATCCAACTTTGATTTTAATTTTTAATAAATAACATAATTAACTAATTGTAAATATTTTAACTAATGAAAACTTTAGGAACTACACCAGACTCTTTTGAAGACAATATAAATCAAGAAAATATAGACCTCAAACACTCAAATCCTGAGATTGTTTTATTTGAAGAAGCAGAATCAAAAGCTGAGCACTGCGAAACCAGCGCAATTTTACCAGCTCAAAATAATATGAAAGTCATTTTGAGTTTAGAAGAAAAAACTGGCAAAATCAGCGCCCAACTTAAAGATGAAAATAATGAACTACACGAAATCCAGTTAAATAATTTACCCAAAGAATTTAGCAAAATAACTACTAAAGAAATATTCAAAGCTTATTTTAAAAATGCTTATGCAAAACTCAAAATATTCAAACACGGAGAGTTTAAGTTAGAAATTAATCAAGCCCTTCTTGGAGGAATGAATAATAAGTTTGATCAAGAAGCTTTAAAAAATCTCCTTTCATTACAAACTTTAATTCATAAATACAAAGAAAATCAAATTTTAACTGAAGGAGAAATACAAAGTCTTGCAGAATGTGCTAACAGTTTCACTCAAAAAGATTTTGCGTTACAAAGTAT
This sequence comes from Rickettsiaceae bacterium, assembly GCA_021741085.1. GTDB lineage: Bacteria > Pseudomonadota > Alphaproteobacteria > Rickettsiales > Rickettsiaceae > JAIOYM01. The sequence goes on from JAIOYM010000010.1 coordinate 16,283, forward strand.
TACTCTTTTAGTAAACATATTAATAATCCAAAAGCCTAGTTTAAATATTAATACCATTGAAATATTAACCGATATAACGCTAAATACAAATAAAGATAACCCGCTCAGAGATGTTGCAGCAAAGATAGTACTACATATTATAGAACACGGCCAGAGCTTGCCTGCTAACGTTATCAATAAATTCATAAATCAAGCCTCAGTTAATGATGCACTAACACCTCTTTATTTGGGTTTATTTAAAAAGTTACAAGCTGAAAACTTTGTAACATTCAACCAAATTTCAAATTTTCTTGATTCGTGTATAACTTCCGATAACTGGAAAAATAACCAAAGTATATTGCGTAGTATTCTGTCGATTTTTGTAGTTGAAAAACAGAAAAATCCTGATTTTAAAATTTCTGAGCACGCACTTAAGCTTGCAAATAAATTATTAGAACATAATTCTAATGAAGCTTTTGCAATTAATGATAGTACAGTTGTTGAAATTAATGAATGTCTTGCGCTGGGTATTTTTGCAATCTTTATCGACCAAGCTAACGAAATAACTGATGGCGAGATTAAGCAATTGCAAAAAATGTTTATCAAGACAAATTCCAAAACCGACTTAAACCAATCCATTTTAGCTAAATTTGTATTAACAAATAAAGTTGACAAACTTTTAAATGAGGATATTTTAGACCAATTAGCCCTAAATGCTATGGATGCTGAAGAAAATATTGTCCTCGTTAATGCCCAAGCTTTTTTAAGCTATTACAAAAATAGTCCCAAAGAAATAAAACTAAATGATAAGGTAGTGAAGTTTGCCACTAAAAATATTGATTCGGCAGACGAAAATTTGATGTTACTTTGCACAGCTTTGCTAGTTTTAGCAATAGAGCGTCAAAACACTATTGAAGAAGAAGCTTTATTGAAACTACTCAATCTTTTATATACAGAATCTACACCGCAAAACGTCAAAGTCTTAATTCTAGATGCATTTGAAAAAATAGATCCATCTATTCAAAACTTAGACAATATAGGCCTGTCAGATAAAAATATAGAATATTTAGTCGATGCTGAAGATATTACGTTAGACTTTCAATTAACATTTCTTAACAAAATTTCAGATGAAGGATTCAAAAATAACCCCGATAAAACCTTGTCGATATTCAATCTAATTGAGATCAAATTATCAAATATTTTAGCTACCACTCTGCCCTCTTCTGCAAAAAGTAATATTTTACTTTTACTCACAAAAATAACTGAAAACAGCAATCCTCTACGCCATATTAATGAAGAAAATTTACAATTAATTATCCAAAATATTACAAAACCCACTACTAGTTTAATAGATAGAAGTATATCGATAAACTTATTGTCTGCAAGTTTAAAAAATAGTAAAAATTTCTACTCTAAAAGCATTATCAATAATGAAATGATTAATGCAATTTGTAATTGTCCAAACATTAAAGATCCTTTTATAAAAAATAGGCTCATCAAACTTGCGATAGTTTATTTAAAAGAACATAACCCACTGCATGATATTTACCACTTTAAACATTTAATTACTGCCTTTGCTATCAACTACGAAAGTATCGAAGTTATTGATGTATTGCAATTAATAGATTTAGCCAATCATGTTTTTAATCAAGATTTTTCTGAAATTTTAAAAGGCATTTTCTTGCTAAACGAGGATCTAGAAATAACTGCTTTAGCTAAAAAAATTGTAGAAGAAAAACCCTGGTCTCGATCTTCCCTTATTGAGAGCATGAACTATAAAATTAAATGCGATTATGAAAAAATACTTGAAAACATCGTTGGTGATAGTCCTTCTAAGCAAGATTTTAGAGATAATACCAGACGTAAAATAGCTGAGATAGGTGATGTTAGTCTAGAAATTAAAGCCCCTGAATTCAAAGAACTTAAAGATCTTATCACACTCCGAGATATAGCAGAGTCTTTGCTGAAGGAAGAAAATATTACCCAAAATTTAGAAACATTAAACTCGAAACTAAAAAATAATGGTGAATTAAGTAGCATATTATTCAAAGCTATATCTCATATTTTGGCCAACCAAATCTACAAACAGCATAAAGACATTTTTTTTACTCTAATCAACAATATTTTAACCAATGAACAAGAGGTGCCTGAATATTTGCTCAAACAAATAGCTGAATTAGTTAAAATTGATCAAAGCCACCATTTATTGAAGGAAATATTAATTCAAATTTCGCAATACTATCCTGAAATTTTTGGTGATAAGGATTCATTGTTAGTAAAAAAATTACCTGAATTACTAGATGAGTTCATTCAAAAAAACTCCAGCAATAGCCAGATAATAAAATTTATTCAGGAAAGTAATATTGAGCAATTGTTCAATAAATTGCAAGACGATTATTCAAAACCAAGCTTGTTTGCTTCTAAAGAACTAAAGACTTCTAATGAAACCAATATACCCACTCTTGCAAGCAAACCCATAAACGAATGGAAGCAAGAGGATATACAAAAATGGACGGCAATAATAAAATCCAACCCAAAATTCTTAGATCAGGAAGAATTTTTAATGGAGGCTATTAATGTTATAAAGCTAGCAAGTAAATTGACTGAGAAGTATGAGCCAAGAGAAACTCAACTACTTTCCGTACTGCTTTTATTGAACTCCAAAGATCATGGTCGTCTTTTACAAATATCAACTGGTGAGGGTAAATCTCAAATTGTTGCTATGTTTTCAATTGTTAAAGCCTTGCAAGGAAAAAATATCGATATAATAACAAGTTCATCCATACTTGCCGAACGTGATTCTAAAGAAAAGCAAAAACTATACAATTTATTTGGCATCAGTGTAAGTCATAATTCTGATGAGAATGAAGCTGATGACATGAAACCTTGCTACAAATCTCAAATAGTTTATGGTTCTATAGCTAATTTCCAATTTGATTATTTAAGACATGAATATCTAGAAAAGAACACACTAGGTAATAGAAAAGATGCTATAGCTGTTGTGGATGAAGTTGATAGTATGCTGGTAGATGAAGCTTCTCATATGGCGAGACTGTCTAGCCGCATGCCAGAAATGGAGTTTTTTGAAATTATATACATGATGGCATGGCAGCATTTGGATCTAATAGAACAGGGTTTTTTTGAATATGAAGGCAAACAATATTACAAACCAGGAGGGTTTAAAGTTGAACGCTTATCTCCTGGCTCACTAGAATTCGAAGTTCAGGAAGAGTTGATACTAAATACTTTGCATATAACAAACAGGTATGAATATACTCAAAAATTATTAAAAACCTGTATTGAAGACTCCTTACAAAACGAGTCGGAAAGCAATTTGAAAATACCAAAACATTTAAAGCAAATAGCTTTAAAGCAAGCTGAACATTGGGCAAATTCTGCTTGTCAGGCAAGATATGTATTTAGAGAAAACAAGCATTATGTAAAAATATATGACTCTCAGGCTAAAACTGAGATAATAGCGCCAGTTTCTTATAGCAGCACAGGTGTTATACACTCCAATACTTCTTGGTCTAATGGATTACACCAATTTTTACAATTAAAACATAAGCTTAAACTTAGCCCTGAAAATTTTATTACCTCTTTTATTTCAAACATAAGGTATTTCAAGTTTTATGGCTCTAAAGTCTACGGTATGACAGGTACATTGGGTGCAAAAGATGCCCAAGATTTATTAGCCGAAACCTATTCTATAGATTTTGGTTTCATACCTACCTATAAAGCCAAGCAATTCAAAGAGTTGCCAGCAATTATTTCTTCTAGTACAAATCTATGGTCAAATGATTTGCTGAACACAGCGATCGTTTCGGCAAAAGCTGGACGCGCTATATTGGTAATATGTAAAACTATAGCTGATGTAGAAAAACTAGAAACAAGGTTATATAGCGAATTTAATTATCCATTTCATAAGGTAAAAAAATACACCGGTAGAGATTTTGAGGCAAGAGCTGTTGAGAGTGAAGCCAAAGCTGGTGAAATTATTTTAGCAACAAACTGTGCAGGACGTGGTACCGACATCAAAGTTGGCAAAAGCGTATTAAAAAAAGGTGGACTGGCTGTAATCGTAGGCTTTTTGCCTGATAATTTGCGTGTAGAAGAGCAGGCATTCGGCAGGACGGCGCGCCAGGGGCAACCGGGAACCGCTCAGTTGATAATCAATCTAGCTGAGTTAAAAAACGAATATGAGTTCAATCGCTCTTTAAGTGATGAGACTTTAAACGATATAGCTGTATTAAAGATAGTAAGAAATAATCAAGAGACAAAAAGACTAGAAAAACTGAAGGCTAAACAAATAGCAGCAATTTCTTTGCAAGACTCTTTATTTGAACAATTTTGTTGCTTGCGAAAAGAATTGAAGACTATCGAGGATAACAAGGTTAAAATGTCGCAGGCAGAGGAGCTTTGGAGCTTTTGGTTGAAGCTTAATTTTGACAATATCGAACACAAAGATAATACAGATTTTGTAGCTTTGAAAATAAAACTTTTGGCAGAGTTTGAAGAACTACGAGCCAAAATGAAAGAGGACTACCGATCCTCTAATTTTGTTAACAACCCTAGCTATAAAGTTCTTGAAGGCAACAAGGATTTGGTGGAGGGGAGAATTGATGCTGCAAAGCAAAAATATGACGAAGCGGTAGAATTATCTGGTAGCTATAGTTTTATAGCTAAATACAATGCGGCTATGGCTCTTGCGTGTCGTGGGCAATTAACAACAACTGAAGCAAGAAACACCATAATAAAATACTTGAGCGACGCCAAGCTCGATATTGAAGAGCAAGCAATCCCTTATTGGCAAGCTATGAGAGCTTTGATGAGTATGAATGAAGGCGGCAGCAATAGCGACACTGTAAGGCAAATCGATTGCAAAATCAGCATTTTAGAAAAGCAGCTTGAATATATTCAGCGTAATATCAGCAAGCTAGCAAATTGCACTGACAAGCAGTATGTAATGCTTGATAGAAGAGAAAGTTTGAACGACTTATTCAAAGGCAATTCAGGCGAAAATCCTGAGACCACAGACTTTCAGGCTGCGGGGCTAACGCATTTCTTTGAGGTAAAGCTCATGAATTACGAAGAGCATAATTTTTGGAGCAAGTTAAAGCTTTGGGGGCTTGCTACTTTACAATTTGCGGTTGGCGCTGTTTTAGCAGCTGGAAGTTGTGGAGTTTTTGTGCAAATTGGTTGGACCATGATTGTAGAAGGGGTGAAAGACGTTTGTGCGGCTA
>JAIOYM010000011.1 GCA_021741085.1 Rickettsiaceae bacterium
AATAATATAAAAATTAGAGATACGGATCCAACAGTATATGCTTTTGATAAAGGCTTAAAAATTGAGGGCAGGAATGCAATAATGTACGCTGTAGCTAAGGGGATACAAATTGAAAAAAAAGATCCAATAATATATGCCTATGATAAAGGGCTAATATTTGGAAGTAAAGATCCGATACAATTCGCTATTGATACAAATCTAAAAATTGACGGCATAAATGCAATAAGATACGCTGTTGAAAATGAAATAACCATTGATGGAAGATCTGCTGTTGATTATAAAATGGAACGATACGAAAACTCTAAGAAAGCGGTAGAGGATGTTAATAAGTTGTTTGCCGCAATGGAAGAAGATGACAAAAATAAAAGAGAACAATTATGGGGAAAGATTAGAAGAGAAGAATTATTGGAAAAGATTAGAAGAGAACGATTATCCGAGGAGATTATAATTAAAGCTAATTCAAAGCCACAAGCTGTTGATGTTAAAGATTCAGAAGCTGGTGCTTTTAATTCTTTTAAATTTAACAGCATAAATTTAAAAGACTTTGAAGAAACAAACAAAGCAGCCGCAGTATTAAAACAATCAATGACTGAATCCGTTGGTCCTAAAAGCACTAAAAGTTCAACACTTTTATCCCCTGACTCATCCCCTAGAACGTTTAAAAGAAGCAATAGTAAAAGAAGTAGTAATTCAGTTTAGCTAGTATGTTGCTTATTTTATATTAGAATTGCTAAAATGCCTATCAGTTATAGTTCTGCGGTATGATTCAAGTTTGAAGTGGTATATTGTACATGGTCAAAAAATATATAACTATACTACTTCAAACCATACTTTACAACCCCTTCTTGCTTTTATTAAAAAAATTGTAGGGTAGTATGGTAAATTTGTCTGGATGTGTTGAAATGGGGAGTCTGTTAAGAGCGTGGCAATCCAGGACAACCGACTCTTCTACGTACATATTTAAAAAGAAAGGTTAGATAACTGGATCACCACGCTAGTGCTTGTAGGCACTAGCTCGTGACGTGCACAACTCTATGACTGGTTAGGCATTCAAGCAGTTCTAATACAAAAAGAAGCAAAATCCTCTAGCGGTAATGCGATAGCGTCATTGCGAGCTCTTTTAAGAGCGTGGCAATCCAGGACAACCGACTCTTCAAATACAATTTTAAAAAGAAGTTAATAACTGGATCACCACGCTAGTGCTTGTAGGCACTAGCTCGTGACGTGAACAACTCTATGACTGGTTAGGCATTGCGGCGATTCTAATACAAAGAGAAGCAAAATCCCCTAGCGGTAGTACAGAAGCGTCATTGCGAGCTCTTTTAAGAGCGTGGCAATCCAGGACAAACGACTTTTCAATATAATTTTTAAAAGAAGTTAATAACTGGATCACCACGCTCGCATCGCTTCGCTCGCGGCTCGTGATGACACAGAACTATAACTGATAGGCATTCCGGCCATTTTAATATAGTAGAAACATCCTCTAGCGGTAACGCAGAAGCGTTATTGCGAGAAGCGTTAGCGCCGTGGCAATCCAGGACAACCGACTTTTCTACGTACATATTTAAAAAGAAAGGTTAGATAACTGGATCATCACGCTCGCATCGCTTTTCTCCGCCAAGCAGCCGAACTACCGTATTATCAAACCAAGGCTAAAGAGAAACATTATTTTCGTGAGCTGCTCTTTGACGTGAGCAAAGAGCGTGACGTGCACAACTCTACGGCCGTTAGGCATTTCAGCCATTCTAATACAGAAGCAACATTCCCCAGCGGTAATGCACAAGGGTTATTTAATATTAAGAAGGCTTACCTAGCAACGTATTTTAGTAGTTAACGCGCTCAACGTTGACAAAGATTCTTGGAGTCTTACCAGTCTCTTCGCGTAAATATCTTTTAACTAAGCCTCGTACTTTTTGCTCTATATCCCTATAGCTACCATTTGCTAGTAAAGTATTTTCTCCTCTTAGATCTTCGCTAATAAGTTTTACTAAATTTGTGTAGCTTTCAAAATTTTCCTCTCTATCAATAATCCCAGGAAGATTTACTACCGGCCTTGAAAGCAATTTACCTTTACCAACAAATATTGTAATAATAGCGATACCTTCACTATTCATTAATTTTCGAGTTTTAAATATTCTAGACTCAGATGAAATCATATTATTGCCATCAACAACCTGATACCCATTGCGCACTTTGCCTATAACTTTTGGAGAATGTTTATCAATTACAGATACATCTCCGTTGCTTATCTCGATAGTATGTTTAATTCCATGTTTTTTAGCTATTTTGCAATGTTCGTGCAAATGAATAGCTTCACCATGAACTGGTATAACAATTTCTGGTCTTACTAAGTCATACATGTGCTTCAATTCTTCCACAGATGGATGACCAGAAACATGCACAAAGTGATCTCTTTCTGTAATAACTTCTACACCATCTTTAATAAGGATATTAAATAATCTGAAAATACGTTTTTCATTACCAGGAATAATCTTTGAGGAGAAAATTACAGTATCAGAATGTTTTAATTCAATATTATTATGAACTTTATCAACCATTTTTGTGATTGCTGCTAATGGCTCTCCTTGACATCCAGTCGAAATTATCATCAACTCTTCTCTTTGGTAACGTTTAAAATCGCTTTCTTCTATTATAGTTGGGCAATCCATTAAATAACCATTTTCCTGAGCAGCGGCGAATAAGTTGTGTAAACTTCTGCCGGCAAAGATAACTTTTCTGCCAGCTTTTTTTGCTGCAAATAATAAAGTATCTAGTCTTGCTATGTTTGAAGCAAAAGTGGCAACTACTACTAATTTAGGACATCCAGCTACTATATCTACAAGACTTTTACGTAATTCACCTTCTGAACCTGATTTTTGTTGATTAAATACATTTGTTGAATCACATACTAAAGCAGTAATACCTTCGTCACCAAAACGTTTTAGCAATGCCTCATCACCTGGATGCCCAACAACAGGGTCGTGATCAAATTTCCAATCACCTGTATGTAGAACATTTCCGGCTGCAGTTCTTATCATAAGAGCTTGCATTTCAGGTGTGGAATGTGTAAGGGGAGCCATTTCAATTTCAAAAGGCTCTATATGTAACTTTTGACCTGCTGTGACTGTAATTATTTTAACTTTTTTAACAAGATTATATTCACTTAGCTTTAATTTTAGCAATGTTGCTGTAAAGCTTGTTGTATATATAGGGCATTCTATTTCTGGCCATAAAAACTGTACTGCGCCAAGGTGATCTTGGTGTATATGAGTTATAATCATAGCAATGATGTCGGATTTTATATTCTTTAAGAAGCTTATATCTGCAACTACAACATCAACTCCCGGAACATTTTCATCTGGAAAACCTGCTCCGCAATCTACCACTATATATTTTCCTTTATAACCATATACGTTAAGATTTATACCTATTTCATTGCAACCTCCTAAGGGAATGAATATAAGTTGATCATGATGTTCTTTGAAATTTACCATTAAGTCTGTCATTGTTTTTCCTTTTTATTTGTTTTTACTGAAGCTAATTTACTTCATAGTATATACAATTTGTTGAAGATTGTATAGCAATAGATTTAGCTGAGCTTGAATATAAAAAAAAGCTATTTTTGGGGCTAAAAAATAGCATTAAAAATGCATATTTTTACTTGGAGGAAAAAATTGAAGCTATGTATGTTTTGAAATAAGCTAAAATAGCCAAGAATATAGCTGAAACTAACATTACATACAAGGCAGGAGCATAATGTACACCTGTATATTCTACAAGATGTCGTGCTATAATAGGAGAAGTTCCTCCAAATATCGCTACACCAAGATTATAACTAAATCCTACGCCTAAGAAACGATATTGGGGTTTAAATAAAGATATAGCAAAATTATATGCACTACCAGAAACACCTCCAGCAGATATAGCAAGTAGAGTTAATCCCAAAATTCTTAAATAAAAAGATGGATTCATCATACATAAAAATGTAGGTAAAATTATTATACAAGTTAGCACAGTAGCATATTTTATGGTTTTTGTTTTTCCTATTACGTCTGAAATATAACCAGAAATAGGCATAACAAGCATCATTATAAATGATGTATAAGACACATAAGCCAGTGAGTCAAAAGTTGTATTCTTTAGTACAGTTGAATAAAAAACATTTATGTAAGCTTTAACTAAATAAACTAAAATGCTGGCAAAAGCTCCTAAGCTAAGACTTAATATCATGCTTTTGTAAGTGCGTTTTACTAAAGTGAAAAAGGAAATATTTATTTTAGATTTAGATCTTGAAGCAGCTATGAAAATCGGAGTTTCGGAAACTAACATTCGCAAATAAAATCCAGCTAAGCCAAAAACACCCCCTAGAATAAAGGCAAATCTCCAAGCAAAATCTACTTCTGGGAAAATTCTATTAATGGCTATACCAATCAAGGAAGCTGTAAGCGTTCCTAGAATATTCATTGCATGGATTAGCCCTGTTATAAAACCAGGTTTTAAATTGTGATAATGTTCTAGCACGAATATTGCCGCACCAGTTCCTTCGCCACTGATACAAAGACCTTGAATTAAACGCAAAATAACAAGTATTATTGGGGCATATATCCCTATATCTTCATAACCGGGGAGTAAACCTATGGCAAAAGTTGGTATGGTCATGCCCACCATTGAGCATATCAAAGATATTTTTCGTCCGTATTTGTCTCCTAAATATCCAAATATTATACCACCTATTGGCCTTGTAACAAAACCCACAGCAAAAACAGCAAGTGCTGATAATGTTTTTGCTAACTCTGAATCAGGTGCAAAAAAACTATTAGAAATATTTACTAAAAAAACTATATAAACAGTGAAATCGTAATATTCCAATATGTTGCCTACTACTGCAGAAAAAAAGACGAATTTACGATTTTTCATATTTAGCTTAAATTTTAGTAGGTATTAATAAACATATACAAACTTTACTCTAAATTTATTTGCCCGAAAATGCAACAAGGCTGTGCTATTATTTGTTATTAAATTTTGTTTCTTAATCGTGATAAAAAGTACTGCGACTAAAAAACATAATCCACTTTTAGAAGTTTGCGATGTTTTTAAGATAAAATTAATATCAATCCATTATCTTATTACTATAAAATCTAGCCACTATCAAAATGCTCCTATTTTATTACGTATTATCGATTTTTCTTATATGCTTAATTGGCATAAGCGTGAGTTTAATTTTTAAATATCACAAGGCGATCGATAAAAATAGTTTTGATGTTGTGAATTTATTTTTAATTAACCAGTTTATTGCAAAACTTTTAAGCGAACTAGCATCTAATTTAGACAAATCAAAAGCTTCAATTAATAACACTAAACTAATAGAAAATTTTTTAGGTATAGAATTAGTAATTCTTGACTCGATAAAAGCCAAGAAAATATTTACCCCAAATAATTTTATGCAATATAAAGCTGAGGATAGCTATAATAAAAGCGAAATAGAGACTTTGGTGGAAAATAACTTTAGGGATAAAAATGCACTATATATTTCAGAGCTTTTTAATCACCCAAATGATAACAACAAAGCTACAATAATCATGTTAGAAGAGAAGGAATCACCGTTAGAAGAATTTTATAAACAATACACAATAAAGGTGTCTGCAAACTTAACTCAATTAGGTTATAAATTGCTCGTGCAATAAACTGCAATAGAAGAATTAACTTTGAAATTAAGTTGGTTTGAAAATTCTTTCTAATGTTTTTGACTCTTTGGTTAAATTTTGCCATGACTGCGAGTTAAATCTTATAACTGCTATTTCGGCAGGTGCAAGAATACCAGAAAATTCTTCCTTTGCCTTGTTATTATCAGTCAATATTTTTATCAGATGACTTAGCGTAGGGTTATGACCAATAATGAGTAAATTATTGATTTCATCTCCTTGTGCTTTAATATCACTCAACCATTCTAGTTCAGTTGCCTTATAAAATTCTAATTTAATATCAACTAATTGCACATTTAACCTTTCTTGTAGGATTTCAAGAGTCTGATTAGTTCGTAAAGCCAAAGAGCAAAGAATTTTATCAACTTTAAAACTAGATTTTAAAAATTCAGCAGCTTTTTTTGCTTGCAACATACCTTCATCACTTAGATTTCTTTCCCAATCGCTACTGTGGATATTAGGAGCGTGCGCATGGCGCATTACTAGCAAATTTTTTATATTCATATTACTTGAAACCATAATTTATTTACAAAATCTATTCAATTATTTGATGATTAATTCTAAATACAAACAATAGTATATAATATCTAATTTAGAATACACAAGAGTGTAATTAACATGGCTATCTATCTTTAGCCTTAGGGTAAAATGTTAATATTTTAAACAAATCCCCCATATATTTAACGCTAGTAAGATAGTCAACTTCTTTATCCAAGAGTTCTCCAGATGAAGGATTCAGCTTCTTTAGCATATTATGTCTTATATTAATTCCATAATTAATTAAAAAATCCCTTTGGGTAGAATAGCTACTTTTAAGCCCATTAGAAAAAATTACATTTTCTAATGTATTAAAATCTACATGACTTGAAATATCTGCATAGGCAAAATCTTTGTATACATCTATATATTTGTGATTCTTGAGAGCTTGTATAGTAGAGTTATATTGATATTTTGTCCTAATTTTTGCATCTATATTGTAGCCATAGTCTATAAAAATCCCCGCAATATTTTTAAAATGAGTTAGTAGTGATTGCAAAAATTCCATTGACTCGATATTCATCTCTACTACACCATTTTGCGTAGCGTTTACATGGTTTTCCAACTTTTTTAATATATCAAACTCAGAGCATTTGTTTTCTTGCAAATACAAAGCATTTTCTTTGTTTACATTCACAAATATTTCATACCAGTTTTCACCTTTTTTAATAAATTGCCTTACGCCTAAAGCGTCAAAAAACTCATTTGCAATAACTATAGTAGGATTTCTTGGAATTTCTGCTATGTTCTTAACCCACTTTATAGTTGGGGTGAAGTTCTTAAGAGCATGCTTTTGTTCTTTTATTAGAGCCTGGTTAACATCAAATAGATAAATCTCTATATTTTGATGAAACTTGCCCATATTTTTTGTTATTCTTAAAATATCAGACATTAAGGTTCCATTTCCTGGACCTAGTTCTAAAAGTTGAATTTTAGCTCTTGAAAATTTATTTTGCCAAATATCCAAAATCCACAAAGCTATTATTTCACCAAACATTTGAGAAATCTCGCTAGAAGTTACAAAATCGCCCTTTACACCTATAGGCAAGGAATTACGATAATAAGATTTTGCCGTTGAAGTGTTGGCTAAAGAAATAAATTCTGCAACGCTAACACCTTTCTTTTGCAATATAATATTTTTTATAATTTGCTGATTATCAGACATTTTTTATTGTAGAAGAATATATTGTAAGAACTATAGAAAATATCTAAAAATTGGCAATTTACTTAGGCTAAACTGTTTTAATTTTGTTATTGAGTTCACAAAGTCGTTGACAAGACTCTCTATATAATTTTCGGTTTGTATATGGTCAACACTTGTATCCGAACAATAAAAATTTAGCGCTTTATAATATAAAACTTCAAAAATTAGGCGTTTGCTGTAAAAATTATGATCTAGAGAAGAATCACCAGCCCATTGCCAAATAGCACAGGCTGTCTGCCAACCAATTTTTCCAGCGAAAGGAATATTGGTTGGGGTTTTATAATATTTTAATGAGTTGAATACAAAAAGCTGATTTTGTGAGGTGGTTTTTGCTATCAAAGCCCTAGAGATTTTAGCTCTGATGCTTTCGTTTGATATTATTTTAAGATTTGAAATAATTTTGGTGTCATGCCAATCGTTGTAAGACTTAATTAATTCATCTATCCCTCTGGGAAATATTAAATCGCAGTAATGCGCAGGAAGAGACAACGCTACCTCTATTGAGCGCAAGGCTTGTTTCGTTAAACCCTGTTCAGCCAATTTAGTTTCAGCAATTTCAAAAATATTTTGCTTTATTTTTAGCATCACTCTTATCTGTCTAATTAGAAATTTTTGTTGCATCTTTACAAACTATATACTACATTTTATACAGTTATAATGCAATAATACAGAGTGTTAATTTAGTTTGATTTTTATAAACTAAATTATCTAAGTAATTTTTAATAGGAGTGCTGTTTTGGTAGCTATATCTGTTCATGTGGTTGGTAACAACGTTGAAAAAGCCAGGAATGATTTAAAAAGAAAAATGCAAAGGGAGTTAATTTTCCGTTGCTTAAAGATTTGTAGATTTAATATAACTAAATCTATGAAAAAAGTGATGGATAGACAAGAGTCTGTTCGTAGAAGAATGAAGTCTAGTAGAAGAAGAAGCGGCGAATAATTTTTGCAATACAGCGTAGTGTTGTGTTCTTTACGTGATGCAACCAAGATATAATTGTTGTTCTTAAAATTAAAAGTTATTTGCAGCAAAATTTTGCAATAGCTTGAATAGTTGCAGTTAATTATGTTCAAAAAAGTAGGTATTGTTGGTATTAGTGGTAGATTGGGCTTGGAAATATCCAATTTCATTACTATCCAAAATAAATATCAACTTGGGTTGTCTTATACTAGATCTGAAAACAAGAATGTGCCAATTAGTGAAGTCTTTTTGCAGAATGATTACGTTATAGATTGCTCTTCACCAGAAAACATACTTAATGTTTTATTGGCAGCTACAAAAAATCCAAAACCTCTTATAGTGCTTACTACTGGGTGGGATGAAAACTCCATACAGCAAGAATTGCATTTATTATCAAAACTTACTCCGATAATAATAGCTCCCAACACTAGCCTTGGAGCTTATGTTCAAAGCGTTGTAGTTCGTGATATAGCTAAAATTTTAGATTCGGAATATGATATTGATATAGTTGAACAGCATCATCGCAAGAAATTAGATCAACCTTCAGGCACGGCTTTAAATTTATTCGGTGCTATCACCAAAAGTAAGAAGCAGAATCAACAATTAGATTACGAGCTTTACGAAGCTAAGAACGAGATAAGAAATCCTCATACAATATCAATTACATCTAGAAGAAGTGGAAATATACCAGGAGAGCATGAAGTTTGTTTTACAAGTAATGATGAAATTATATCCGTAAAACATATTGCCCTAAATAGAGCACTCTTTGCGAAAGGAGCGCTTAAAATAATTAATTGGCTTGATAATGAAAAACCACAGCCAGGTATATATCATTTAAGCGATATTTTTAAATACTAGTTTTCATTGATTTTTATGATGAATTGCCTTTTGCATAGGCAAAAGGAGTCGCAGAGAAGTAGTAAGTTACTACATTGGTCTTCTTTAATATTAGTTCTAAAGCTTCAGGGAGCTTACTAACAAACTTAGTGATCATTTTCAATTTCTTTTGAACTTTTATTCAAGAGTTGTTTATCCTGAATTGCCGAACTTAAAACTTAATTAATCCAATCCCTTATTTTATTAACGAGTTAGCAAATTTGTTAGGATCAAAGATTTCAATGTCATCTATTCCTTCACCAACACCAATAAAATATATAGGTAGGTTAAAATTTTCGGCTATATTAATTATAGTTCCAGCCTTTGCGGTTCCATCTAGCTTGTTTACTATTAAACCGTTTAGTGTAACGAATTTGGAGAATTCACGCACTTGATTTATAGCGTTTTGCCCAACAGTAGAGTCTAATACTAAAATTTTATGCTTAATAATTTGAGTTTTTTCAACAACACGAATTATTTTTTCCAGTTCCTGCATAAGATTAGTCTTATTATTTAATCTACCCGCAGAATCAAGTAACAAGACATCAGAGTTAGCTAATTTTGATTTCTCCAGGGCTTTATATGCAACACTTGCTGGATCTTGATTTGGTTCTCCTACGACAATATTACAGTCAGCACGTTCAGCCCAGACGCTGAGTTGATCAACGGCAGCTGCCCTAAATGTATCGCATGCCCCCACAGTAGTTGCTAAATTTTGTTTTCTAAAATATGCTGCTAATTTTCCCACCATGGTAGTTTTTCCGCTTCCATTAACACCGCACAGCAAGATAATTTCAGGTTTGTTGTTAGTTAGCTCGAATTGTTTATGACTTTTTAGTAGAATATTTTCAATAATTGCAGCTAATTCCTGTTTTGCATCGTCTTCTGAAGTCAGTTTTTTGTTTTTTGCAGATAATTTAAGGGTTTCTATAATTTTAGCTGTGACAGCTGTGCCCAAGTCTGCAGTAATCAGAGCATCTTCTATTTCTTCAACAACTTCTTTGTCAATACTACGACCTACTATTAAACTAGTGATGCTATTGAAGGAATTTTTAAGCTTAGAAAAAAAACTCATGCTATTTTGTAAATAATTTTATAGCGCTTCGGCGCTTGTGGTAATTTCTATTAATTCCTTTGTTACTATGGATTGTCTAGCTCTGTTCATAGTTAAGGTTAATTGATCTATCATTTTATTAGCATTTTTGGATGCGCTATCCATAGAAATAACGCGGGCGCTTTCTTCTCCAGCCTTTGCAAATAATAAATTATGATATATTGTTGTTCCAATATAATATTTGAATGCCTTATCCAACAAATTTTTACCTTCATGTATAAAAGTGACGCGGCTAAGATTATACAATTTATGTAATTTTTTGATTAATAATTGCTCCGTGCATTCCTGTACTAACATATTCTTAAAATGGTTAGAGTAAATAACGATTTCAGTGAAGTTACCTGAAATGAATTTATCAAAAATCTTTGTTGTTAATTCCTGTGCATTTTTAGTTAAGTTTTTCTCGGTAGCTATAAAATGCTCTTGGGGTAGATTCTTGAAATTACGCAAGGAAAATTCAGCTGCTTTTTTTCCGTAAGTGAATAATTCTATAGTTTCACTGTTAGGATTATCACTTATTGCCTTAAATTTATTATTAGTAAATTTGAATAAATTATGGTTATACGTTCCACATAAACCCTGATCTGAAGCTATCAATAAAATTAATTTTTTATCACTAACGTTATACTGCGGATTAAGTAATAAGTTTTCGATGTAAGTTTCAGGAGTGATATCTAAATATTTATATAAGGTTAAACAAATTTCTATAGCATCAAAACTAGATAGCATTGACATATTTGAAGCTTCAAGCGCTTGTTTGAGATGTTGTAATTTTGATGCGGCTATTAATTGCATAGCCTTGGTTGTTTTTTTTATATCCGCTATAACCTTAATTCGTGAGCGGAGCTGCTTTAAATTTTTCATCTTACGAAATTAGTTCCTATGTACACAAAAGATTAAACATTATTATATTGCTTAGTGAAAGCAGTCAAAAATTCTTTCATTTTTTCTAAAAGCTTATCGGATAATTTTTTTTCGGATTTAATTTCTTCCAATAACTTAGGAGCATTAATTTTTAACTCTTCAATAAGTTTTATTTCAAAATCTTTGATTGAATTTTTAGCAATGCCATCTATATAGCCATTTAAAGCTGCGAAAATAACAAAAACTTGTTCTTCAACAGCCATAGGATGATTTTGATCTTGTTTTAATATTTCCACTAAACGCTCACCGCGATTAAGAATTTTTTGCGTGTTAACGTCTAAGTCGGTACTAAACTTTGAAAAAGCTTCAAGTTCACGAAACTGAGCTAATTCTAACTTTATGGTTCCTGCAACTTGTTTCATAGCTTTAATTTGCGCACTAGATCCAACTCTACTAACAGATATACCAACGTTAATAGCTGGACGTATACCTTTATAGAACAATTCACCTTGCAAGAATACTTGCCCATCGGTTATAGAAATTACGTTGGTAGGTATGTAAGCCGAGACATCCCCTGCCTGAGTTTCAATAATTGGTAAAGCTGTTAGAGAACCACCTCCATTTGCATCTGATAATTGAGTTGCACGCTCTAACAGTCTGGAGTGCAGGTAAAATACATCTCCGGGATAAGCCTCTCTTCCTGGTGGTCTACGTAGTAATAAAGATATCTGCCTATAAGCCACAGCATGTTTACTCAAATCATCATAAATTACCAATGAATGTTTACCATTATCACGGAAATATTCTCCCATAGCGCATCCTGCATAAGGAGCAATAAATTGCAATGCCGCAGACGAAGCTGCGTCTGCTACAACTACTGTTGTATAGCTCATAGCGCCGCATTCTTCCAAAGTCTTGACTATTTGTGCAATACTAGAGCATTTTTGTCCTATAGCTACGTAAATACAATGTACCTTTTCTTTCTCATTATTCTCAAGAAAAGCAGCTCTTTGGTTAATAATGGTGTCTATGGCTATAGTTGTTTTACCAGTTTGTCTATCTCCTATTATCAATTCTCTTTGGCCTCTTCCTATTGGAATCATAGCATCGATAGCCTTGATTCCTGTTTGCAATGAGTGATTAACGGATTTACGTTCTATAATACCCGGAGCTGGTGATTCTAAAGGTCTTGTTTGGGTATAATTTATTGGCCCTTTACCATCTATAGGTTGACCTAAACAATCTACAACTCTACCTAATAAAGCTTCACCCGCAGGTATGGCTAAATTTTTCTTTGTACGAACAACATTATCTCCTTGCTTTACGCTAGCGTAGTCTCCAAGCACAACGGCTCCAACGCTACTATCTTCAAGATTTAATACAAGCCCCTGTGCGCCGGAAGGAAATTTAACCAATTCACCGGTTTGAACTTTATCAAGACCATAAATCTTTACTACGCCATCCCCAACACTCAAAACAGTGCCTATCTCTGCATAATCTATATTAGCTCCAAGGTTGTTTATTTCCTTGCTAATAATTTCTACTGTTTCTTTTACATTCAACTTCATAATTTAATTTATATAATTATCGTTATTATTTATTTGCTAATGATTTCATTTGCTCAGCAAGTGATAGATCTAGTAATGTATTGTTATTTTTCAACAAGAGAACTACGCCGGCTATTAACTTGCTATCAACATCTACTTCTAATTCGATAGCGCTATTATAAGTTTCACTAAGTAACTTAGTGAATTTTTCTAACTCAGAGCTTTGCGGTGTATTAGCGAAGGTTAATTTGACAGCTTGTATATTCGCTTGAATTCTATAATAAAACTGATAATTACCCTGAATCTTTTTTAACAATTTAACACGGTTATTTTTTGCTAGCAGCAATATAAATCTCGTGTATATATCGTCAAAATTATGCGCTAGTTTTTCTATAACCAACTTTTTATCAACAAAACTAGTAGCTTTTGAGTAAAAAAATCTTGTCAAATCAATACTTTGATCCATCAAAGCTATAAAGTTCTTTAAATCTGAGCTTATTTTTTCTAACTTGTTTGATGATAGTGCTGAGTTAAAAAGACTTTTAGCGTAATTATCAATAATGTCGGACATCTACTTTTTTCTTCCTACTTTTAAAAATTCACTTTAATCTACATTCTAATCTAGAAATTAATAAACCTAAATTTAGAATATTATAACTCATTGTAGCGAAAATGCAAATTAGTTACACAAAAATATTTAGGGTAAGGGCAACAATATCATCGCTATGTATATATTAAATCGATTTAGAGAGATGATGCTATTTTGCAATACTATCAAATAAGATATAACTTAATTGATTAATCAATATTAATAATTAGCGTAATTGATATTAGGATATTAATTAGTAGTAACTAAATCTTTATGGAAGTAATATTATGTCTAAGAATAAAGAAAGTAATCCAGGTTCTGAATTAATGCCAAATTTACTAAACAACCCGAGATTGGCTGGCGAACAATTATTTAAAATTTTGGAAAGAACTACAAAAGATATACAATTAGATTTTGATAAATCTGATAAAGAAAATGCTTTAAATGCTTTAAATGCTTTAGATAAAATGTTAAACGAAAAAATTTCTAAAGACTCCTTCTATTATACTGATATGGAGGACATAATAAAAAAAGACTATATAAAAGATAATATAATACAAGACATAAAAAAGGTTACTAATAATGGCTCGGATGTTTCTAAAGAAATAAAAGACATTATAGAAAAAAATGAAAATTATAAATCAGGATTCAAAGAACCGATAACAACAGAGAGAGAGGTAATACAAAAAATATACTACAAAATGAACGAACCTAATGTGAATGTAGAAATGACAAAAGATTTAAAAAATAGAATGCTCGAGATTCTAGATTTACAATATGTTTACTCGTCTATTAAACAAAAAGTAAAGAATAATGGTATAAGTGAAAACACAGATTACAAAAATCTAATAAAAAAAGGTTTTTTAAAAAGACAAGAAATGCGCAAAGAAAACAATATAAAAGAAGACAAGCTTGATATTGCAAGAAGATTTTTGAATAATTTGGGTGATTATGATAATGAAAAAATAATAAAAATAAAAACAGCAATTACAGATAAATTTAAACAGCAAGAAAATAAACCAGGGCTATTCACAAGAATTGGAAGGTGGTTAAAAGAAAAGTGGTATAGAAAGACTATAACAAATATTAATACTAATATTGAAAGTTTGGGGTTTGAAGAATTTGTAACAAAAAGATTTTCTAAAGATGCAAACAAAAATTTGATTCTTGAAGATTTGAAAAAATCCAGATTATTGACACGCATAAAACCAATAGAACAAGAAATTGACAATTATGAGTACGAAGCAGCTAAGGAAGTTTTTAATAAAAAAAACTTAAGCACTGAATTGAATTCTTATGGTGAATGGGGAGAAAAATTGCGCAACACGCTAATAAGGGAAGGTAAAGATAAAGGTAAAGATAGTCTAGCATTAGTAAAACAAAATATAGAGAGCGCAATAGAAAACCTGCCTTCTGGAACAAACGCAAAAGCACCTCAAAAAAAAGAAAGTGCTATAGAAGGCAGTATAAAAGAGATCAGTAAACAAGAGGGTAAGTCTCTTCAGAAGCAAGGTCTTTTGTCAAAACAAGGAAGCAATAATGGCTCTGAACCACCTCATGCCAAACCACATACAAAAACTGAGCATTCTTATTAGGATAGCACCCAAAACTATTTTGAGCTTCAATTTAATAAACGCTCAAAATAGCGAATATTGATGAAATAAAGGTTACAATAGCAAATTTAGTAACAATTTCCGATTCTTGCATACCTAATTTCTCGAAGTGGTGATGTATTGGCGTCATCAAAAATATCCTCTTGCCTCTTGTATATTTAAAATACCCCACTTGTAAAATCACGGATAATGTTTCAATCACAAAGATAATACCTATAAGAGCTATTAGTAATTCTATATTTAGCATAACCCCAATAGCTCCAAAAAGTGCACCTAGTGCTAAACTTCCTGTGTCACCCATAAAAATTCTTGCCGGGCAAGTGTTAAACCACAAAAACCCTATGCAACTACCTATAGTAGCCAAACACAAAATAACTATTTGTGATAATTTACTGCTGTCAAAAGAAAAATTATCTAAAAAATAGTCAGGGTGACCTAATTTTGCGCCTATTAATAAACATATTAAAAGTAGTGCGCTAAAACTAATTGTAGTGATAGTGGAAGCAAGTCCATCTATGCCATCTGTAAGATTGACAGCGTTGGAGGAGCCGATTATAACAATACAGGCAAATATGGGATATAAATAACCTAAATTTAGTATAAAATTTTGTGCAAATGGTATCCATATAGCAAAGTTAGAGTGATTTTCTGCGTAAACTCTTAGCGCTAATAAAATAGCCAAGCTACCTAATATTTGGATTAGTAATTTTCCTCTAGGCCTAATTCCTATATGGTTGTTTTTTTTGATTTTTGCTAAATCGTCTAAAAAACCTAGAATACCAAAAATCAGCAATACAAATATTCCCGATAAAAGATAGGGCCCATAATCTTCTGTAAATATTAGCGCGGATAGTATTATGTTAAAAACAAGCATAACCCCGCCCATAGTTGGTGTACCAGATTTTTTTTTATGAGACTCTGGTCCCAAATCTCTTATAGGTTGACCATTTTTTTGCCAGTTTTTCATAAAGTTCACAAAATATCGACCTAAGCCAATCCATATTAGCGTAGGTAATAATAATGCTCCCACTAGTCTTAGGGGATCAGGAAATTGTAGAAACAACATAGATTATTTAATTATTTTATGTAGTTATATCTTCATATTTGCGACGAGACCAAAAATGAGACTATTTCTGATAATCCTGTTGAGGCCGAAGCTTTTACAAGTATGTAGTCTTTAGGCTTAATGATAGATGTTATAATATCTTTAACAGCTTCAAGGCTATCGCAATGAAATACAACCTTTTGCCCCTTTAAGCCTTTTGAAATTTCTGAAGCTAAAGATCCATATGTAATAATAAGGTCAATAGCACTATTTTTGATTATATTAACAAATCTAGCATGTTCTTCAACTTCTATTTTTCCAAGCTCTAGCATATCTCCTATTAATATTATCTTACGCTTTGCTTTTAGCTTAGAGAAATATTTAATCGAAGCTTCAAGAGAAGAGGGGCTAGAGTTATAACTATCATCAACGATATAAAAATCATTTTTTTCAACATGAATTATATTACCCCTACCATTAAAAATTTTATAATGTTTAAGACCTTCGGCCATGGTTTCTGTGTTTAGACCCATCAGATCACCGATCAATAGTATGGGAGCAAAATTTAATAAATGATAATTAGGCAAGTTATTGTGATTTACGATCACCTCATGATTCGATAAATTATTTTTATAAATAGCTTTAGTCTCGGTTGTTTCGATTAAACTGATAGAACTAAAATTATCATTTTCACCAAAATCATATATATTTTTCAGCATTAATTTTTTAGCTTGTTCTTTAAGCAAAGAGTAGAATTCATTATTTTTTGGTAGTATAACTATACCAGTTTTTGCATCTAGTCCCTCTAATATTTCAGCTTTTGCTAGAGCTATATCTTTTATGGAAAAGAAATTAACCTGATGGGTGTTATGAATATTGTTAATTATGACAAAGTCAGGCAATAAAATATTTGTTAATATCCTTATCTCACCCGCTTTATTCATGCCTAGTTCAAAAATGCAATATTCTGCATCATCAGGCATAGAGGCTAAATTAATTAATAAACCGAGATTGTTGTTAAAATTCCCTCTGCTAGAAAAGGTGTTACCCATTGGAGTAAAGGCATATTTAGCAGCTTCTTTTAACGATGTTTTACCTACACTTCCCGTAATACCAATAAATTTAGCTTTAGACCTAGTTCTTTTGTATTTTGCCATCAAATTGAGCGCTTCTAGGCAATCGTCTACTAATATTAGTTTATCTGAATTTATGCCGGTTGGAATTTTAGAAACAATTGCAACAGCAGCACCCATTTCCAAAGCTTCAGCTACGTAGTTGTGTCCGTCAGTTTTTGTTCCATTTAAGGCTAAAAAGATACTTCCTGGTGTCACATTTTTTGAGTTTATATGAATTTCTGAAGCTGATATATTTTTATGATTTAAATCTACACCCAAAGCCTCTGATAAATTTTGAGAATTCCATATCATCTTAAATTTCTGATCTTCATGCATTTTAATACCTCTAGCTCATCACTAAAATCATATTTTTTATCTCCAATAATTTGGTAATTTTCATGTCCTTTTCCTGCAATAACTAAAACGTCACCAGTCTTTGCATGTTTTATTATAAAGTCTATGGCAATTTCTCGTCCTTCTATCTCTATAGCATTGCTTGTTTGCGATAAAATTTGTGCTCTAATTTCTTTGGCATTCTCGCTTCTAGGGTTGTCATCTGTTATTATGACAACATCTGCAATAGATGATGCTATTTGTCCCATAATAGGTCTTTTTTCTTTATCTCTATCTCCACCGCAACCAAATAATACTAATAATCTGCCATCTTTAGGAACAATAGTTCTAAGTGTTTTTAAAGTTAATTCTAATGCATCAGGGGTATGAGCATAATCTATAAATACATCAAAAGCTGAATCTTCTTGGGTAATCTTTTCCAATCTACCTTTAGGGGCTTTTATTTGAGGTAAAATTTCAACTATTTCATTCAAACTAATACCGCAATTTTCTACAGCTAAAGCAGCTTGAATTAGATTTGATAATTGAAATGAACCTATTATTGAGCTAGAAAATTTGTAAGTTTTCCCGTTATGCACAAGTTCAATTTCTTGCTTGTTTGTAAGATTTTTAGTAGAAAACAAGCTATCTTTACCGACATTAATATAAGATATTTTATGTTGCGTCAAATTATCTTCGATGCTAGTTTTAAGTGCCACCTGTTGTGATATGATAGCAAGTGATTGTGGTTTTAAATGTTCGGTAAATAATTTGAGCTTACTGGCATAATAATGCTCTAAATTTTTATGATAGTCTAGATGATCTTGGCTAAAACTAGTGAAAATAGCTACATCAAATTTCAACAAGCCTATTCTACCCTGGTCAACACCATGACTTGAAGCTTCTAATGCAACGAAATCATAATTATCTCTGGCAAGATTGGATAAAGTCTTATACAAACTTACAGCATCCATTGTTGTAAGACCTAGCATCTCTTGGCTATTGG
>JAIOYM010000012.1 GCA_021741085.1 Rickettsiaceae bacterium
CACGCTAGTGCTTGTAGGCACTAGCTCGTGATGACACGAATCTATGACTTTCCAGGCATTCCGGCAATTCTAATACAAAAAGAAGCAACATCCTCTAGCGGTAACGCACAAGAGTCATTGCGCTCTTTGCTCATAGCAAAGGGCAGCGTGCGAAAATAATATTTTACCTTCGTAAAGGCCACAATAAGAGAATACTCAGGCGCGCCTGCTCTGTTAGGAGCCTAAAAATCCACAAGAAACAAGTCTTTGCTATAATTTCAAGAGAAGTTTTGATTACTCCACTTAAGAATCAGATTATAAAATCGATCAGCTGCATGATGAAGAAACACCAAGCATACAACCAACACCAGCAGCAGTTTCAACTGCAACTACAACTTCGGCCATATCGCCAATTCTATTCACAACATTATCAACTATAGTATTCAAAACATCACCAGCTATAGCTCTAATATTATCAGTATCTATAGCGCCAGCTATCACAGGAACGGCTGCGGCTGCAGCAAACATCAGCTTTTTGTGAAAGTTTTTGTCCCAAGGTAACACCTGATAAACCTACTCCAATAATGGCTATTTTCTTCATGGCATATCCTGAGTTTTCATGGAAGATTTTTTATTCTTTTGACACTTATGAGAGCAATATTTAACGTTATCCCAAACTTTTTCCCATTTTTTTCTCCAGGTAAAGGGACGTTTGCAAACGATGCATACTTTTTGAGGAAGATTTTGTTTTTTAATGTTTTGGGTCATCAAAGATTTCCTTCTTCCATTTTTTTAAAAATATTAGAAGCCCTGGACGTGATAGCATTTTTTTTGGAGTTCTCAAACTTATCCCATGTGGCGTACATAAAAGAAAGGCGAGGATTTTTTTCAAATGACTCGCGATGGTGTTGTAAAAAATTCCAATACAACGCATTAAATGGACAGGCTTTGGAACCTGTCATATCTTTTACATCATAGTAACACTGTTTGCAAAAATTACTCATTTTGTTGATGTATTGGCCGCTTGCGGCATAAGGCTTACTCGCAACAATGCCTCCATCTCCGAAAAGGGCCATACCAAGAGTATTAGGCATTTCAACCCATTCATAAGCATCACTATAGACGGCTAAATACCACTCTTGGACTTCTTTGACATCTAATCCTGCAAGAAGTGCAAAATTTCCTGTGACCATTAGGCGTTGAATATGATGGGAATAGGCATGAATTTTTGTATGCGAAACAGCCTCTGACACACACATCATATGGGTTTTTCCTCCCCAGTAAAAATTAGGGAGAGGGTTCTTAGAACTAAGAGTATTGAGATCACCATACCCAGGCATTTTAAGCCAATAAATCCCTCTGATAAATTCTCTCCATCCAAGAATTTGGCGAATAAAACCTTCAGCTGAATTGATTGAAACCTTACCTTGTCTATATGCTGCTTCAGCTTTTTGACACACCTCAAGAGGCAGCAAAAGACCAATATTGATATATGAGGATAAAAGAGAGTGATAAAGATAAGCATTATCTTTGAGCATAGCATCTTGGTAATCACCAAAATATGGTAAAATTTTATCAATAAAATGATTTAGTTCTATTAAGGCTTGATCTTTGGTAATGGCATAGTAAAATGGATCTAAATCACCAAAATGATCGTTAAAATTATTGCGCACCAACTCTAAAACATTTTTTAAAATTTCTGATTTTTTGTGACTTATACGTTTTATTGGAATGATATTCGAAGATGGGGGTTGGCGATTATCTTTATCATAGTTCCAAAGACCTCCTGTAGGCTGCCCCTCTGGTTCCATTAAGATATTATACTTTTTTCGAATATTACGATAAAAGTACTCCATTCTTAGTACTTTTTTAGTGTCAGACCATTTTTTAAACTCTTCTATACTGCATAAAAAACGATCATCTGTTCGAATTTCTAAATCTACAGCTAAAGATTTTCTCCATGATTCCATTGTTTTTTTATAATGATATTCTCCAGGCTCTGTTACAATAATTTTTTTAATGGAAAGACTATGAACAGCTCGTTTGACTTCTTGATCCAGATTATGTGTATTCAAAGTGTCATTAAAATCAACGTACCGAACATTAATCCCTTTGTTGATTAACTCTTCAGCAAAATGACGCATGGCTGAAAACCATAATGCAATTTTCTTAGGATGATGCTTAACACGTGTTACCTCATCCCGCAATTCACACATTAAAACAGTATCCCTTGGCTGAACATCTCTTAATGACGATATAGAAATGGATAATTGATCCCAAAAAATGAAACGAAGTATGCTCATGAATGGTCTTTCTCATTATGTTCAGCTAAAGCATTTTCAATGGCTGCTTTAAAACGATCACTTTGAAGGGATGTAGTTGAATGAAAATAATCAATCAGCTTACCTTTGCGATTAATAAGATATTTGTGGAAATTCCATTTGGGTGCCGTTCCAAACCCTAATGTCTTTTTTGCCCATCTGTAAAAGGGGTGGGCTTCTTCTCCAGAAACTTTTTCCTTTTGAGTCATAGGAAATGTGACCCCATAATTCAGTTGACAAAAAGTTGCAATCCCCTCATTACTTCCTGGTTCTTGGCCACCAAAATTATTACTGGGCACGCCAATAATAACTAGCCCTTTATCCTTATACTCTTGATAAATTTTTTCAAGATCAGCGTATTGTGATGTAAAACCACATTTGGAGGCGGTATTAACAATTACAATGACTTTGCCCTTGAAATCCCCAAGGCTAAGTTTTTTATTCTCATTAAGAGAAATAAAAGAAAAATTATACGCAATTTCTTCAATCTTCTTCTCAGAAGAAATGGCATCGTTAACATTCATAATGATGGCTCCTATAATAACAAAGGTTAATAAAATTTTCATCATTTCTAGTTATCCTAAAAATCAAACATCATTTGTTTTTTTATTGTTTTGTGAATAACATCAAAAGAGATTTTTTTGCACCATGTCATGGCTATAATTTTGCTGGTATTTTCATTCATGGTAAGATCTCCTGTCCATTCCAAGCAAAACATTTACCGCTTTGAGCAGATGTGAATGATGTCAAAACTTCTAGGAGTTTTTCTGCTGATTGATTAGGTGTTAATAATTGCTCAACAGGTACATTTTTGTGAAAAGGTTTTGATAAATCCGTATCCACAGTTCCTGGGTGAAGGCCTACGATGATTGCATTTTTATTACGCCTGCCAATTTCAATGGCCGCATTTTTTATAATCATATTGAGAGCGGCTTTTGAGGCTCGGTATGCATACCATCCACCTAATTCATTGTCAGATATGCTGCCTACACGAGCAGAAAGTGCTGCAAATATGGAAGGATAATCACGATTTAAATGAGGCAAAAAATGTTTTGCAATCAAAGAGGGAACGATTGTATTGACTTCAAACAACTGCTGAAACTTGTGTCTGGCAAGCTCTTTTATGGATTTTTCCGGCATAATTTCTTTGCTATGCAGCATGCCATTAGCAACAATGACAAGATCAAGTGGACCTGTATTGGATGCAATGTTCGCTGCTTCAGCGATAGAATCTTCGCTTGCATAATCAATCCGATATCCCCCTGTGCGAGAAAATGGATATATATTAGCATTGGAATATTGCCGGGATAAAATATTGACAAAAGCTTGCCCAATACCTCCTGAAGAACCTATGACAGCAATATTATTTAAAGTTAACATGATTATTTCTTCCTAACATCAAATTGCCTTACAACACGTTTTTGCCAATCTTGGACAATCCCCCATGCTTTTATGGTACCATTAAAATAGTTTTTGATACTCATTTTGGGCTTTTTATCTTCATAATATTAAATAGAGTTTATCATAAAATTTCCTCATATAATCAAATAGTTGTTGATAAAGCTGCAAATAATAATACGATAAATTTAAATATTTTCCATAAAGAAAAGCTGCGGTTATTTTTATGATACAAGAAATAAAAGCGTACACAATACTTAATCCCATAAGTCTTGTACTAAGGTTTTTTCTTCCTACCAGATTCATCCAAAAACACCAACCTGTCTTTTTCAATTTTTGATATAGTTAACATAAACTCATCTCTCAATTTTTGATTTCTTTTAGGGGTTAATTTACACCATCTGCATTACATCAACTATATTAATTATTTTTAACAATTTTATAACTAAATAGTGTGAAATGTATACACCTACAATTAAATATTAGTATTTACAAATATCCAAGAATAAATTATATTGAATTAAGGATAAAAGCAATAAGAATTTGAATTAAACATTGTAAAAAATTAATATAAATTATTAAAAGCAACTATATGAAAGAGAAACAAGAATCATCAGATTTCGACACTATATTATTCGATACTATATTATTTAATCTAGTTGAATATCGGAATTTAAGTGCATTAAGAGATTTTTTGTCAAATCCAGGAGTCGATATAAATGCTACAAATGGTATGGGTTATACAGCTTTAACTATAGCTTTAGAAAGAGGTTATGAAGAAATTGTACAGTTGCTTTTAGAACGTGGTGCTACTCTCGAAACAACGGAGGAAGTTGCTAGGATAGATGTTACGCTGCCAGGATCTATGGCTATTAATGATAACGATGATTGGCTGAATGAAGAGGTGGGAGCAACCGAAGAAGAGTGGGATATGGTTGATAAGCAATTTAGGGCTCAAGAAGAAGGTGGTGCAGCTGTAGCTGAAGAAGTAGTAAGAGGTGTAGCTTCCATGGCAATTGATGACGGTGATTCTGCTGCAGTAGATTTTGCGCCCCAAGGATCTATGGCTATTAATGATACCAATGATTGGCTGAATGAAGAGGTTGAGGCTAATGAAGAAGAGTGGGATATGGTTGATAAGCAATTTAGGACTCAAGAAGAAGGTGGTGCAGCTGTAACTGAAGAAATAGTAAGAGATGTAGCTTCAATGGCAATTGATGACGGTGATTCTGCTGCAGTAGATTTTGCACCGCCAGCTCCTGTCGCTATTGATGACATACAAGGCGGCTCTGGTAAAAGCTCAGGCTCCGCCTTTCCTTTTGGCGCTGCCGCAATTGTTGCTGCAGTCGTAGCCGTACCCGTGGTAGCCGGTGCTATAGCTACAGTAGATGGTGATACTATTAGAGCTATAGCTGGTGATGTTGTGAATAGACTTGAAGATATGGCTGAAATTACTGTTGAAGCTGTTGGTTGTATGCTTGGTGTTAATTCAGCATGTGGCGGATCGATGTTATAATCTGATTCTTAAGAATTATGATTAACCGATTGCCATGTACTCTCAAGCTCACAAAGTCTAACAAAGTATTCTTATGGCGCTATCTTGAGGGTAAAGTACGATTTAGTATGAGCCCTTTGTGCTAAAAAGAGCGCAATAACACTAATACATGATTTTTGCTGCGCCCCTTTACTTTACGTGGAAAGCTGAGATAAATTTATATTCCCGTTGCTTAAATTAAAAAATCTCACAACAATATCCACTATGCGCAACTTCACCATCAGTATTTATATCATTAGCATTATCTTTACCACTCTCGTCGATAATATCCGAGTCTTTAAAACCATTACTTTGTTCTGGCGCTAATAACTGTAAGATTTTTGTATTTTTTTTACCATTAGCAATATCAAGAGGAGTTTTTCCATCGTTATTGACTAAATTTACATTTGCACTTTTTTCAACCAGTAATTTTACTATTTTAGCAAAACCTTTTAAAACAGAAATATGTAAAGGAGTCTGGTTAATGTTATTTTGCACATCCTTATCAGCGTTATTTTCTAATAAAAACTCTACTGTTTTCAGACGCCCGTTCAATGCAGCAATATGCAAATAAGTATTGCCATTTTCATCTTTTATGTCTAAATCTGCACCTTTTTCAATTAAAAGTTTTGCTACGTTAAGTTTTCCAATTTTTATAGAGGTGTCAATTAATAATTGCATGATTTTTTCATTTTTAGCTATAATGTCCAAAGGAGTTTCTCCGTCATTATTGGCTAAATTTATGTCAGCACCATTGGCTAATAATAATTTTACTATTTCTAGCTTTGTTCTCTTTATTCCAGTTGGACTGTTGAAATCGCCTTTGCTAAAATTCAAAGTATCATTCAAAACTATATGTAGGGCGCTGTCACCATTGACGTTGGTGGAATTTAAATCAGCACCTTCTTTTTTTATTAGATATTTAGTAGTTTGTAGTTTGCCTTTAGTTAAAGAAGCTAAAATCTCGTTTGAAGTTATTAAAGATTTATTTTTATTATTTCTGTTGCTTCTAACTTGAGCGGTAAGGTTTTTGTCTTCATTATCATTGTTTGAGTTCATAAAAATATACTTTTTGAATTTAGTTAGAAATTAGTTTTTACTCATAATAATTGTAAAATAACTAATCTACTAAATTTATAGTGTATACAATCAAAATTAATTATAAGTTGAATTTTAGAAAAAGTTGAATGAAATCTCAAAATAGGCAAACTTAACTACCGAAATTAGTTTTTATTTAGACTTAAATTATTTTCAAGAAAATAAACACCAGGTGCAATTTAATCTGGTGTTTGTGGATAAAAGTTTTTGTAGGGTGTTTAGTAAAAAGAAATGGAGGATCTAAGATGCAGCAACTGTTTTTTTAGCAGCAGGTTTCCTAGACTTCAATTTAAGCTCAAGTTTTTTTGCAACAAAAGAAGGAAGTTCTATTCCAGCCTTTGAAATAAACTTTGCTACAACCTCTGTAGGCTGAGCTCCATTTGTTAGCCAATATGAAATACGCTCGGAGTTCAAAACCACTCTGTTTTTATCATCTTTACCCAATAAAGGATTATATGTACCTAATTTTTCAAGAAATTTTCCATCTCTAGGTACAAGAGCTGAAGCTGCAACTATTTTGTAGAAAGGACGCTTTTTACGTCCACCTCTAGATAAACGAATTTTTACTGCCATAAGTGAAATTTTATTCTAATCTATTTTAATTTTACTTCTTTAAACTCTACGTGTTTCCTTATTTTAGGGTCGTATTTATTAAAGTGTAATTTCTCTGTTTTGGTTTTAGGATTACGTTTGGCCACAAAAAATGTACCTGTGCCCGCTGTACTTAGCATTTTTACCAATAAACTTTTTTTACTTGCTGCCACAATAACTCAAATATTTAGTGAAATAACGATTGATAAATAATAATATAGAATAAAAACTTCGAACAAGCAATCAATATTTTCTATTTTATTAGATTAAATGAGCAAGCCTAACGTATAAAATTTATTTATTGTATAATCTAGGTGTTCGGCAACAATATAATCTAGGTTTTGGAGAGCAACTTTCTCTTTATTTATGTTGCTGTCTGAGAATTCTTCTTCCGCCCGTAATTTAAATTCACCATTATTTATTTTGTCAATTACTTCGGAAATAATTTTTGCTTTGTCATTTATTCCGTCCATTAATTTAATAATATTTTGCTCAATATGGTCCAGTTGTATCATATCATGAGTATTAGTAGTCACTAAATTTTGCTCTAATATTTCAACTTGATATTTCGCTATAGGAAGTATTTTAGGCTTCTGCAGAGTTTTTAAATCAATGATTTGTGTACTAAATTTATCGCTAACTGCATTTACATAGCCGCAAAAAACCATATTCTCAACATTAGCTAAGAATTTTTCTTTAATTAACTCTGGTTTTTTTGTTTTAAGTTTTTTTGCTGCTTCCATTACCAGCTCTTCTAAACTAAATTGCTTTGATGGATTAGCAATTAAGCTGTACATTATGGCTTTCATTCTTG
Organism: Rickettsiaceae bacterium; assembly: GCA_021741085.1. GTDB lineage: Bacteria > Pseudomonadota > Alphaproteobacteria > Rickettsiales > Rickettsiaceae > JAIOYM01. The sequence continues at coordinate 7,736 of JAIOYM010000012.1, forward strand.
GTGATTTAATATTGAACTTTATAGATGGTTCATAAAAATTATAAAAAGTAATAGTTTGCTTTTGATCTTTTATGTCTATATCTTCAAATTTTGTTTCTGCGACTAGCGCAGAAGTAAAATAAAAATCTTTAAAAGCTGAAGAGTTAATCCCCAAATTAGTATCAACAGTTTTTTTACATAGAATCGCAGATCTAGATTTACGAGAAGTTATAAAATCTATATATTGTTGTATTTGATTTTTATCCTCTAAAGTAGTTAATTCTTTAGCTATATTTTTAGGCAAGTTACTTAGGCTAGCTGCTGGTAAAAAACTCTCAGCTAAATAGTGCAAATCAACTTTAGAGATTTTATTTATAAACTCAAAAAAGTAACATGGGTTTTTTAATTCCCTCTCTAAAAAAGAGGCAAAAAACTCCTTGTCGCTTAGAGTATTGGTATTTTCTTGTAAATTTTCCAAATAAACCTGATAAGGATGGGAGGAATTTGCAAGAGAGTTCTCAAAAAAATTAAATAAATTTCTGCATTGCAAAATTTTATCTTCGTCTTTCTTAAGCATGCTGGTGTGATATCTCAACATATCGTTTAATAGCTTTTTATCAAAACATCCTGGCCAAACATCAAAGTATAAATAGGATACACCTGTATCTTTAAGGGATGAAGCTACAAATTTCAATAAAAACTCTTGATCTTTGCTTTCTATTTCTGAAAAAATTTCGTGGGATATTATATAGTCAAATTTCCCTTTGTACTCTTTTAAATTAATTTCCTCTGTTTTTTTAAATTCTACATTGGTTAACGAAAGTTCTTTAGCTGCAGATTTTGCTAAATTTAAATTATCTTCAGAATATTCTATACCTATAAATTTTGCCTCTGGATAAGCAAAAGCCATAGGTAATATATTCATACCTATTTTAGATCCTATCTCTAGAATTTTAGCTTTTTTTATATCCATTGCTTTGATACCAAAGATTTTTGCTATGGTTCTTAAGTAAATCGGATGTGAGTATTTATAAGAATATCCGGTCGGTATTATCATTGGCTAAAATAATCGTCTTATTAGGGGGGGCTTAATAAATAGTTAAATAATCTTTACTATAAGTTAACAAATAACGATATGTAGCACAAGAATTATATGCATGTTAAATGTAATATATGTAGAGTTTTTAAAATTTTTTACCACGACACGATAAAAACTGAAATAATTTATAATGAGGTTTAAGGGAGTGAGTGGTTCTCTAATGCAGAATATTGTCTTGCATAATAGCAGGAAGTCTACTTAGGATAAGTAAAAGTAAACTTAGTACACTAGAATTAGTTTTGCATATTTTACTTAGCAACAAAAAAGCTTGGCAGTAAAACTACGTAAGCTACATCTAAGCTCTTTAGCAGAAGAATATTAAACAAGAGTTGGTAGTAGTTGGATTCGGAGGAAATTTAACATACTCTTTGCGTGTCAATAATCTCAGTACTACAAAAATTCCCGTGTCATGATTCCATGGTTAAATATTCATTTAGCTAAAGCTTAAAATTTTACCCTAGTTTACCAAATCTTTTGCAAATATTCTTATATATGCTTTTCTTTTAATCTGATCTAGATATTTCTGAGCTTGCACTGAAGACTTTCTGCTATATAAAACACTGGCTGCGAATTCTTGATATTGCTCAATTAATTGATTTATATTACTTTCTAGCAATAATATAATTTTTAATTCGTCATTATGTTGAATAATGTTACTTGTCTTACCTACTTTCAAATCATTCACAATAGTTTTTAAAACTACATCAAAATCATTTAAATTTTTCTCTACTTTTTCCCACTTGATACCTTTAATTAATAGATCTTTTGTAAAGTCATATTTCGGGTTGGCATCTAATTTAGTTTTTAATGATTTTAGTTGGACAAAGTTACTTTTTTGATCAGCAGGTATACTAAAAACTACTATTTGTAATTTTACATCTTGTAATTTGCTGTTGGCAGAACTTTGTGTATTATTCGTGCTAGTTAGGCCTTTTATAAAATTTTCTAATTCTACAAAATTTTCGGAGTGCGATTTTTTATTATTTAATTTTCTTGAAATAATGTTATGTAGCAATATGTTGCGTGTTAAATCGCTTTTGATAAATTCTTTAAAATAGTCAAATTTAATATTTTTTTGTACTAACATAAAAAAGAAAGCCCCTTGAGAAAAATTACTACTTTTTTCAATTGCACGAATTTTCTCATTTATCTCTTTTTCTCCTACGGAAATCTTATATTTCACAGCTTCTTGATTAAAAAGAGATTCTTGCACAAGGTTATCTAATGCCATACGTTCAAGATTTAATAATTTTTCTTCTTTTTGTCCTTGTAATGCCAAGAGTAATTTTTGTCGCACTTTTACTTGCGATAAAGTTATAGCCTCCTTGTTAACAACAGCGACTATTTTATCTGCATATAATTGCGTTGAAAGGATTGTGGGTAATAGGAGTATAATTATCTTAAAAATTTTCATTGTATATTGCGTTTATAATTTGCCTAATTCAATAATTAAACTAATTATAGCCAATTTCAATAAAATCCGCCAGCATTATTAAAACTGTACTTCAGTTATATGAGTAAATAATTTTGATACTAAAATTCTGCAATATATTTTTTTATTTAGAATTTATAATTTTTCTGGTTGCATTTTTTTTTAAAGCGTTATAGATTATATTCATCTAGGTTTATACTTATACCGGGGGCGTAGTTCAGTTGGTTAGAATGCCTGCCTGTCACGCAGGAGGTCGCGGGTTCGAGTCCCGTCGCTCCCGCCAGCATTTGTCTATAGTTAAATAGATAATGTTAATACAAAAACACATAGTGTTTAACACTGTACTTTGTAATATAAGAATCTAGTAAATTCAAAAAAATTGCTATATTTTTTCGCTAAAAAATTTGTTGCATATCATATATTTTTGCATAAAAAACTGGCGTATAATTTCCTGATTTTCTATAAAATTTACCTAGCTTTTATTGTCCTGTGCAAATTGATCGCTTCTTAAAATCCAGTATCGTAGTAGCGCTGGGAACTTTTTTATCAAGACTTTCTGGCTTTCCTAGAGAATTAATGATGGCTTATTTTTTCGGGGCTAGCAATTCAGCTGACGCAGTGCAAGTCGCTTTTAAATTCCCAAACTTATTTCGAAGACTTTTTGCAGAAGGCGCTTTATCTTCGGTATTTATACCAATATTTAATAGCATTTATTTAGTAGATAAAAAGCGAGCCAATATATTTGCCAACCAAATAGCTATATTATTATTACTATTCCTGCTGCTTTTCATTGCTATAATGGAATATTATATGCCCCAGATAGTAGTTATGATAGCACCCGGATTCTCCAAAAATATTGAACATTTTTCTTTAACTGTGCTGTTATGTAGAATAACTTTACCATATTTGATATTTGCGTCTCTCTGCGCCTTAATAGGTGGAATATTAAATTCTCTAGATAAATTTGCTAGCTTTTCTTTAAATCAAATTATTTTCAATATTACTATAATAGCATTTACTATATTTGTTACTCATTTTAAATTTTTTAGCCCTGAAATAGCTATAGCATTAGGAGTTATTTTAGGCGGTATATTTCAATTATTAATGCTTACTTATAATTTACATAAAATAAATTTCAGTTTCGTTTGGGTTATAAATTCCCATGATGAAGAAGTACCTTTGCTGTTAAAAAGATTGGTGCCAGCTATAATAAGCTATAGCACTACGCAATTAAATATATTTATTTCTCAAATAATAGCTAGTTCTATTTCTGGTGCTATTGCTGTGATAAGCTATGCTGAAAGAATCTATCAATTACCATTGTCAATATTTGCCACTACATTTAGCACTGTATTACTACCAAATCTTTCAAAATTATACAAAACTAGTAGCGATGTTCACGTGCAAAATTTACAAAGCGCTATAATAAGGTTGGCTTTAATCTTAACATTTCCATGCGCAATAGTTTTAATGTTTATGTGCTCAGAATTTGTTCAAATAATATACCAGAGGGGTAATTTTGGCCTTGAAGAAACCATGCGTGTAGCTAATATTTTGTTCTGGTTCAGTGTTGCATTGCCGGCATTTAGTTTGGTTAAAATTTTTATAACCCTACTATATTCAAGAGGTGAAGCTAATATAGTAATGCGTGTAACATTATACTCTATTATAATAAATACCGTGCTCAATTATATATTGATACATTTTATAGGAGAAGTTGGTATAGCAGTAGCTTCTGCAATAGCAGCATGGATTAATTTAGGAATAATATTATTTTATTATCAAGCCAATGTTACTAGTAAGATGATCATATCTATCTTATTTTTCTTTAAATTGCTTTTATCTAATATAATTATTATGGCTGTCTTATTTGGGGCAAAAATTTTATTACACAGTTATTTTGACAGTTCCTTTTTAATTGGTAAATTATTATTTACTTTTACGGTCTTGCTAGTTGCTGGTATTAGTTATATTATTTCTTTGATAAAAATTAATTTAATCAAAATAAATTGGAAAAATTTTAAACTATCAGAATTTTAGTATTTCAATAAATTTTATATATGTTCAATAATATTAATGCATATCAATCTACAGAGGATGTTGTAAAGCCAATTACAAGTAAAACTATTGCCAGAATAGCAGCTGTGCAATTTTATTATGCAACTACTATATCTTCTGATCAAAGTAATGACAAATTCCTGGATTGGCTATTTTCTTTTCATAAAAAGCGCCACGATTATATAATGGAGGATGAAGAGTTAGCGAATGATTATCCTGAGCAAATCAACAAAGGCTTTTTTCAGTTGCTTACAAACAATATCACTCAATATAAAACTCAAATCGAAGATATTATAAAAAAATATCTAACTTCGAACAAACAGTGGGATCATAATAATGTAGTTTTGATATCAGTAATTGCTTGTGGTCTTTGCGAGCTAAATTATATTGAAGGTACGCCGATAAAAGTCGTAGTAAATGAATTTACTAATATTGCTGCTAATATGTTAAGTGATCAAGAAATAGCATTTGTTAATTACGTGCTAGATGATTATGCTAAAATTATAAAAAATTCTAGGAGTCTAGTAAATGCGCTTTGATAAAAAACATAGTTTATCTTCACAGCTTTGGCTTAAGCGTCAAGCTAAGGATAGATATACTATTGGGGCAAAAGAACAAGGCTATTTTAGCCGAGCAGCATTTAAGCTTATAGCTATTCAAAAAAAATATAGAATTTTTAAAACTGGGCAATATGTTTTAGATTTGGGTTCTGCCCCTGGTAGTTGGACACAAGTTGCATTAGAATATACTGCTAATGAAGCTTTTGATAATGTAGTAGGTATAGATTTATTAGAAACTAATGAGATCTCTGGTGCCATAGGCCTTATAGCTGATATATTTGCTGAAAATATTAATGACATTATAAAGCAACATTTACCTAATAGTAAATGCAATGTGGTGTTAAGCGATATGGCGCCAAATACTACTGGTGATAGAGGTGTTGATCATTTGCGTATTATAAATTTATGCGAAGCTGCAGATGATATTGCTGATAGTTTTTTATCCAAAGGTGGGCATATGGTTTTAAAAATTTTTCATGGTTCTGAAGAAGAAGCTTTTGTAAGAAAACTCAGGCAAAAATACCAAAAGGTAGTTTATTTTAAACCTGAGGCTAGTAGAAAATCGTCCAATGAGATATATCTAGTTTGCTTAAACAAACAAAGTTAAACAATTACAAAGTTTTTATAATAGTGAACCTCCACATGAGCCGTTTGCTCCTAGCATGCAAAGAACTTCACCAACAGCTTCAGCGGCATTCCCTAAAATCTCTTCACCCCAGATAACTAAGGAAGTAATATCTTGATTTGCTAAGGCAACAGCCACTACAGGTACTGCTAAAACTGTTGCAGTTAAAATAACAGCTGCTGTAGATGGTAAGCACGGGGCCGAAGCTTCATCGTCACTATCGCCAGAGGAAGGAGCTGTGTGTTCTGCTCCGCCAGCTCCCCCTTCTACAGAAGTTTCTGTACCGTCATCTTCATCGTCACTATCGCCAGAGGAAGGAGCTGTGTGTTCTGCTCTCCTATCTTCTTCGTCGGCAATAGTACTATCTTCTTCACTATCAGATTCATCTTCACTATCACCAAAGTCTGCGCCACCGCCCTGTTCTTCTTTTTTTGTTAAACTTTCACGTAACATGTTAACAATTTCGTGTGTACGTAAATATTCGGCAAGACAGAATATTGATACATCTAGAGCATCAGCGTCGGCACCACGATCTAATAATTCAAGAACAATTTCTAGTGAAGTACTCCTCTTTGCAGCAAAAAACAAAGCATTATCAATTATGGCTTCTTCAATGTCAGCGCCATGATTTAATAATTCTCTAACAACCTCTACCCGACCTTCTCTAAAAGGAATAATTCCTAAACTGAAAAACCCAGAAGCCATCATCAAAGCTGTTTCTCCATAGCTATTTGATAACTCTGTTTCAGCACCATGTTCTAATAATTCTCTAACAACCTCTGGATAACTTCTTTCAGAAGCAAGCATTAAAGCTGTGTAGCCCCTTTCGTTTGTAGCATTTACGTTAATATCTGGATCTTGCAAAATCTGCCTTATACCAACTAAGTCTCCATCAGTAGCTAGCTCTAATAACTTTTTATCTAATACTTCTTGTGGTCCTTTTTTCATATTGTTTACCATTTTAATTTGATTTGATTTTAAATTTAGGTTTATTCTAATAAGGGATTTAATTTTAAATTTATTACAATTTATGTTAATACAACTTTAAACATTTGTCAATAAAAATTAGTAACTTTAGGTATAAAATATTACACAATATGGACTTATGGGTGAATACAAACCTATGCGGAAGTTAAATATATATATATTAACGAGTTGTTTATCCTGGATTGCCACGCTCCCCAGGCTCGCAATGACTCTATCACATTACCGCTAGAGGATGTTGCTACTTCTTTTATATTAGAATCGCTTGAATGCCTGGAAAGTCATGCTTTAGCGTCATCACGCTCTTTGCCTTGGCAAAGGAGGTATACGAAAATAATGTTTTGCTCTAGCCTTGGTTTGATAATACGGTAGTTCGGCTGCTTGGCTAAGCTTGCGCAGGAGCGTGGTGATCCAGTTATTAACTTCTTTCTTTTTTAATATGTATGTAGAAGAGTCATTTATCCTGGATTGCCACGCTTTGCAAGCTCGCAATGACGCTATCACATTACCGCTAGAGGATTTTGCCACCTTCTTAAAAGGCCCCTCATCCCAACACATCCCCACAAATTCATCGCCTATCTCCCCACACTCCAACATTCCCCTACAAATTAAGCCCCTCCCATCCATTTTCTCCATCTTTACGCGCCCAACCTCAAACTATTTTAAACATCTTGATTTTAAACCCTTCTCTTGAATTTTGTGGCATCATTACACTTTTTCGTATTGACTCTTTCTAAGATTTTTAGCGCAAACACCTTAAAAGAACAACATACATTTTATTGCTTCTAGTTAATTATATTTGTTGACTTGAAGTTTTTTGAGTGTTATTTTGTAAGATACATTAACTATAGTTAATATATAAAACTAAGTACGTTAATCATGTATAGTTAATATAAATTAAACAAGTTTGATTAAATAGCAAATTAATTTTGCTTAACGAAAAACAATTTCTAACAAATAAATCAGGAGAACATTATGCCAGAAGATATGAAGGAAATGACTAGATTATTATTTGCCGCTGTTACAAGTGGCGCTTTAGAAAAAGTTGCATCGCTCTTAGCCACTGGCGCTGATGTAAATGCAGGAGATGAAAATGGGGTAACAGCTTTTATGTATGCCGCTGGCTATGGAAATGTAGACATAGCTAAATTGTTGTTAGCTAATGGCGCTGATGTAAATGTAGGAGATGAAAATGGGGCAACAGCTCTTCTGAATGCCGCTGTCCTTGGCGATGTAGATATAGCTACATTATTGTTAGCTAATGGCGCTGGTGTAAATGTAGGAGATAAAAATGGGGTAACGGCTCTTATGTCTGCCGCTAAAAGTGGAAATGTAGACATAGCTAAATTGTTGTTAGCTAATGGCGCTGATGTAAATTTAGGAGATGAAAATGGGGTAACAGCTCTTATGCATGCCATTACCCTTGGAAATGTAGACATAGCTAAATTGTTGTTAGCTGCTCGCGCTGATGTAAATTTAGGAGATGAAAATGGGGTAACAGCTCTTATGCATGCCGTTACCCTTGGAAATGTAGACATAGCTAAATTGTTGTTAGATAATGGCGCTGATGTAAATGCAGAAAATAAATATAAGTCAACTGCTCTTATATATGCCGCTAACAGTGGAAATGTAGATATAGCTAAATTGTTGTTAGCTAATGGCGCTGATGTAAATGCAGAAAATACATATAAGGCAACTGCTCTTATATATGCCGCTAAAAGTGGAAATGTAGATATAGCTAAATTGTTGTTAGATAATGGCGCTTATGAAGGTGCAGAAGATGAAAATGGTGTAACAGCTCTTATGTATGCCGCTGAAAGTGGAAATGTAAACATAGCTAAATTGTTGTTAGCTAATGGCGCTTATGTAAATGAAGGAGATGAAAATGGGGTAACGGCTCTTATGCATGCCGCTAAAAGTGGAAATGTAGATATAGCTAAATTGTTGTTAGCTGCTCGCGCTGATGTAAATGTAGTAGATGAAAATGGGGTAACAGCTCTTATGCATGCCGCTAAAAGTGGAAATGTAGACATAGCTAAATTGTTGTTAGATAATTGCGCTGATGTAAATGAAGGAGATGAAAATGGGGTAACAGTACTTATGTATGCCGCTAAAAATGGAAATGTAGATATAGCTAAATTGTTGTTAGCCGCTGGCGCTGATGTAAATGCAGAAAGTAAATCTAAGGCAACAGCTCTTATGAATGCCGCTAAAAATGGAAATGTAGATATAGCTAAATTGTTGTTAGCTAATGGCGCTGATGTAAATGTAGAGAATAAATATGGGGCAACAGCTCTTATGCATGCCGCTGGCTATGGAAATGTAGACATAGCTAAATTGTTGTTAGCTAATGGCGCTGATGTAAATGCAGAAAGTAAATCTAAGGCAACAGCTCTTATGTATGCCGCTGGCTATGGAAATGTAAACATAGCTAAATTGTTGTTAGCTAATGGCGCTGATGTAAATGTAGGAGATGAAAATGGGGTAACAGCTCTTATGCATGCCGCTGGCTATGGAAATGTAGACATAGCTAAATTGTTGTTAGCTAATGGCGCTGATGTAAATGTAGGAGATGAAAATGGGGCAACAGCTCTTATGCATGCCGCTGGCTATGGAAATGTAGACATAGCTAAATTGTTGTTAGCTAATGGCGCTGATGTAAATGCAGAAAGTAAATCTAAGGCAACAGCTCTTATGCATGCCGCTAAAAGTGGAAATGTAGATATAGCTAAATTGTTGTTAGCTAATGGCGTTGATGTAAATGCAGAGAATAAATATGGGGCAACAGCTCTTATGAATGCCGCTAACAATGGAAATGTAGACATAGCTAAATTGTTGTTAGCTAATGGCGCTGATGTAAATGCAGAAAGTAAATCTAAGGCAACTGCTCTTATATATGCCGCTAAAAGTGGAAATGTAGATATAGCTAAATTGTTGTTAGCTAATGGCGCTGATGTAAATGTAGGAGATGAAAATGGGGTAACAGCTCTTATGCATGCCGCTAAAAGTGGAAATGTAGATATAGCTAAATTGTTGTTAGCTAATGGCGCTGATGTAAATACTAGAAATGCTATGGGTTATACGGCTTTAGGCGTAGCTTTAGAAGGGGGTAATGAAGAAATTGCACAGTTGCTGTTAGATCGTGGCGCTACTTTAGAGGTGGTGGAGGATGTTGCTGGGGCAGATATTGCACCGGAGGCATATTTGGCAGTTGATGGTGGCGATTCTACAGCAGTAGATGGTGCAAGAGGTTTAGCCGCAATGGCAGTTGATGGTGGCGATTCTACAGCAGTAGATGGTGCAAGAGGTTTAGCCGCAATGGCA
>JAIOYM010000013.1 GCA_021741085.1 Rickettsiaceae bacterium
TAGCATTGCTGAACTTATCCTTATTTGCTTTTTGCTTAGCAGCAGCCTCCGCCGCTAACCTAGTATTAACCACATTAGTCTGAGTCTGAGCCTGAGCTATAGCATTGCTTAACTTCTCCTTATCTGCTTTTTGCTTAGCAGCAGCCTCTGCCGCCAACCTAGTATCAACCACATCAGTCTGAGCCTGAGCTATAGCATTGCTTAACTTCTCCTTATCTGCTTTTTGCTTAGCCACCGCCTCCGCTGCTAACCTAGTATTAACCACATTAGTCTGAGCCTGAGCTATAGCATTGCTTAACTTCTCCTTATCTGCTTTTTGCTTAGCAGCAGCCTCCGCCGCTAACCTAGTATTAACCACATCAGTCTGAGCCTGAGCTATAGCATTGCTTAACTTCTCCTTATCTGCTTTTTGCTTAGCAGCAGCCTCCGCCGCTAACCTAGTATTAACCACATTAGTCTGAGCCTGAGCTATAGCATTGCTTAACTTCTCCTTATCTGCTTTTTGCTTAGCCTCTGCCGCCAACCTAGTATTAACCACATCAGTCTGAGCCTGAGCTATAGCATTGCTTAACTTCTCCTTATCTGCTTTTTGCTTAGCCACCGCCTCCGCCGCCAACCTAGTATTAACCACATCAGTTTTAGCCAGGCTTATAGCGTTGCTTAACTTCTCCTTATCTGCTTTTTGCTTAGCAGCAGCCTCCGCCACTAACCTAGTATTAACCACATCAGTCTGAGCCTGAGCTATAGCATTGCTGAACTTCTCCTTATCTGCTTTTTGCTTAGCAGCAGCCTCCGCCGCCAACCTAGTATTAAACACATCTGTCTGAGCCTGAGCTATAGCATTGCTGAACTTCTCCTTATCTGCTTTTTGCTTAGCAGCAGCCTCCGCCGCCAACCTAGTATTAACCACATCTGTCTGAGCCAGGCTTATAGCGTTGCTTAACTGATCCTTATCTGCTTTTTGCTTAGCAGCAGCCTCCGCCGCCAACCTAGTATTAACCACATCAGTCTGAGCCTTACTTATAGCATTGCTTAACTTCTCCTTATCTGCTTTTTGCTTAGCAGCAGCCTCCGCCGCCAACCTAGTATTAACCACATCTGTCTGAGCCTGAGCTATAGCATTGCTTAACTTCTCCTTATCTGCTTTTTGCTTAGCAGCAGCCTCCGCCGCCAACCTAGTATTAACCAGATTAGTTCTAGCCAGGCTTATAGCATTGCTTAACTTCTCCTTATTTGCTTTTTGCTTAGCAGCAGCCTCCGCCGCTAACCTAGTATTAACCAGATTAGTTTTAGCCTTACTTATAGCATTGCTTAACTGATCCTTATCTGCTTTTTGTTTAGCAGCAGCCTCCGCCGCCAACCTAGTATTAAGCAGATTAGTTCTAGCCAGGCTTATAGCGTTGCTTAACTGATCCTTATCTGCTTTTTGTTTAGCAGCAGCCTCCGCCGCCAAGCTAGTATTAACCAGATTAGTTCTAGCCAGGCTTATAGCGGTGCTTAACTTATCCTTATTTACTTTTTGCTCAGGCACTGCGCCTGCCGCCAACCTAGTATTAACCAGATTAGTTCTAGCCTTGCTTATAGCGTTGCTTAACTGATCCTTATCTGCTTTTTGCTTAGCCACTTCAGCATCAGCCAACCTAGTATTAACCAGATTAGTTCTAGCCAGGCTTATAGCGTTGCTTAACTGATCCTTATCTGCTTTTTGCTTAGCAGCAGCCTCCGCCGCCAACCTAGTATTAACCACATCTGTCTGAGCCTGAGCTATAGCATTGCTGAACTTCTCCTTATCTGCTTTTTGCTTAGCAGCAGCCTCCGCCGCCAACCTAGTATTAACCACATCAGTTTTAGCCAGGCTTATAGCGTTGCTTAACTTCTCCTTATCTGCTTTTTGCTTAGCAGCAGCCTCCGCCACTAACCTAGTATTAACCACATCTGTCTGAGCCTGAGCTATAGCATTGCTGAACTTCTCCTTATCTGCTTTTTGCTTAGCAGCAGGCTCTGCCGCCAACCTAGTATCAACCACATCAGCTTTAGCTAGGGTTTTAGCATTATTGGTCAACTTATCCTGGCTTGCAAGACTATACTCAAGTTTGGGCTTGTACCCTATTAATTCTTTTATTACCTTAATTTTATCTCCGTCTGAACTAATTTGTTTATTAGACGCTACTTTTTCTAGCTGTTCAACAAAGGTAATCAATTTTTTTAACATGTCCCTGGGTAAATCATCAAAACCCCGCTCTTTTAAATTGTTTAATTCTGCGGACAATTCTTCGATATTCTCATGTTTTAATTCCACGAGCTTTGCAAGTAGTAGTTTTTGATCGCTTAAAGAGAGAAGTTCATTAAAGCACTTTTTTTCTTTATAAGTAGCAACTCCTGTTGCTACCATATCGTTTATCTTGGATTCTTGCGTCAACTTTAACTTCTCTTTATATTCATCTTTAGCCCCCTTAAGATCAGGCAAGATAACTTCAACAGCATTATCGTTTTGAAAAGTTGTTTGTTCTTTTAAATTTTCAACAAAGGAATTTATCTGCTCAACATCTTTTTCAGATATTAAAGAAACAACTTTTTCTTTAATGTCTTTGGTAGCTTCCACTAATTTTCGCCATGCATCATTATTTTCATCTTCATGTTGTTCAAGAATACTTCGCGCCCTGTTTTTAACAACCTCACATTCTTGTAACCCAGCAAAATCATCACAATCCAACGCTGCAATTTCGTTTAACTCAGAATAAAGGGCGCCCTCTTTCTCAAAAAACCTTAAATTGATTATTGCTGAAGGTATAGAGTTGTTAGCGTGAGTTTCTTCAATAATCTCAAGATTTTCAACTTTTAACTTTAGTTTATTAAGATTTTCAATATCTGCTTTTATATCCCTTGATTTAATATTATGCTCATTGTATACATGATAAGCTAACTCTAGCTTAATTTCATTTGTATCAAAACCATTAGAATTGGGCTTTGCTGTAATTTCTGCCAGCATTTTTTCTGCTTCAGATCTACTTCTAGTTTTTTTAGGCCTTTTAAGCCATTTGTTAAATGTAGGTTTTAAATGGCTCCCCCATCCCTTTCCCTTAAATTGGCTATATTGTTCTTTTAGCCAACCGTTAAAATCTTCTATATCATTATCAAGAGCTTGATTCCAGGAATAAGACAAATCTGCAAATTTGGATTCATTAGCATTTGCTAAATGCGTAAACTTGTTAAACTCACTAGTTTTGTTCTTACTTGAAAAATCCGCAATAACCTCGTCTGAAAAAGTTTTCATAGACTCTTCTAATTTTGCCTCTATATCCTTAACCTGATCTAGCTTAAACTTTTCCCTAAATATATCTTTATAGCTATCTAGCTCTTCTTGCGCACTTTTTCTTGAATTTATAGCATCACTAAGTACTTTAACTTTCATAGAAACTAAATCCAACACTTCTTTTGTTTTAGTGTTATAGCTATCAATAAAATTTAGTAATTTAGATTGTAACTTTAATTTTATTAAATAATTTTCTTCAGCCTTATCACTTAATTGAAAGTTTTTTTGGGCTATTTTTCTAGAGTTTGCTATATTCCGATATTCCCGATTAACGAATGTTAAAGTTTCGTTAACATAGGCATACTCATGCTGAATTGCTGTGCTGTTGAGAAACGGAGCTGATAGAACAAATATATTCCCGATATCCTCTTTTGTTAAGCCTTGATTAGAATGCGAAGTTTGTGATTTACTTAATACTGATAATTCCAAGCTTGAGGTATCTTGCGCATAGATTTGCCTAGGATTAACACTTGCCAACAAGGCGGCAAAAACACTTAGTGTAAAAACCAAAGTGCCATAATTTTTTTTGCTAAATAACTTCATGATAAATGACATTAATTAAAGTTTATTTTTTATAACGATATATTGTAAATTAATAGTTAGGTTTTATTAAGTAATAACGCGATAAGTTAGCCTTACATGTCACAATCGAATAACTGTTTGGTTGATTTAATTTAGTGATTAAAGGTGTAATTTATAAATATTCATTAATTTTCATTAAGTCATATTACAACAAAAGTATTGCGTATGTCTACATTTTTTTTTATTAAGATGAGATATTCCTAGTAACAATATTGCTTTTGAAGTATATTGAACATAAATATAGGGCCGATACTAAAGTGGAGCAAAATAAAACAATTGACTTACCGATACCACATTTTGCAATCACTCGAAAACAAAATATTCACATCTTTTATAAAGATTTAATAGTTAAATAGAGTTTTTTGGGTCAGATATAATTAAAGTTCTTTCATTATGTTGTTTTGCTAAAATTAATTTATAAAACCTACGTCAAATGATTTATGCAAACACTCTAGAAATTTATGTTGAAAAAAATAACAATACAGCTTAATTTAGTTATGTCTCTACACAATATAGTTTGACTTTTCGTTAACATGCAAAAATGGCTATATAGCTTCTCCAATCAAAACACTGAAGGCGATATAAAAATGATAGATGTCCTTGGTAGTAAAGGCGCTTATCTAGCAGACATGTGCAAATTGCAATTACCTATTCCCCCAGGTTTTACTATTACTACAGAATTCTGTCATTATTATTTGCAACATAAGAAATTACCGGAGGGTTTTTTCGAGCAATTAACTAATGGCATCAAAACACTAGAAAAGTTGTGTGGTAAAATTTTTAATAGTTCCCTAAACCCCCTTCTTGTCTCGGTTAGATCAGGTGCATCTATATCTATGCCTGGAATGATGGACACATTACTAAATGTCGGATTAAACAAACAAATTGTAAATTTTACTTCTGGTAGCATGGTTACTGGAAAATTGTTGCGTAACAGTTATTCCCGGTTGTTGGAAAGTTATGGCACTACCATTTGTGGCATCGATGCTAAAAATTTCTCACTTCCCGAAATAGAAGATATAGACGAAATAATAATGCGCAAGGAAAAAATTTTGAATCTTTGCGGCTATGAAATGCCCCAAGATCCTTATGCGCAACTTATTGATGCAATTATAGCAGTAGTAAATTCATGGAATAGCTCTCGTGCTCAAATATATAGAAAATTGCAAAATATTAGTGATGATCTAGGTACGGCTATCACAATACAAGCTATGGTATTTGGAAATATGAGCGACCAATCTGGCACAGGAGTTGTTTTTACGCGCAACCCTACAAACGGAGAAGCAACTATATATGGAGAATTTTTAAGTAACGCTCAAGGTGAAGATATTGTCGCTGGAATCAAAACACCTCAGGCTATTTCTGTCTATATGAAGACAAAATTGCCCTTAGCATATTTAGAATTGTCCAAAGCTTGTAGTAAATTAGAAGACTACTATAAAGATGCACAAGATATTGAGTTTACCGTAGAAAATTCCAAACTCTATATATTGCAAACAAGATCTGCAAAGCGTACAGCTAATGCAGCTATTAAAATAGCTGTTGATTTGGCTCTTGAAGGAAAAATTTCTAAAGAATCTGCTTTAATGATGGTAGACCCTAAATCTTTAAAGCAAGTTATGCATGCTAATATAGAATACGAAGGAAAAGAAAAAGTCATATGGACTGGACTAGCGGCCTCTCCCGGGGGAGCTAGAGGTAAAATAATATTGTCTAGGCAAACAGCTATAGAATTAGGAAAAAATGAACAAATTATATTCGTATGCGAGGATACAAGCCCAGAAGATATAGAGGCTATGTATCAATCAGCGGGTTTTTTGACGGCAAATGGCGGACTTACATCTCATGCAGCTGTTGTTGCAAGAGGTTTTGGTAGAGCTTGTGTAGTAGGAGCAAATTTCAATATAAATAGGCAAAATAACACCGTTAAATTCGGTGATCTAATATTACATGAAGGAGATATCATAACCATTGACGGCTCTAATGGAAATATTATACTAGGTGATGTATCTTTGAGTCAGCCGGAGTTATCAAAAGAATTTTATCAACTTATAAACTGGGCAAAAGAGTATAATAAAATTGATGTACAAGCTAACGCGGAAAATATTAATGACCTAAAAACAGCTCTAAAGTTTTGCGCAAAAGGCATAGGGTTGTGTCGAAGTGAGCACATGTTCTTTGAACCTGCAAGATTACGTCTTCTGCAAAAAGCTATAATAACTAAAGACATATCTAGCAAGAAAGATATTTTAACTCAGTTGCAATTACTACATTCACAAGATTATTTTGATTTATTTTCTATTTTAGGGGATGCCAAAACTATAAATATAAGATTACTCGATCCACCTTTGCATGAATTTTTTCCCCACACTATAGAACAAATAAAGGAACTTGCTGATAATTTGAATATAGATGATAAAGAACTAGCTGAATCATTGAAAAACATTATGGAAGTTAATCCGATGCTAGGCAAAAGAGGTTGCCGTTTGGGGCTAACACATCCGGAGATATACGAAATGCAAATTAGGGCAATTTTTACCGCCCAAGGTGAAATAAGAAGCAAAAATAATATAAATATAGATCTTGAAATTATGGTGCCTTTGATAAGCAGTGAAAAAGAGATCGAAATAACAGCTAACATGATAAGACATATCTGTCGCGAATACGACGGTGCGAAATATAAAATAGGTACTATGATAGAATTACCTAGGGCTGCAATGATAGCTGATAAAATAGCTAAATATGTAGATTATTTTAGTTTCGGTACAAATGATTTAACTCAAACTGTTTACGGTCTGTCTAGGGATGATTCTGCAAAATTTTTACCTCAATATCTTAGCGCAGGGCTATATGATTTTGACCCCTTTGTAAAAATAGACTTTGAAGGCGTTGGCGCGATAATGCAAATAGCCATAGAGAAAGGTAGAATGGTTAACCCAACGCTTAAACTCGGTATGTGTGGTGAGCAAGCTTGTGACGATTCTGGAATTGAATTTGCTTTACAAGCCGGTATAGATTATATTTCTTGCTCTCCTTATAATATACCATTTGCAATACTGAGTATTTTTCAGCGTTCAAGAAAAATCGCGTGATATATACAAAAATCGTATTTGGATAAGTTGGTTTTAGCTGCTTAAAATAACCTAGTATTGACTTATTAAAGCTAAAATAGTACTGTAAGAGCAGAGTTGCTTAATCTTTAGCAATATATTTATTATTAGAACATTGCTTAATTGAATACTGCTAATTTTGGCATATTGTATATACTTACAAATACTATAACTAAAAGAGTTTTGTTATATGCTATTATTGTATGTAAATTAATTACTAGCTTCTACAAAAAAACTTTAAGAGCCGACTCTCAACATATACTTTGACAAGATAAATTAACAAAATAAAAATTTAACTACAAATATCATGCTAAATAATTCTCAAAATACATCGTCTACCGTTGCTGTTGATATTACTCAAGAAATGGAGCAAGCATATTTGGGCTATGCTATGAGTGTTATAGTAAATAGAGCTCTACCAGATGTGCGTGATGGCTTAAAACCCGTACATAGAAGAATTTTATATTCTATGCACGAATCTGGTTTTCATTATAATAAACCTCACAGAAAATCAGCTAGAGTAGTAGGGGATGTTATAGGTAAATATCACCCACATGGTGATTCAGCTATATACGATAGTATGGTTAGAATGGCGCAAGATTTTTCTTTGCGTTTAAAGTTAATTGATGGCCACGGTAACTTTGGATCTATAGATGGAGACTTTGCTGCTTCGATGCGTTACACCGAAGCCAGACTTGCCAAAGTGTCGCATAGCATGTTACAAGATTTAGCTTTTGATACAGTTGATTTCAGACCTAACTACGATAATTCCGAGCAAGAACCAACAGTATTACCATCTATTTTTCCTAATATATTAGTCAATGGTTCTGGTGGTATTGCTGTAGGTATGGCAACCAACATTCCACCACATAATCTTGGCGAAGTTGTTGATGGTTGCTGCGCCTATCTAGACAATAACAACATTACTATAGACGAGCTTGCAGAAATAATAAAAGGACCAGATTTTCCTACCGGTTCAAATATCATAGGAATTAGAGCAATTAAGAACGCTTACCATACCGGAAAAGGTATAATACTGGTAAGAGGTGTTGCAAATATAGAAGAACACAAAGGTCGCGAATCTATAATCATTACCGAAATACCATATATGGTTAATAAAGCCAAAATGGTAGAGAGAATTGCGGAGCTTGTTAGAGATAAAAAAATAGAGGGTATCAGTGATCTTAGAGACGAATCTAATATGGCTGGTATTAGAGTTGTTGTAGAGGTTAAAAAAGACGCAGATGCTAATGTCGTGCTAAACCAAATATATAGTTATACGCAACTGCAAAATAGCTTTGGTATAAATATGTTGGCATTGGATAAAGGTCAACCAAAACTAATGAATCTAAAAGAAATTATAACTGCGTTTATAACCTTCAGGAAAGAAGTAGTAAATCGCAGAATTATGTTCTTGCTAAGAGAGGCTAGCTTAAGAGTTACAATTCTTATAGGGATTCGTGTTGCTATAGACAATATTGATGAAGTTATCAGTATAATTAGAGGGTCACGAGATACCTCTGATGCACGAGAAAAGTTACTTGCAAAAAAATGGCAAATTGATGAAGCTATCGTTCAACTTATACTTCTAACTAACGAGGCTAAGGACAATATATCGCAAAATTTCAAATTCACTGAAGAGCAAGTTAAAGCTATTCTTGAAATGCGCTTACAACGTCTTACCGGAATGGAAAAAGAAAAAGTAGAACAAGAGCTAGCTAAGCTTGCTGAAGATATAAAAGAATATTTTGCAATTTTAAATTCGGAAGAGAAGTTATTAACTATAATAAAAGAAGAATTAAATAAGATTAAAAATGACTTTGCTACACCTCGTCTCACTCAAATAGAACAACAGGAAATTGGGAATTACGAAATTGAAGATTTGATTAGTCGTGAAGACATGCTTGTTACCGTGACTTTAGGCGGATATATAAAGAGAGTTCATTTATCTACTTACAAAGCTCAAAACAGAGGTGGTAAGGGCAGAATGGCTGTAGCAACGATGGAAGAAGTTGATGCTATAGTTGAAATTTTTGTTGGTAGCACGCATACCCCTATGTTGTTTTTCTCGGATGCTGGCCAAGTATATTACTTGAAATTATACAAATTGCCTTTAGGTACACCTCAATCAAAAGGAAAAGCGTTAGTTAACTTACTCCCATTAAAACCAGGAGAAAGAATTACCAATATTTTAGCTTTACCTGAAAACCAAGAGGAATGGAAAGATTTATATATATTATTCGCTACTTCTTCGGGTGGAATAAGAAGAAACAGTTTAACTGATTTCTCATATATACCTTCAAATGGTAAAATTGCTATTCGCTTGGAAGACGGCGACTCACTTGTTGGAGTTAGACTTGCAAAAGAAGAAGATCATGTTTTCCTTGCAAGCTTCTACGGAAAGGCAATCAGATTCCCGATATCAAAACTAAGAGTATTTAAAAGCAGAAGCTCTGACGGCGTTATAGGAATGCGCTTAGCGGATGGCGATAAGATCGTTGGCATGACAGTATTAAATGGAACAGAAGCCAGCCCAGAACAAAGAGAATTATATTTGAGTATTCCCCTAGAGGAAAGAAAAGCTATAGCATCTGGTACAAGTAAATCCTTGCAATTATCATTTGATGATAAAGGAGAAAATGATTTAGACTTCAAGCAAATTGAAGCCATGGCTAAAGAGGAACAGTTTATTCTCTCCATTACTGAAAATGGTTATGGTAAATGCACATCGGCCTATCAATATCGTGTTACTAATAGAGGCGGAAGTGGCATAACAAACCTTGCTATCTCTAAAAAAACAGGTAATGTTGTAACAACTATGCCTATACTTAATTCCGACGAATTAATTCTTATTACCAACGGTGGCAAGATGATTCGATCTAAGCTTGACAACGTTCGTATTACTGGACGTAATACCAGCGGCGTAATATTGTTTAAAACAGCCGAGAAGGAAAAAGTTGTGTCTGCGTCTTTAGTTATTGAAAATGAAAATCTAGAAAATTCAGAGGAATAGTTTTTTATGTCCAATAAGGTAGCCAACCTAATAGAAATAGATATAGGTAGTTCTAAGATAACTGCTCTTGCCTGCAATTATATAGGAAAGGGTGAAAAATTTAGCATATTGCATAGTTCTATACTGCCTTCCGAGGGGATGGTAGCTGGTTCTATTTTTGATGCAACAAAAGCTGAGCAAAGTATCGCTAGCGCTATTTATGCTATAGAAAATTCATGCCGCAGAGAAATAAAAGAGGCCATAATATCTTTGCCTGGCGTAGGAGTGCGCTCCTTTTATATAACTTACACAATAGTTATAGAAAATAAAACTGTTTCCAACAGCGCAATACAAAAACTGATAAAGGCCGCCGTTGAAAGCTTCGATATAAATAATTACGAAGTAATTGACGTTTACCCTTTAGAATATATTATAGATGATGTACAGAAAGTACAAAATCCTGTTAACATGGTTGCCAAAAAACTTACGGCTAATGTGCATATAGTAGCTGTAGATAGTAATAATCTAGCAAATTTAACCAATTGTTTGGCAAAATATCAAATTGGAGCCAAAAAATTCATCCCTTCTGCCATAGCTTGTGGCTACTCATGTCTTAGTAAAGACGAACGTGCTAGGGGCTCTATTATAATAGATTTTGGAGCTAAATCTACGAGTTTTTGTATCTTTATCAACTCTAAACCTGTATACACCTCAGCTATACCTCTTGGTGGCTGGCATATTACTAATGACATCGCAACAGTTTTCTCTATAGACTTAGATACAGCAGAGAAATTGAAAATTTTATATGGCTATGTAAATTTAAATAACAGTATAGTTGGTGAAAGTCTTGTCGATTTAGAAGAGATTTCTCCTCAAGGCAATATCGATGGAGATCACATAATTTCTACAGCTACTCTGGCCCAAATTATCAAAGCAAGAATAGGTGAAGTATTAGCCTTAGTTAAACTTGAATATGACCGTATTGGGATAGATAATTTAGTGAATGGCAAAGTCGTAGCTACCGGTGGATGTGCTAATATAAGAAATTTGAAGGAATTAATGGCAATGACTTTTAGAAAACAATCTAGAATAGGTTTGCCTGAAGTAACTGAGGATAATAAAATATCAGGCAACTTGCATAATTACTCTTCTGCTCTAGGCTCTGTGAAATATTATATTGTAAAATTGTTAGAAAATTCACATATTCAAGAACCAAAATTGTGGCGTAGAATAATAAATTGGTTTTTTGTAGAGACAATATAAAAAATAGATGTAGGCATAATTAGGGGTTATAAAAGCAGCAACACCCCCTAGCGGAATAAACAAAGCGTCATTGCGAGTGTGAGCTTGCGAACAAACGTGGCAATCCAGCATAAACAACTCTTTTAAATATATATTCAACTAAAGGTTGGGCGCGCAAACATGAGGAAAGTTAGATAGGAGGGAGTGAATTTGTAGGGGGATGTTGGAGTGTGGGGAGATAGGCGATGAATTTGTGGGGATGTGTTGGGATGAGGAGGGCTGTTAAGAATGATTAACTTGCAAGATAAACAACTCTTCTACATAAATACAAAGAAAAGCAACATCCCCTAGCGGTAACGCAGAAGCGTCATTGCGAGAAGCGTTAGCGCCGTGGCAATCCAGGACAACCGACTCTTCAAATACGTATTCAACTAGAGGTTGGGCGCGCAAACATGAGAAAGTTAGATGGAGGGGGTGAATTTGTGGAGAGATAGGGAGTGAATTGATAGGGAGATGGAGGATAAATTTGTGGGGATGTGTTGGGATGAGGAGGGCTGTTAAGAGCGTGGCAAAATCCTCTAGCGGTAGCGCAGAAGCGTCATTGCGAGAAGCGTTAGCGCCGTGGCAATCCAGGATAAATGACTCCTTATATACATATTTAAGAAGAAAGGTTTAATAACTGGATCACCACGCTGGTTCGCAAGCTCACGCTCGTGATGACGCGCTAACATATTATCAAACCAAGGCTAGAGCAAAACATTATTTTCGTATACCTCCTTTGGCATGAGCAAAGAGCGTGATGACTCTTCTAGCATTACTGCTAGGGGTACTCTTTTATTATTAAGTTTGATAAGAAGAGGGGATTTAAGTAAGAACTTGGCGCTAAGAATCTGGCGGATGAGGTGGGATTCGAACCCACGGTACCTTTCAGTACGCCGGTTTTCAAGACCGGTTCCTTAAACCGCTCGGACACCCATCCACGTAAATATATAGCAAAATTGAAGTTCAATTACAAGCTTTTTTTATGATTTACCAAGAATAACAGAACTTATAGTCCAGAATTAAAATATTCATAGCAAAAAAGTCTGTAAAATAATGTAAAAGCACAAATTTTGGCACTATTCTTTACGCTTATAATTTAATTAAGATCAATTTCCATTCCAAAAGCTTTATAATTAAAATTTATGTTTAAAACTCTAGGGAAGAGGAAGAAGAACTTTCTTCCGCCAAACAGTCGATTTCATCATACAAGTCACCTCTTGCTTTGCTAGCATAAACAGATTCAATTTCTATTTGTTTGCTGTTCTCTAGTTTCTAATCGTGTAATATTTGGCATAATAAATAATTGTGTATTATATTTGTGTTTTATTAATACTTTAACTAGTATTATATAGGATAATACAGCAAATATATAATATATTACATTATATTATTATTATTTATTATTTTAAAAATTTAGTATAAACTATAATAACTAATAAGTTAATATAATAATTATTAAATTTTAGTTGCGTATAAACCAAAACCAAACCCCTTGGAGTATATATTATATAATACATCTAAAATTACAGAGGTATTGTGTATGTATTTTCCAGCATCATTTAACAATAGTTACGAAATATGAGAAAGCATCAATATAAGAATCCACAAAAAGACTTCATTGATCCAATGGAATTTAAATATAACCATAACGAAAAACGTAAGGAAGAACTGGATAAACTATTTGAAGATATAGAAAATTTAGAAAAGAAAATCTATAAAAATCAAAGCAAAACAGATATAGAGCAATTACGTAAAAAGATCAAACAAAGCTTTTCATCGATTCCTTCTGATGGACAAAAACAGATAAGTTATTTAACCGATGTAGCAGAAACTCACACTCAAAACTACCCTGAGTTTACCGAAGCTGACAAAATAAAATGTTGGGCTTGGGTTGCATACTTATATAAGTTAAGTATTAGGGAAAAGGAAATAAGAGAAACTCAAAAAGCTTATGATTATACTTTAAAATCTTTTAGTAATGAATCATCTTATCGTCAAGGAGCAAATTTCATAATTCCAGAAGAAGATGTAAAGAAGAGTTATGAAGAGCATCAAATTGAAGAAGAACAAAAAAGACAAGAAGCAATTGATAGGTTTAATCCAAAGATTTTTAACAAGAGAGATGTAACTAAAGAACAGGAAGAATTATTAGAATTAGTGAAAGATTGCTTGTTTGAAACTTTTAATGATAAAAAAATTAAAACTAAAGAGTCTAAACCCAAAATTAAAAATATAATAAAATTTATTCAAAAGAATTATGTAGAGGACTCTGAAATAAAAAATTTAATAACGTATAAAGTCTTTTTAGAGTGCAAAAAGGTTCAAATAGGAAATCTAAACCCATTAAAAAAGGTTATAAAGAAACTATTCTCTGAAGATGATGTTGAGAAGATTTACCAGGACATGCTTCAAATGGACATACAAGAACTAAAAGAAAAATTGATGGGATTTGATGATAAGAGTACACAGGCTCAATCTGAATCACAACCACAATATAACAACTCATTTTACAACAATTCTGATCCGTTACATCTCTTCAAATACAATGAAGAGATTGAGGAACATAGCGAGCATATAATGATGGGTACTAATAAATTTGAGCACTCTTTTCCGCAGGATAGATGCTAAGCTAATTAAATGGACGCAGGCACCAAGATTGCAACATTAACTTGATTCTCATGGGCTATTTTTGCCCCAAGAATTAACATAACATCATGTTATATTTTCGGCAATTTTTCCTTTTATAGCCGCAATAGCTTTTGCTGGATTTAAGCCTTTAGGGCAAGTTTTGGTGCAGTTCATTATAGTATGACATCTATATAATTTAAACGAGTCTTGCAATTGCTCGAGTCTTTCCTTGGTTGCTTCGTCTCTGCTGTCGGATATCCATCTGTAAGCTTGCAATAAAGTAGCTGGGCCTAAATATTCATCACCATTCCACCAATAGCTAGGGCATGAGGTAGAGCAACAAGCGCATAATACGCATTCATATAAACCGTCAAGCTTAGCTCTGTCTGTTTCCGATTGCAACCTCTCTTTTTGGCCAGCAGCGGTTGGCTCAGCTTGTAGCCAAGGTTTAATAGATTCATATTGCGCATAAAAATGATTAAGATCTGGAACCAGGTCCTTCACAACTTTCATGTGAGGCAAGGGATATATCTTAACATCCCCCTTGATTTCATTCACCGGCTTTAAACAAGCCAAAGTATTTGTGCCATCAATGTTCATAGAGCAGCTGCCACACACACCTTCGCGACAAGAACGCCTAAAAGTTAATGTTGGATCAATATCTTGTTTGATTTTCATCAAAATATCCAAAATCATTGGTCCACAATCAGCTAAGTCTACTTCGTAAGTATCTAATCTAGGATTTTGGCCTTCATCAGGATTATATCTATATATACGCAAAGTTTTTGGCTGCGTCATTTTTTCCGCGTTTTGTGTATGAGTTTTACCCTCATGGACTCTAGAATTTGGAGGTAATCTAAGTTGTGCCATATTACTGCCTTTATAAATTCATTAACTAAATTAATATACCCTTTGTTTTAAAGCCACAGTTTTCACCTCATCAGTTAGCGTATTCAAATTTACTCTTTTATATTCAATGCCTACCTTGCCATTTTCATCAAGCCAAGCAAAACTATGTTTTAACCAATTTTCATCATCACGTTTTGGCCAATCTTCTCTAGCATGCGCTCCACGACTTTCTTTTCTAGCTAATGCAGAATGCATAGTTAAAACACCTTGGCACATCAGATTTTCTAGCTCTAAAGTTTCAACTAAGTCTGTATTCCAAATGAGCGATCTGTCCTCAATTTTAATATCAGCAAGTTGTAGCCAAGTTTCATCTATAAGCTTTTGTCCTTCGATTAAAGTTTCTTCAGTCCTAAAAACAGCTGCGTGTTTTTGCATTATGGTTTGCATTTTTGTGCGTAAAACACCTGTATGGGTTGAGCCATTAATATTTCTTATTCTATCAAAACGAGCTATAATTTTAGCGCTTATGTCTTGTGAAATATTCTTATGAGGCGTGTTGGGTTTGATAAGTTCTGCTGTTTTTTCGGCACAAGCTTTACCAAAAACTACTAAATCTAGCAAAGAATTAGAACCGAGTCTATTAGCACCATGAACTGAAACACAAGCTGCTTCACCTATTGCCATAAGCCCTGGAACTATTTCTCCTTTGTGATTTTTTTGTACTTGCGTATGAATATTAGTTGGAATACCGCCCATAGTGTAATGTACTGTAGGCAGAACTGGAATTGGTTCTTTTGTCGCATCAATGCCAGCAAAAATTCTTGCAGTTTCTAAAACCCCCGGCAGGCGTTCTTGTAGAATATTTTTATCAATATGATTAACATGTAAATGAACATGGTCTTTATTTTTACCAAATCCTCTACCTTCTTTTATTTCTATAGCAATTGATCTTGAAACAACATCTCGTGAAGCTAGATCTTTAACGTGAGGGGCATATTTTTCCATAAATTTCTCCCCCTTGTTATTCATCAAATATCCGCCTTCACCTCTTGCCCCTTCTGTAATCAAGCATCCAGCACTATAAATACCGGTTGGATGAAATTGTACAAATTCCATATCTTCCAAAGGAAGCCCGGCTCTAACAACCATACCCGCACCATCATTCGTGCAAGTGTGAGCTGAGGTAGCGGAAAGATATACTTTACCATACCCACCTGTAGCAATAACAACACTATGAGCCCTAAATATATGAAGAGAACCATCGTCTAGATTCCAGGCTACGATGCCTACACATTGCCCTTCATCCATTAATAAATCTAAAGCAAAATACTCAATAAAAAACTTTACTTTGTGTTTTAAAGATTGCTGATACAAAGTATGCAATATAGCATGACCAGTTCTGTCAGCAGCCGCACAAGTACGTTGCACAGATCCGCCTTCTCCATAATTTTTAGTCATCCCACCAAATGCACGTTGATATATTCTTCCGTCTTCTTTTCTAGAAAAAGGTACACCAAAATGCTCTAACTCTAATACAGCTTCGCTTGCATTTTTGCACATAAATTCTATAGCATCTTGATCTCCCAACCAGTCGGACCCCTTAACTGTGTCATACATATGCCAGCGCCAATTATCTTCACCCATATTACCAAGAGCTGCGCTAATTCCTCCTTGCGCTGCAACTGTATGACTTCGTGTAGGAAAAACTTTACTTATACAAGCAACATTTAGATTTTTTGCACCTAGTCCTAAAGCTGCACGCATACCTGCGCCACCAGCTCCTACAACCACTACGTCATATTCGTGTTCTATAATATTATACGTTTTTGTCATAAAGGCTTATATGGTTATCAATTTTATTGTCGCAACTAATAAGGCTATCGCAGTAGTCAAAGTAATAAATTTAACCAGTAGAATAAAAATGAACCGCATGATTTTATTAGGAACATAATCTTCTATTATTACTTGCATACCTAAGATACCATGATAAAAAGCCGTGAATGATAAAATAAGCCAAATCAATGCATTAATAGGGTTTTGCATCAATTGAATTATTTTATCATAGTCTTGAGTTTTATAAACTCCTATAAAAATATGTAAAAAATACAGTAGCCATAGTATAAAAGGCAGCAATACAACCGCTAGAATACGCTGCTTTAGCCATTTTTTGGTTTCTTTATTATGCATGTAATTATTTTCTTAACTTATTAACCAAAACAGAAGAGTACTTAAAATGCTAACTAATACAACCGTCCAGCCAGTTTTTTCTACGGTTTTTATCTCAAACCCATAGCCTAAATCCCAACATAAGTGTCTTACGCCATTGGTTGTGTGATAAAATAAACTAAATAACATACCCAAAAGACCAAGCTTTACCATGTTACAGCTAAATAATTTAAAATAACATTCACGAAAATCTGAAAAGATGGCTAAAATCAACCACCAGGAAATAATTATAAAGCTACAAAATAATATAAAACCAGTGATTCGGTGGGCAATAGATAGTACGGAGGTAATTTGATGTTTATATATACCTAAGTGCGGAGAAATAGGCCTGATCTTCTCTTCATTATTCATATGGTATCAATATATTTTTGGCTTATGAAAATGCAATTAAAAGCACATACAAGAATTTATACTAATAATAAATCATTAAGTATAATATTACAACTATTAGAATATGTATTGTTTGGGAAATTAAAACCGAAATGACAGAAGCTAAATTCAAAACACTTCAGCGGGTAATTGGATTTAGCTTTTTTCTATAAGTATGTAGAAGAGTTGTTTGTCCTGGATTGCCACGCTCTTAACAGAGCAGGCTCATTGAGTATTCTATTATTATGGTTTCCCCTGAGTTAACTATTATTGTAGTGGGAGCCCTTTGCCAGGGCAAAGAGCGCAATTGTATAGGTTCAGCAAATCGGTTACAAGATTAGTGTGGATATGTGCATAATTTTTTAAAAATTCTACACATATCCACACTAACAACAACATCAAGCAATCATGTGTACAGGTATTTTATTCTTAATACCTTG
>JAIOYM010000014.1 GCA_021741085.1 Rickettsiaceae bacterium
GTGTTGTGGGTTGTTATATACACAATAAGGTTGTTGAAGGTGCTGGTAAAATTGCCACTTTGGTGTCTTTGGATTCTAATGGAGATAAAGCAATATTAGAAAGTCTTGCCCAAAATATAGCTATGCATATAACTGCTGCAAATAGTTTGTATTTAGAAAGAAGCGACGTGCCGGCATCAGTTTTAGAAAAAGAGGAAGAAATATTTGTAGAGCAAACAAAGGCTTTAGGCAAACCTAAAGAGGTTATGGCTAACATTATCAAAAGTAAAATGGAAAGCTTCTTCAAACAGAATGTTTTGCTAGAGCAGCCTTATATTAAGGATACTGCAATATCCGTCCAAGATCTTATTGCAAAAACTTCTAAAGAGTTAGGCGCGGCTATAAAAATCAAAGCTTTTATTAAATATGTTTTAGGCGAAGGAATAGAATTAGAAAAAAACGACTTTGCTGAAGAAGTTCAAAAAATGATGCAGTAAAAATCTCCTCCCTTTTTATACAGCTTGGTAATGAGCTAAGCTGTATTTATTCAAAAATACCAAAATAAATCAACAGACTTTGAAAATTCAAAAGAGAAGTGCAAGAATTTTATGAATCTTCTTGAAGTTCTGAATCGTTCTAGCTTGGTTAAGCTTTAATAAAGGCTAATTCATAATTTTCATTTTTCAGCTTCTTATAAAATTCTCTTGCTTCAGAGACAATTAGTGGATCGTTGTTGTTAAATATTACAAGGATTTCTTTGAAATACTTAATGTCGTAGTTGTTGAAACTGAATAAATTATAAAGGATCAATAAATTTGCATTATTTGGTATTTCTACCCCTGTAGTAATATATAAATTATGGAGCTCGGGTTTGTCATCGAATTTACTACCATGAGGGATGAATGACTTTTTACTAAAAGTCCATAAAACGTCGTTGATTTCTTCTTGCAGATCTTCTGAATTTGTACGCAGTATCATGAAATTTTGTTCCAAATATTTTTGTTCCAAAATTCTGCATAAAGCTTTAATGTGATTTTCGTCTGTGGTGCTTATGAAATTTATTTTCAAAGTCATAGATTGCTAAATTGGGGTTAGTAAATTAATAGGTTATTTTGTTTAAATATAAGCCACAAGCTGGAGAAGTTGCAGCAGCAAATTTTCGATCGCGAAGCTCCAAAACTTGCTTCATATAAGATGCGTCCCATTTTTCAAGACCAACCATAACGAGGCTACCAACAAAATTTCTTACCATATGATATAAAAAAGATTTGGCCTCAAAATACAACTCAATAATATTGTTTTCTTCCGTTATTTCTATCGAGTTAATAGTTTTTACTGGGCTTTTACTGTAGCATCCTTGCGCTCTAAAAGATGAAAAATCATGTGTTCCAATTAGGTGAGTTGCTGCCTTTTGCATTGCTAGTACATTTAATTTTTCTTTTATCCACCAAGCTCTCTTGCGCATAATTACCGATGGAACTTCACTATTGAAGATTCTATAAACATAGCTGCGACTTTTTGTAGAAAATCTTGCATGAAAATCAGCTGATACATACTCGCAAGATGTTACCATTATATCATAATTTTTAAGAAAATGATTTGTAGCACTAATAATTACAGAGGTTTCGTATTTTTTAGGCAAGTCGAAATGCGCTACTTGACCCATTGCATGAACGCCAGCGTCTGTACGCCCAGAAGCATGTAGTGTTGTATAGAATTTACTATAACAATAAATTGCATCTTCTATTAACTGTTGAATAGAGGTTCCATTATTTTGTTTTTGCCAACCAACTAAGTTAGTGCCTAGATATTCTATAGTTATTTTATATCTGAAGTTTTCCATAAATTAAAAGCTTGTAGTTACATTGGCGCTTGAACCAGGATATTCAGACGCAAACAAAGTATAAACTTTCTGTATAAATTCTTGTTTTATAGAATTGGAATTTTCTTTTAGCTTGTATGTGTATAAAAATTTTAAGGTTATAAAATTATAACCAATTTTTTTTACTTCCATAGAAACATTTTCTACCTTAAGGAGAGTTGAAGAAGAATATAAAGAAGTTTTCAACGAGTCCATTAGTTTTTCTATTATACCATCGGGCTTTATGTTGGTAATATTCACATTCAATTCCAAAGCCTTATAAGGCGTTTTAGTATAATTTGTTACAATTGATTCTGCCAATTTAAAATTAGGAATAAAAATTATATTATGATCTGAGGAAAGAATTCTTGTAGATCTGAATCCAACATACTCTATTATGCCATCAATATTATCTATTTTTATATGGTCTCCTTCTGCAAAAACATTATCAAGTAATATAGTAATTGTAGCAAAAAAGTTCTTTAGAGAGTCTTGAGCAGCAAGACCCAATGCTATCCCAGCAAGACCCAAACCAGCTGCTAAACCAACAACATTAATGCCTAAAATATTTAAAATGGCTATTATAGCAAAAAGTGTAATACATATTCTGCCAATTTTTAGTAAGAATACAACAACTTCTTCATTCAACCGCTCTCTTTTTAGTGCTTCGTGTTTTCTTTTGTTTAAAAAATGTGGAATCATAAAACCAGCCAGGGAGTAACCCGCCCAAGCTGTAGTAGTTACAATAAAGAGATTGAAGCTTTTCAATATAGCCCAATCTAAATAGTTAAAATGATATTGTATGGTAAACAAATAGGAAATAAAAATAATTAAACCAATAACAAAAACTTTAGCGGGTTTCAGAATGGGTTGAAAAAAAATTATATTAATTTTTAGGGCTATAGAAGCGAGGACAAATGACCAATGACATATCTTTTCAATTAATTTATTGCCTAAAAAGCTAATTATGGTAATTACAAAAAACAATATTAATGCGTAGTCTATAGAGTGGAATGAATACATATAGATCTATTTTTTTGATAAAATGGCTTAGGCACAATAATAATATTGTATAGCAAAACTTAAAAAAATGGTGAGTTTTTTAAATTTTGCTAAAGCTAGCTATGTAAGTAAATCACATGCTTTAACTATTTGCTTGCAGCCATTTTCTAACAATTCAAAACTAGTGGCGTAAGATAATCTAAAAAATCCTTCAGCTCCAAAAGCTATTCCTGGTACTACCGCTACCTCTGCATATTCAAGTAAATACTTAGCGAAATCGTTATCGTTCGTTATAACTTCTCCAGCTGGAGTTTTTTTGCCAAAGAAATTTCTACAAGAAGGAAATAGGTAAAAAGCACCTTCAGGAGCAAAAATTTCGATATCCTTTTGTAGCTGGAGTAATTTTACGCATAGGTCGCGTTTTTCTTGAAAAATTTTAGCATTAGTTTTAATAAAATCTTGAGTCCCCTCTAATGCTTCAAGCGCTGCATATTGGCTTATAGAACATGGATTAGAAGTGCTTTGAGATTGTATTATTGCCATAGCATCAATTAGATTTTTTGGTCCAGCTCCATAACCTATACGCCAGCCTGTCATAGAATATGCTTTCGAAACACCATTTACTATAAATATTCTTTCCTTTAAGTCGGGAGCTATTTGGGCTAAGGTATAAAAAGTAAAATTATCAAATATTATATGCTCATATATATCATCAGACATTATATATACATTTGGATATTTACGCAGTACTACAGCAAATTCTTCTAGTTCTTCTTTAGTATAGGTTACACCAGTTGGATTGCTAGGGGAGCATAAGATAAGCCATTTAGTTTTTTCTGATATATTTTGTTCTAATTGCTGGGGAGTTAGTTTAAATTTATTTTCAAAACTAGTCCCAATAATTTGTGGAGTTCCTTCAGCAAGAGCCACCATGTCGGGATATGAAACCCAATAAGGCGCAGGAATAAGAACTTCGTCTCCTTTATTTAAAGAAGCCATAAATAAGTTATATATGACTTGTTTAGCACCAGCGCCAACTATTATTTCATCTAGGTTGAACTGCAAACCATTTTCTCGTAAAAACTTGCTAGACACAGCTTTTTTTAAATCAACTATGCCATCAATATTTGTATATTTAGTACGACCTTGATTAATAGCGATGATAGCTTTATCTTTAATATTATCTGGTGTGTCAAAGTCTGGCTCCCCTACACTTAAAGATATAATATTTTTACCTTGAGCTTTAAGTGCATTAGCTTTTTTAGAAATTTCCAAAGTAGGAGAAGGTTTTATGAATTTTAATTTTTCTGCTATTAACATAAGTAGATTTAGTTATTAAAAACTTGATTATGGTTTATTTGTATGAAAAACTAACATAAGTTGCAGTTTTTGTATTAATGTACAATTTTTAGCTGATGTGCTGAAATATGATATAGTACAAATTTTTTATAAAACTGGTATGTTAATTTTTTGCTGATAAAGGGCAATAAAACTGATAGTTTGTTTTAGGTGCTTTTTAAAATTACACAACATTTTGCCGAGACAGTATAAAAGTCTTACTACAACTCAATATTATAAAATATGCATAACATTCTGAAGAAATTTTCAAGATTCATCAATGATATATATTCAAAAATAAAATCTTTTCTTATAAATTTCCCTAGCTTTTGCCAAGAGCAATATAACAAATTGATAATTAACACCAAAGATATGGTAGTTAAATTTAATAATTTACGCAATACAAATCTTGATCTAGCCAAATATCATTTGCTAGAGGGAAGAATTTTTGATGCTAAATTACGTTTGGGGATATTAAATAGATTTATAACAAAGAACGACAAAGAGGTTATAAATTTATTGGGTTGGACTTATTATATTGATGGGGATATAGATAAAGCATTTAAATATTTTACTTTAGCAAATGAAGTAAAAATGGTAAATTTTCTTAGTAATACAGATGCTTGTGAACAAATCCCTTTAGAGATATATAGATCTAGGAAATCTTGGCAAGCTAATTATTATGATAGTTTGTTTTTGGAAGGTAGAAACTACTTGCCACATAAAGTTTATGAATTGCTTGTTGAATTTATGCCCGTAAGGCAGTCGCGTAAAATTCTCGATTTGGGTGCTGCTACAGGGATTATGGCTAGTGAATTCTTGAACAACAAGACAGGTGATGAATTATTTGCTGTAGAAAACAGCGAGGCTATGATTAATCACATCAACAAATTTTACAAAAATTTGTACGAAAAGATCTATTATGAAGATACAATAGACTTCTTGCTTCATAATCAGGAAAAATTTGATATTATTTTGAGTTTTTGTAGTTTAGATTTTGTTAAAGACCTCAGTTTACCCCTTAAAAATATTTACGAATGTTTAAATGAAGGTGGAGTTTTTTGCTTAACTCTGTCAACTAATCTAGAGAAAACAAAATTAAGTTTAAATTTAGCTAATTTTGTGTATCATTTGAATGATGTTATTAAAATCTTAGAAAAAATAGGTTATTTTATTTTGACCCAGAACACTAGCAAAATAAGGAATATTGAATACACAACTATAATAGCTAAAAACAATTATTATAATTGATATGAAGGTAGATAATTATCAAAGATATATTCTTAATATATCTTTATCCTTTGTTATTTTATTTTGTTTTTCAAATTACATGCAAGCTCTGGATAACAGTGCGGCTATAGAAAATTATAGCGAATATGAAGATAATTATACTAATGATTGCGATAGTGTAAATGATCCTTTCGAGTCTTTTAATAGAAAAATATTAGATTTTAATATGGTCTTGAATAGGTCGTTTATAAATAAATTTGCTAAGGTTTATAGGGCAAACACTTCCCCTGAAGTAAAAATTGCTTTTGGTAATTTTATTAACAATTTATATATGCCAAATACTATAGTCAATAGTTTTTTACAGGGTGATATAAACAACGGGGTGCGAGGTGTTTGGAAGATGGTCATAAATTCTACATTTGGTATGTTTGGTTTTCGTGATGTAGCAATTAAAGTGGGTATAACTGCAAACAACACGACTTTCGGTGAAACATTAGCCAGATATGGTTTTTATCGGGGGCCTTATATTATGTTGCCAATATTTGGTCCTTCAACTGTTGGCAATTCATTAGATATGGCTATAAATTTTTTTGATCTATTTAATCCAGTCTTATACAACACCCCTACTTCTATTAATTATATTATTAAAACTTCGTCTGTTATAGTTAAACTGAATACAAATCGTAATTTATTGACAGATTTAGATGCACAATCGGCAGATTTATACAGTACACTTCGTAGCATGTATTGGCAGAATCTTAAGGCAAAAAGTAAATATCCAAGTTCTAATAGATGCCAAAATAACACAAATATCTATAAAGATTGATAATAGAAAATAGTAATTATAAAAATTTCAACAATGGATTATACAGAACCTAAGAAAAACAAGGTGCAAACATCTCAGCAGAAGCGCGCAGAGGCTTTAAAAATGAATTTATTGAGACGCAAAAAATCTCAGTCTATATCGTTAGGTAACAATGTTGATAATAACAGCATAAAAAATAATCACTAAGACACAAATTTTATTAGAGTTTGTATTTTTATTGTTGTAAAGTTACTATTAGTAGTAGTAATAATAATACGACAAAATAATGCTGAAAATCGGTGATTTTTTTAAAAAATCTTCAAACGAAAATGCTCTAGCGGAAACAGAAAATAACGCAAGTAAATCTGTTAGTTATGTTAAAGACAGCAACTCCATAAAACCCAAGGGTTGGTATGAAGAACGTTATGAAATATTATTAGTTCAGCGTAATATTTTATCATTTTTATTTGTAGTTTCCCTCTTAGGTATAGTGCTATCTATAATAGCCGTTTTAAAGATTTCTACTTCCAAGGAATTTGATCCTTTTGTAATATCAATAGATGAAAAAACAGGTTTGACAACAGTAGTAAAACCACTAAGTAGAGACATTCTTTTGTCTGATAGGTCTTTAAGTCAGTATTTCATTAAAAGATATATTTCAGCAAGAGAAACTTATAATGTTGCAGATTTTAATTCTCAAAGTCGTTCTACTGTAAGAGTTTTGTCAAATAATAATGTTTATTGGCAATATGTAGGTTACATTAGAGATAACGACCCTTCAAAAAAATATGCGGATAAAAATTCCACTTATTTGACTGTAAAATCCTGGTCTCAAATGGACAAAAACAAATATATAGTTCGTTTTACTATTACAGAAACTCAGGGAGAGATGAAAACATATAATAAAATTGCTATCGTAGTCATAGACTATATAACAATCGAGTTAACTCCGCAGGAGTTAGATATTAACCCAGTAGGTTTTCAAGTAAATGCATATAAGGTAGATGATGATAACAGCTAACATTTCATTAAAGAATCTCGGTAAATTAGTTACTATTTTAATAATTTTTGCTTTTAGCGCTGCTGCAAATAGTGAAAAAGGCAAAATACCTCTTTCTACTGATAGTAGAATTAAAACTTATGTTTACAATTCTAATGAGGTGTATCTGCTGCCATTAGCTTTGAATCATCAATGCATAATAGAGGTAGCTAAAAACGAAAAAATACAAACTATTTCTTTGGGTGAAAGATATGCTTGGGATATGAAAATAATAAATAATCGTCTTTTTATTAAGGCTATAGAAAAAAACGTTAAGACTAATATGGTTTTGATAACAAATAAGCGCATGTATTATTTTGATGTAATTTCTAAGGATGTAAACGATGATGAAAATTTAAAAGAGTTCGGTGGAGATATAGTTTATCGCATGAATTTTGTTTATCCAGAGCAAAAATCTTATGATTAATATAAGTTAGGATATAAAGATGGCTAAAGATAATAATCAAGGCAGCTCTGATAAAGCTGCTTCTACGCAAGTTAAGCAACAGTCTCCTGTAGAATCAAGAAAGAGTCGCAATATTTTATTTCTTGGTGTTTTTGGTATAGTATTTCTATTTATTGTTTATAATTTATATAATGCTTTAGTTGGGGATGGTAAAGACACTAAAACTATACAGGTTCCTACAAATGTACCAAAACCACCTACTAGTGATAATACTGATATAAATGTTCCCCAGCTCCCTCAACTACCTAAGCTTGTTGCGCCTGTTGCGCCTCTTACTGATGTAAAGGTACCTAATCCACCTAATCTTGCACCCCCTTCTACCATAAAGTCTCCTGAGGATACAAGTGCTTTAAACTTACCCAAGTCTGCTACTAAAAAATCTCAACTTCAAGCGGATGAATTGGAAAGACAGAAAAAGGCCAAGGAAGAAGCTAAGCGCAAGGCCTCTATTATGGTTTATGGTGGCACAGCCGCTGCTAAGAAAGATGGTGATGGCAGCAGCGGTAAAGATGCGGCTGTTGTTGACTTCACTGATATTTCAAAAAATGCGGTAAGCTTTAAAGCGCCACCTGAATACTTGCTCGTTAGAGGAAAGATAATAGATGCTATAATTGAAACCTCAATTCATAGCTCGGTAGGCGGAGAAATTAGGGCAATAATATCAAGAGATGTATATTCTCAAGGTGGCAAAGTTATATTAATTCCCAAAGGTTCAAGAGCAATAGGTTCATATTCTACTGGCACCGGTACACCGTTAGGTACAATAAATGTAAATTGGGAAAGAATAGATTTGGTAAATGGACATGTTGTTAAACTCGATAAAACTAGAGGTGTAAATAATTTAGGGATGAATGGGGTAGCTGGCGATATAGACTATAAAACTTCCGAAAAAATAGCGAACACAATTATCTCTTCTGCTATTAATATAGCCTCTGCGGTAGGTTTGGATAAAATTGCCCCAGTAGCGCCTACCACTACTACTACTTCTTCTTCTAATTCTGCTACGACTACTGCTGCTACCGCGGTATCCACAGCTTTTGCTACGGCTTTGGCAACTACTCCCGCTGGTAATAATAATATAAAAAATGCTTTGTGTACAAATGTATTGACTGCTGTTAATTCTCTAGTGGCTCTTAATACTACGTTTCAAAATATAGCAACAACTTTGAGCACAGTTTGTGTTAATGGTACAGCGGATGATGTTGTGATTTCTACTTTTAAGACTAATATTCCTCTCTTAACCAGCACTGGCACAACAACTACAACTGATAATTCTGCAACGGGCAAGGCAGCTCAGCAGGCTTATACTGATATTAATAACACTATAAAGGGAATAATTCAGACTCAGGATGTTAATACCGTTGTCACTATACCTCAGGGTACAATTATTAAAATGTATGTAGGTCAAGACATAGAATTTCCTAAAGCTTCAATAGATAGGGTGCGTTAGATTTCGAGGGGTAGCTATTATTAGTGTTGCTAAATGAAAATAAGAAATAATTTAATAAAAAAATATATTCGATGGGTGATTTTTTAGCTTTAGAGACATATCTTCTACCAATTAGAGATATTTTATTAGAAATGTCTGTTAACGAAATAATGGTTAATGATCCTGGTGAAATTTGGGTAGAAAAAGGTGGAGATTGCAGAAAGGAGCCCATGCCTGCATTTGATTTCCCCCATCTTATGGGTCTTGCGCGTCTTGTTGCGCAGTCTACAGATCAGCTTATATCAGAAGAGAAGCCATTATTATCTGCTACTTTACCTAATGGATACAGAATACAGATAGTTTTTCCTCCCGCTACAGAGCCTGGAAAGGTAGCTATTTCTATTAGAAAAAACAGCGAAAAGTCATTTTCTCTTGATCAGTATGAAGCTTTTGGTGCTTTTTCTCAGACACTTGCTACAGGAATAAGTGGGCATAGAAATGAAGATGATATATATTTAAGTGAATTATTGCGTGATAATAAAATAAAAGAGTTTCTTAGAGCGTCAGTTAGGTATAAAAAATATATTATAGTAAGTGGTGGAACTTCAACCGGTAAAACTACGTTTATGGGTGCTGTGTTATCCGAAATCCCTACACATGAAAGGCTTATTACTGTTGAAGATGCAAGAGAAGTTAGATTATCTAGTCATCCTAATAAGCTGCATTTATTAGCATCAAGAGGAGGGCAGGGGCGTGCTAAAGTATCAACTCAAGATCTTATAGAAGCATGTTTAAGACTTCGTCCAGATAGAATAATAGTCGGCGAAATTAGAGGTTCTGAGGCATTCTATTTTCTTAGAGCTATAAATACAGGGCACCCGGGTTCTATATCTTCCCTACATGCTGATAGTCCAATGATGGCAATTGAACAAATGAAATTAATGGTAATGCAAGCGTCTTTAGGTATGCCTCCAGATGAAATAAGGAAATATATAATGAACGTTATAGACATAATTGTTCAATTAAAGCGTGGTGAGAAAGGTATGAGATATGTTTCGGAGATATATTTTAAAGATGCAGTAAATCTTGCGGACAAGATTTAGCTAGACAAACTTTTTGGGCTTTGATAGTTGACCTTTTGAGGTTTATATAATAATATCTTCTTGTCAATATTGGGCATTTTGAAAAGCGAACCCGGTCAGGTCGAAAGAAGCAGCCGTAGTTTTTAAAAGTGGGTCGATATTGACATTTTCTGTTTGCCCCACATTTCATCATAGATAGTTTGTTATAACGCAAATCTATCATTTTTCATGCATTCCAGCAATTATTAATATATTTATAAGAAGCAAAATCCTTTAGCTATAATAAAAAACCTTAATCGCAAAAAACGCGAGTAAGGCCAATACAGCAAAGCTATTTTGCTGTATCATGAAAATTTTCTATATCTAGCCTTCGAGTTGGATAAATCTTCTTTTAAAACCGTAGTTACGTAGTTATAGTAATCTGCGTAGTTACCATCAAACATAGTTGCGTTTCCATTATCAAATGAAATAATATGTGTTGCTATTCTATCTAAAAACCAACGATCATGGCTGATAACTAGAGCGCAACCTGCAAAGTTGAGTAGGGCGTCTTCTAAGGCGCGTAATGTGTCCACATCAAGATCGTTAGAAGGTTCATCTAGTAATATCACGTTTGCTCCTTGACGTAACAGCTTGGCCATATGAACCCTATTTCTTTCTCCTCCAGACAATTGCCCTACTTTTTTCTGCTGATCGCCACCTTTAAAATTAAAAGCAGCGCAATAAGCACGGGATTTAATAGTTTTATTTCCTAATTGGAGTTCTTCTAGCTCGTCTGAAATTTCTTGCCAGACTGTTTTATTACTATCAAGAGCATCACGCATCTGATCGACATAGCCCATTTTAACAGTTGAACCAATTTTTATTTCCCCAGAATCTGGATTGTCTTTACCAGTTAGCATATTAAATAAGGTGGATTTACCCGCCCCGTTAGGACCAACAACGCCTACAATACTACCAGCCGGCACTATACAACTGAAGTTTGCCAGTAATTCTTTGTCCCCAAATTTCTTACTAATATTAGTAATCTCGATAACAGAACTTCCAAGTCTTGGGCCATTTGGGATAATAATTTGTGGAGCTGTAATCATTTGACGCTTTTCTTGAGCTTCATTATAGAGTTCATTGTAAGAATTAATACGTGCCTTATTTTTTGCCTGACGAGCTTTAGGAGATTGACGTATCCACTCCAGTTCTTTTTCTAATTCTTTTTGACGGTCTTTATCTTCTTTGTTTTCTTGAGCTAATTTTTTCTGTTTTTCATCTAGCCAATCAGAATATTTAGCATGCCAAGGAATACAATTACCTCTTTCAATTTCTAAAATCCATTCAGCTATATTATCTAGGAAATAGCGATCGTGGGTTATAATTACTACAGAGCCTTGATAATGTTTTAAATGATTTTCTAACCAAGCTATAGAATCGGCGTCTAAGTGGTTAGTTGGTTCGTCTAATAATAATAAATCTGGTTTTTCAAGTAACAACTTACATAAAGCTACACGTCTGCGTTCTCCTCCAGATAAATCTTCAATTTTTGCATCAGAAGGTGGGCAATGTAGTGCTGTGGTAGCCATGTTAATTTCTTGATCTAAATTCCAGGCATCCAAGGCTTCAATTTTTTCCTGTAGAGCAGCTTGCTCTTGAATCAAACTATCCATTTCTGCGTCTGAAAGTTCTTCAGCAAATTTTTCGCTAAGCGCATAAAATCTATCCAAAAGCTCCTTTTTTTCAGACAACGCTTCAACGATGTTACCGAAAACATCTTTGGAAAAATCTAATTTCGGTTCTTGTTCTAAAAACCCAACTTTCACGTTATTAGCAGCCCAAGCTTCACCATCGAATTCTTTGTCGATACCAGCCATTATTCTTAGTAGAGTGGATTTACCCGCTCCATTATGACCAATGATACCAATTTTTGCATTGGGCAAAAAAGATAACCAAGTTTCTTTTAAAATCTGTTTTCCATTTATGTGTTTAGTAAGACCTTTTATTACGTATATATATTGATTTGACATGAATATCCTGAGTTTATTATTTTTATTTGATAACTCTTTTTACAGAGAGATTTTAATGATTATACAATTTAGTTTAGCTAACAAATTTTTTCAAGTCTTCTGGCATGTTTACCACCTTCAAACTTAGCGTTAATGAAAACCTCAAGCATGGCTATGGCATCTGTAGGACTAGTGTTATCTGAAGCTAAAACTAATATGTTAGCATCATATTTTTGGCGTGCAATGTTAGCAAGAGTAATATTACTACATACAGCTGCGCGAATATATTCTTTCCTATTTGCCGCAATAGACATTCCTATACCAGCTTTACAGATTAATACACCGAATTCAACCTGTTCTTCAGCAATAGCATTACATACAGCTGATGCATAATCCGGGTAGTCGACTTTGTCTTGTTTATTAAAACAACCCAAATCTTGTATATTTAGCTTGTTTTTGAAGTATTGTATGATTTGTTCTTTTAATTCAAAACCATTGTGGTCTGAGGCTATGGCTAACATCTAACAATTGGGATTATTTTTATGGCACACGATAATATTAACTTATATATCGTATCAAGGTCAATTGTAAATATATTCAGCAATTAATTTTTTATTGCTACTCTAAAGGATGAGCTTTAGCATAAATATTTTTTAAATGAGCTACATTAACTTTGGTGTATCTTTGAGTTGTGGAAAGACTAGCGTGTCCAAGAAGTTCCTGTATAGATTTTAAATCGGCGCCATGTTCTAGTAAATGAGTGGCAAAGCTATGTCTAAATGAATGTGGAGTGGTATTTTGTTTTAAACCAAAACTTGCGCGCACTTTACGCAGTTGCTTTGAAAACACAGGGGCTTTTAGAGGTTTGCCTTTGGCTCCTATAAATATTACAGCATCTCGATCGAATTTAAAAGGAGCTAGTGCAAGGTATTTTTTAATTATATCTTTTGCTATCCCAAGCCATGGTACAAGCCTTTCTTTGTTACCCTTACCCAATATTTTTATGTAATCATCATCTAGGTCTTTTATTGTTATACTAAGTGCTTCGCTTATACGAAGACCTGAGCAATATAGCAGCAACAAGAATGCTTCATCCCTTAAAGATAGCCAATCTTCGGTATTAAAATCGCCTATATTTTCTATAGCTATTTTTGCTTCAGCCTCATTCAAACTTTTATTTAGTAGTGCAACTTTTTTGGCGGAAGCAATATTATTCAAAGTTTTTACCGGTATATTTAGATTTGTGAGTAGAAATCTAAAAAAAGTTTTAATACAAGACAGAGCTCTATTGTTTGAACTATAGGAATATCCCTTTTTGATGCGCCAAGCAAGCCAAGATCTTACAGTCTTGCTATCAACATCTATAAGATTGGGTGTATTAAATTCACCGTTATAATATTCCGAGCAAAAATTAAGAAAATTTTGCAAATCTCTACCATAAGATTCTACGGTATGTTTGGAGAAATTTTGGTTTATTGCAAGAAATTCTAACCAATCATGGAGTATTTGATTTAAGTTTTTAAGCATAAGAAATAATATTCAAGCAATAAGGTAAACACAGAAAGGAGTCGATAATATAATATAACAACTCCTTGCTGCAAGATAGACTAAAATAGAATAACAGCACTTTTACTCAAGATCTTCACTAATACATTGTGGGACTGTAGGTAATGCACTTAGCGTACCATCACTATTGCAAGTACGCTCTAATACTTGGTCGGTTTCTTCACTTAGAACATAGCCAGGCAAACAAGTTCCATAAGACTTATTTGAGGTAGAATCTCCTGTTGCGTATGATTCAGACCATGATGCATTTCCTTCGGTAACTGCTGGACAAGACACGTAACATTTCTGATCATTATTTTCAAATGAGGCAGTTTTGTTCGCATAATTTGTCAAGCAATATCTGGTTATAGAGCTAGCACCAGTTCCTTCTGCGCAAGTCCCTGTAGCAAGTTCGCCTGCATTTGTTTCCGGCCATGTGGCACCTCCTGTACTGCTATCAGCAGTTGTGATTGCAGCGCAAGTTAATTGAGGTACGTCAACACACCAATTTTCCTCTAGAGCAGTTTTATTACGCAAACTACATACGTTATTATCGTATTCTAAATTACCAACAGCGCAATAACTAGTTGAACCATCAGTGTTGGTGCAAGTATATATAGACAGAACTAATTGCGAATTATCGTCAGCGGTGTGGCTGCTGGAAAAAGTGCAGCTAGATGTCTGCACAGATGTGCATGTTGTAATGCCTGGGTATGTGCTGGATAAATTATTGATTTCGGTATTTAACATGTTAGTATTATCGCACTCTGAAGGTATATTGTTACTAATTGAAGGATCAAAATAATCTGTATCCTCTAGCGCTAAAGTGCTTACAGCGGGTAGAATTCTATCAGATTTATTAGTACTAGGTATACATAAAGGATCAATGCCACCATTTAGATTATGTGTGTAACAGTAATTTGACTCGCATTTGTTAATTAACACAGTAGTAGACCCATAGGTAATAGAATTAACCTGGGAGCAGTTTGTATCGCTAGAAGTGCAGAAATATAATCCTGGGTAAGTTGAGTCGGCAAGTTTATGAAATTTTGCGCATGGAATATCAGTTGCATTAGTATATAGAGTTAATACACATTGCTTAGGATCATGAGGGCAAGTAGCATATGAATGACTTTCTAAACATATTAGATTTGCGCCTCGGTAATAAGCCCCATCAGTATATTCTATACCATTTATATAAACTGCATTACTTGCTGGCGGTATAATATTATTTTCGTAATTTCCGATGATAGTATCATAATTTGTTGCTTTATGCCCAAAGAATGGCTGCTCTGGGCTTGTTATATTATCTGTTGCAAAAGCTGAATATATAATACCACCTAAATTTAAAGTTGGCAGTTTTTCCGTATATTGATCACTAGTCAAAGGGTTATTTGGATCGTAAATACTTAGAGACAATGGCCCACCTGTAGTAAATTCACCAACTTGCACATAAGTAAACATTTTAGGGTCGAAATAGCTAGAAGAGCATTTTGAATTAGCTATAGTTGTTGAGCAATCAACCACTATAGGTTTAGATGATGGTGGTCTTTTAAAGCATCCTAGATTGTTTCGACTATCGTTACTCAAATCATAAGCACAAATTTGATCAATTGCTTGAGGTGTGCTTGAAGTTTCATCGTATATACGAGTCACACGAGCTTCTAAGGGTACATCCTTTGAAGTGCCCATATTTATTGTAGAATTGGTATATAGATCGCTGTTATCATTATCTGATACATATTGTGGGAATGTTACAGACAAATCTTTGTAGTTACCAAAATTTGCACCATAAATTAACTGGCAATGATCATTTGTGGTCATACTACTATCACATGGTTCGTAGGTGCCAGTATTATCATAGTAGTTAGATGTTGTTATAGTGCCGTTAGATAAAAGGGTAGCATATTTTATCCTTACACCATTTTTACAGTTATCGTTGTCGTTGCAAATAAAACTTTCACTATTAACATTGACGCAAGGTGTTGAGTCATTTGCATTTTGATAGGAGCATACTGGTAATATGTCGTTATATTTGGTATGAATATCACTCATGCTTGTAAAATGATATATATCAACACATTGATCACTAATGCTAGAAGATATTGTAGATGAAACACTACTATTTTGGTTTACTAACACGTTACAGATGGGAACTATTTTATCGTAACCAATTCTTACAGTATTTTGTATAGCATTATTTTCTGTGGGCGACATATCACAGCCACTATCGGTTACAATATCAGAACCGTATAAGGTTAAATCAGAACTAGTTACTGGTTGATAGTCTAGCAATTTTCCGTCAGGAAATGTGGGGCATATTTGTTTTGCTTTTAATGTAAAGAGTGGAGGTGTAAGTTTTGCTGGGTAAGGTGGAGGTAAATAACCTATGGGAAGAGTTACGCAGCCTAAATTGTCAAGAACTATATTATTTGGGTGACCTATTGCCTTTAATGCCGGTATAAAAATATCTTGACCAATAAATTTAATAAGAAACGAAATCCATTTCAATACATCTTTTAACCAGTCTGTACCTTTGCTGGATGGTATTATATCGTTAAGTAATTCAGGGACAAGTGCGACTATACTGTCAGACATGCTTATTACAAATATTAATATTCGAACCAAGACATTGATTCGATCAGAACCATAGTGAAATGGCTGTTTATGGGGTCTTACATCAAAAAAATCTGGCCATAATGTAGCTAAACCCGGGTCTAGATAGGCGCATAATTTGGGCACTTGAAAATCTACTTTATCGCCATTATTATCATAGATCACATCATCTTCAATTGAATTACCAGAGCTATCTAGGTGAGTGCCGTAACTGTATCCAGGATCTGCGCTATAGCTATTTTCAGTATCCTCCGGCACTGCAATTCTTGCACAAAATCTAGATAAAGGCAGCCAAACGAAAGGGCCGGGAAATATAGTGCATTCACCGTTCCAGGAAAGATCTTTACTTCTAGCTACGCACCAAAATGCACTACATACTTGCAGCTTAAC
The DNA here is from genome assembly GCA_021741085.1 of Rickettsiaceae bacterium. GTDB lineage: Bacteria > Pseudomonadota > Alphaproteobacteria > Rickettsiales > Rickettsiaceae > JAIOYM01. The sequence goes on from JAIOYM010000014.1 coordinate 16,777, forward strand.
ATTAATTGTTGGGTTTGCGTAAGTAGTGCCAGGTGTTGCTTGGGCGCAATATTTATAGTACCCCAGACCCGATGGTTCTGGTTTATTTAACAAACATCCATCCCTTCCTATTTTTGAGTTTAATGGTAATTTTGCATGAATAAAATTAATAGAACAAGCATCGAACAAAAGGGTAATAAAAATATAGTAGACAAAGAGAATTAGTCTAGTTTTTAAAATTTTGAACAAGCTATATTTTTGAGGCATTTTATGCAGAAGTTTTATTTCTCACTTATATGTCAACTTTTAATAGCATTTTAGCGGATAAAGCCTTAATTTTTGTTTAAAGATGTAGAGTAACTTTTTGTTAGATCCAAAAAACATCCAATTAATATAGATTTTCCTGTACACGATAAATCAACATGCGATATAATAATATCTGTGTAAAGCTAAAGTTTTTTAAAAGGAACGTTATGATGAATTTTTCAGTAACATTTTGGTTGATTGCATCCTTGGTTATATTAGTTGTTGGGTATGTATTTACAAGATCATCTGGTTCTTCGTCTGCAAAAGATAGTTCAGAAGAAGAAAATGAATATAGTTCTAATAGTTTTTGGAAAAAGAAGAATTTAAATAATATAGTTCTGTCGGCGAAAGAAAAATTAGATTTATCTTGGGAATTTTTATACAAAATAACGGAAATAGTATTGCAAAAATTTAGCACTCAAGACCAAAAAGAAATAGAAGAAGCGGCTAAAATTTTAGTCGAGAATGGTATGAAATATCAACATGTTGTTGATTATGCTATGCCTTCTAATATCGCTCTTGCTCAAAATACAGAAAAAAAACAAGATCAGAAAGCTCTTGGGTAGAATATTTGTATTATAATTATCTAATAACATTCACGTGTATTTTCATAGTGATTTGGTTTATATCACTGCCTATAGGTATTGTACAGGGTGAC
>JAIOYM010000015.1 GCA_021741085.1 Rickettsiaceae bacterium
GATTGAAACACTACTTTATTTGATGCGATGTATGAGGTTATTAGCAGTTACGAATTGTTAGTATTTTGGGTTCATATATTTTCCGTTTATAATCTCAACTAATAATATACATAACTATCACAAAAGTGATCATTTTTTATGAAAATACTTTCAGTTTTTAAAGAAGGCGATAAGGTTGTTTATCCTTCTCATGGAGTGGGTGAAATTATACAAATAGAGAGTCAGCAAATAGCCGAACAAAAATTAGAATTTTATGTAATACGTTTTATTCATGATCGGATGACTTTGAAAATACCAGTTAAAAAAGCTTTAAGTTTGGGTTTACGTAATCTAGTGGACAAAAACGTCGTGAGTGAGATTTATGACATTATACAAAAAAAATCTAAGCCTTCGATGAATAAAATGTGGAGTAGGAGAGCCCAAGAATACGAAGTAAAAATTAATTCTGGAAATATATTTTCTGTAGCAGAAGTTGTAAGAGATTTATACAAAGAAGAAAACGAACGCTCTTATAGTGAACGCACTATATATGAGTCGGCCCTTAACAGGCTTTCAAGAGAATTAGCTTTACTAGAAAATATCAAGACAGAAGACGCCACTGTGAAAGTCTTGGATTTATTAAAAGATCGAGTAGCTGCATAAATTTTGCATTTGATTAGTAACAATAAAAAAGTAAAAACCATATATGAATTACAAGAAATTAAAACAGAATTTAGTTTCCTTCATGGATAATCCAGCGGAATTTGCAAAGATACAAGAGATGTTAAACAGCGGATGGGCTGTAGTAAATCTGGTGGCTCAAAATTCCCATTATATTGCAATTTTAGAGGATAGAAGCGAACTTAATGAATTGTCAGCCGAAGACACGGTGTTATATGTTCCACCACGAAAAAAGATCGCAATAGGTTAACTTTATTAGTTTGTTAACTCTATTAGTTTAATATATTTGTGAGTCTAGCGTGGCAATCCAGGATAAATGACTTTTATATATAAATACAAAGAGAAGCAACATCCTCTAACGGTAATGTGGTAAAGTCGCATGCGCTCTTTGCTCATGGCAAAGGGCTACCACTACAATAATATTTTACCCTCGTGAAGGCCACAATAATAGATTACTCGATTAGCCTGAAGTGAAACGACGTGGCAATCCAGCACAACCGACTCCTTTCATACATATTCAACTAGAGGTTGGGCGCGCAAACATGGGAAAGTTAGATAGGAGGTGGAATGTAGGGAGATAGAGGATAAATTTATGTGGAGTGTTGGAATGTGGAGTCTTTTAAGAGCTTGATGACGCAGATCTATAACTGATAGGCATTCAAGCGATTCTATTATAGAAGAAGCAACATCCTCTAGCGGTAACGCAGAAGCGTCATTGCGCTCTTTGCTCATGGCAAAGGGCTACCACTACAATAATAGTTAACTCAAGGTAAACCATAATAATAGAATACTCAATGAGCCTGCTCTGTTAGGAGCGTGGCAATCCAGGATAAACAACTCTTGCGTACATATTCAACTATAGGTTGAGCGCGCAAACATGGGAAAAGTTAGGTTGGAGGGGGTGAATTTGTAGGGAGATGTTGGAGTGTGGGGAGCTAGGAGATAAATTTATGGTGATGTGTTGGAAAGTGGAGTCTGTTAAGAATGTAGTAAAATCCCCTAGCGGTAATGTGATAGAGTCATTGCGCTCTTTGCCCTGGCAAAGGGCTCCCACTACAATAATAGTTAACTCAAGGTAAACCATAATAATAGAATACTCAATGAGCCTGCTCTGCTAAGAGCGTGGCAATCCAGCACAACCGACTCCTTCCATACATATTCAACTAGAGGTTGGGCGCGCAAACATGGAGAAAGGTTGGTTGGAGGGAGTGAATTTGTAGGGAGATGTTGGAGTGTGGGGAGATAGGCGATGAATTTGTAGGGAGATGTTGGAGTGTGGGGAGATAGGCGATGAATTTGTAGGGAGATGTTGGAGTGTGGGGAGCTAGGCGATGAATTTGTAGGGAGATGTTGGAGTGTGGGGAGCTAGGAGATAAATTTATGGTGATGTGTTGGAAAGTGGAGTCTGTTAAGAATGTAGTAAAATCCCCTAGCGGTAATGTGGTAGCGTCATTGCGAGCTTGCAAAGCGTGGCAATCCAGGATAAATGACTCCTTCCATACATATACAAAGAAAGGTTAGATAACTGGATCACCACGCTCGTGCGCAAGCTTACGGCTCGTGATGACACTAAAGCTTGACTTTCCAGGTATTCCAGCCATTTTAATAAAAAGAAGCAACGCCCTCTAGCGGTAATAAAAATACGTCATTGCTGAACCTATACAGTGATGACACAAACATATGACTTATAGGTATTCCAGCGATTCTATTATAAAAGAAGAAAAATCCCCCTAGCGGTAATGTGGTAAAGTCCCATACTGCCCTTTGCCAGGGCAAAGAGCGTGATTACACCAAACTATAAATTTTTTGCTATTCTGACAATTCTAATATAAAAGCAGAGAAATTTTCTCGTGGCAATTTGTGGAGCTTCATTGCAAAGAACTCAATCATAAAGTAATAAAGGATAAATAACTCTTACTCATCAAAAAATTCTATAACTACATTTGAATTTTGCAACAGATTTATGTATACTCATTTAGTTAGCGAAGCGAATAATTCAAATATAATGAGGTTAGTATGCTACTCGAAAAAATTAAATGTGGAAAAAATTTCCCCGAAGACATAAATGTTGTAATTGAAATACCTGCTAACAGCTTGGGCGTTAAGTATGAATTTGATAAAGAAACTGGCGCTATAACTGTCGATAGGTTTATTAACGTTGCTATGCACTATCCTTTTAACTATGGCTTTGTGCCTAATACTTTAGGGGATGATAATGATCCTATTGATGTTTTAGTGATCACTAAATACCCATTGCAACCAGGAAGCGTTATTAACGCCAAGCCTGTAGGTGTATTAATTATGGAGGATGAATCTGGTGGTGATGAAAAAATTGTTGCGGTGCCCACAGCAAAGCTTGACAAAAGTTTTGCCAATATCAACAATATTGAAGACTTGGATGAGTCGTTGAAATTACAAATATATCATTTCTTTGAAAGGTATAAAGACCTGGAGCCTAATAAATGGGTTAAAGTTAAGGGATGGTCTGATGCGAATGAGGCTAAAAGAATATTAACTAAGTCTAAAAACAATTTTCAAGTTTAATAGTTGCAGCTAGTTAGAAATATTTATGACTCAAATAATAGCGGTTGCAAACCAAAAAGGCGGTGTAGGAAAAACTACTACTGTAGTAAATTTAGCTGCTGGTCTTGCTATAGCTGGCAGCAAAACTTTGGTAATAGATTTAGATCCACAAGGCAATGCTAGTACAGGATTGGGTGTAGATAAAGTTAATAATAACAATACCAGTTATGCGCTACTTGTTAAAGACTCAAGCGTTTCCGATGTTATTTCTAAAACAGCGATACCAGATTTAGATGTTATTGCAGCAAACATTAACCTAGCGGGCGCAGAAATAGAGATGCATTATTTGCCAAACAAAGAAAAATTATTAAAAGGTAAACTTAATGCATTTACAGGTGATTACAAATATATAATTATTGACACCCCACCTTCTTTGGGTCTTTTGACTATAAATTCGTTGGTGGCAGCAAATGAAGTGATAGTACCGATGCAGTGTGAGTTTTTTTCGCTACAAGGGTTAACACAAATCTTGCAAACAATAAAGTTGATTAACCATAAATTAAATCAAGAACTATCTTTAAAAGGAATATTATTAACTATGCATGACAGGCGTAACAGCCTTACTGCATCAGTGGAAGAAGATGTGCGGTTAAATTTAGGTGATATTGTTTTTAAAACTGTAATTCCTAGAAATGTAAAATTATCTGAAGCACCATCTCATGGTAAACCTGGTGTTTTATATGATTATAGGTCTGCTGGTGCAAGCGCGTATATAAATTTTATAAAAGAAATAATAGAATTAGATAAGTAAAAAATGTTTCAATCGCTCTCGCAAAATATATCGAATATCATAAATAAGCTCAAGGGAAAAGGTGTTGTCACGGAAAGTGATATAGATGTCACCATGAGAGAGGTAAGAATAGCCTTATTGGAAGCTGATGTGTCTTTGGATGTTGTAAGAGCTTTAGTTAATAATATAAAAACTAAAGCTTTGGGACAAGAAATACTAAAATCTCTTACCCCCGCCCAAATGATAATTAAAATCATCCATGAAGAATTGCTGGCTATATTGACGATAGATGAAAATCAGCATTTAATAGATTTACCATTGAAACGAAATAATAATATCGTTATGGTTGGTTTGCAAGCAAGTGGTAAAACCACGAGTTCTGCAAAATTGGCATTATATTTAAAGAGGAAGCATAATAAAAATATACTTCTTGTATCTCTAGATATTTATCGCCCAGCCGCAAGGCAGCAACTAGCTATACTAGCCGAGCAGATGAAAATCGATAGTTTAGAGATTATTGAAAATGAATCGGTAGATCAAATATTGAAAAGAGCTGCGCAATTCTGTCAACGACATTTCTATGATGTAGTAATTTACGATACAGCTGGTAGATTGCACATAGATAATTCTATGATGCAAGAGCTTAAAGAGATAAAACAGTTCCTAAATCCTAGCGAAACTATATTGGTTGTTGACTCTTTGATGGGGCAAGACGCGGCTAATGTAGCCAAAGAATTTAACGATAATTTTGATATTACTGGCTCCATCGTATCAAGGATAGACGGAGATCAGAGGGGTGGAGCTGTGCTTACTATAAGGCATGTTACCACTAAACCGATTAAATTCATGGCTGTTGGTGAAAAATTGGAGGATTTTGAGCCTTTTCAGCCAGAGCGTATAGTATCTAGAATCTTAGATATGGGAGACGTGCTTTCTTTGGTAGAAAAAGCAGAGCTTGCAATGGATGATGATGAGGCAAAAAAAGCCCAAGAGCGTCTAAAAAAAGGGGCCTTTGACCTTAATGATTATATTTCTTATCTAAAAACTATGAATAAAATGGGTGGATTTGCAAATATTATGTCGATGATTCCCGGAGCTAATAAAATAAAACAACAACTCGGTGAGGATGGCTTAAATAAAGGTGGTGCTGCTCTTGCAAAGCATGTAGCAATAATTAACTCAATGACAAAATTAGAAAGGGCTAAACCTGAGATTTTAAAAGCTTCGCGCAAGCGTCGTATAGCTAATGGCTGTGGCCTTGAAGTATTCGAAGTAAATATTCTGTTAAAACAATTTGAACAAATGAGGGCTATGATAAAGCAGTTTTCATCTGGTTCTAAGTCTTTTATGCGTGAAATTATGGGTAAATTTTTTTAGTGATGAATAACTTTATTATCTTGCGGTGAATATTTTAGAGTTAAGTTTTGTCTAATTGAAAATTATACATTATATGCTATAGTTGTTAGTGTTATTAATTATATATTTAAAACGCTCTTATTAGTCATGAAAATAAAAAAAAGATTTATTGCCTTAGTTATGTTAACTATGTTCTCTAATTTTTGCTTGGCTGAAGACACAATATATACAAGAGACATTAATCCTGAAGATATGAATGAAGTTTATCAAGACCGCACAATGGTGTTAGAAAAACAGCTTCGCTACCTGATAAATGAAATGGAGCTTTTAAAGCAAGAGCTTGATATTATTAAAAATAAAATTATAGTTTTAGAAGGTAACAAAGAAGCTGTAGCTATAAATGGTAACAGTGAAAACTTAGAACCAAAAGATGTAAATACAGCTAGAGAAGCTGACTCAAAAGTAAATGCAAAAGATAAAATCACAGCTTTGGAAAACAAATCCGAACAAGAATTTTATGATGATGCTTTAAATGCGTTTAAAACTGGTGATTTCGAATTTTCTACCAATGCATTTAATGTTTTTGTAACAAAATATCCTAATAGTGCCTTGCTTAGCAATGCATATTATTGGTTAGGCGAGAGTTATGCCAAAAAAAATATACTTGGTAAAGCTGTGTTAAGTTATATACAAGGTAGCCAAAAGCAACCTAATGGCAAGAAGGCCTTAGATTCGCTATTAAAAGCAGCGGAATGTTTTAGCAAATTGAAAAAAAGCAAGGATGCGTGCATTATATTACAAAAGATAACAGTGGCTTATCCTAATAGACCAGCTGCCGTTAATAAAAGAATAGAAGAATTAAGAGATACATGTGGATGTAGGTAATTATGGCTGAAGATATTATAACTCAAATAGAAGATGATAACAAACAGTTGCAAAGAATAGCGTTGTTTAAAAAATCTTTACCTATTATATTTATTGCAACAATTATTATAGCTGTGTTTTGGAATGTTTATGAATATTATAAGCATAAGGCAGAAGAGGAAGATATGGCTATGACTAAAATTTTCATAGAAGCCAACCTTAATTCCAAAACCTCTAGTGCTTTGATAGAAAAGATGCTTAGCATATCTAAAACAGCTGACGATAAAATAGCTGAATTAGCTATATTGCGTTTAATTCAAGAAGAGCTTGTTTTGCACAATAAAACCGATGAAGCAAAAGATTTTTTGTATAAAATTGCCAATGATCTACCGATATCTAGCGACTTGCATAAAATCAAATATAATAATTTAACAAAGGCATATGCAAAATATTTATACATCTCTCTTTTTATGGATGAATTTGGTGCGTTATCAGAAGAACATAAAAAAATAGTTGAAGAATTTATTTCATCTCTTACAAGTCGAGATGGAGCATTTTACGACAGTGCCCTTTTATCTAAGGCTATATATTTAGCCAAGACTAAATCATTGGAAGAGTCTAAACTACTCCTAAAACAGATTGAAGGCAATAAAAATATCAATGAATTTATCAGAAGATATGCTCAAATATTGTTACATAATATTAACTTGGATAATACACTATAAATTCTAACTTTTAACAACTTATCAAAATTATTTTATGCGTATTTTTTTCATTATATTTATATTAGTTCAATTAACTTCTTGTTCAAAGTCTAGCGAGGATAATGCCTATATAAAACTAAATAGACTTATTCAAACTAATTCTATAGTTTTGAATACAAAGAAAATTAGTGCGGAAGATACAATAATTGATGTAGTTTTGCCTAGTTTATCTGAAAATGGTCCTAACTTTGAGGTAGCAACAAAAAATAACTTTACCTTTACGAGACAAAGTTTAAAGGAAAAACCAACTTCAGAGGCAATAGTCATTAACGGTAATTTATATTTTTTGGAAGAAAGCGGAAATTTGGTTGCTCGCAAGCTAAAAGATTTATCTTTAATATGGGAAACAAATATTGACCATGTTAAAAATCATAATTGCGCCTATGGCTCTATAACTTATAAGGATGAAGTTCTATATGTAACCTACGGCGATAGTTATTTAGTTGCGATTAATGCAAGGAATGGTTACGAACTTTATAGAAAAAAATTCGATACAATGATTTTAGGTAATCCAACTATTCAAGAAAACAAAATATACATACAAACTATCAGCGATAGCTTATATGTTATAAATAGTTTAGACGGTAAAGTTTTATGGAGTTTTCCACGTTTAAATGACAGTTCTTTCGTGTCCACTAAAATGGCGCCGGTGGTTATTAAAAATCATCTAGTACTACTTAGTGTTGAGGGTGCTTTTTATATTTTCAATAAAAATACTGGAATTTATGAAGCTATTATAGATCCAAGAGATATGGATGAAGTTATGGCAAATAAAAATCCAACTAAAGCTGTAGTAAATGAAGATAATAATTTCTATGTTGCTTTAAATAATGACGAGATAGTTCTTTTTAAAACCCCTAATGGCTCTATAGTATGGAAAAAACACATGCCTAATGTTCAACAAATGAGTTTGATGGGTAATATTCTTTTTGTTGTTACCAACGGACATCAGTTGATAGCTTTGGATAAAAGCACTTCAAATACTCTTTGGGTAAATGACATAGGAATTAATGCGCGCTTAAACGAAAGAAAAGCAACCTCTTTTATAAAACCAATATTCTTTAATAACACGATATTTTTGGCAATAAATAAATATCTATTTCAAGTTGACGCAGTAAGTGGTAAGTTGTTAAAAAGGGCTAATATTTCTAGACTTGAAAAACCTATTAGCGCACATGTATTTGATAAAAAATTATATCTCGTAACCACTAGACATCTGTATACTATTAAATAGAGTATTTCTTTTATAAGATGCAGAAATTTGAGTAATTGGCTGGAGTTTTATATACTAAACAGCAAATAAAAATTTGCTGAATAGTTTAGATCGTATAGAAATAGTTTATTCTGAGTGATCAATGCAAAAAGGAGTTTAAATAGTTAAAAATTGTAGAAGATTTTTAAAATTTTCTACAAAAAACCTGTGTGAAACTAATATAAATATTTTACTAAAAATGCCATTTAATCTGAGTAAAAAAAACCTAATTTTGGGCGTTATTGGTATAGTGATATTAAGTTATGTTTCATATCATCTTATTAACGGCAATAGAGGAATCACTGCTTACAACCAATTACAAAAAGACTTGATAGCTAACAGAGAAATCTTACAAGAGTTGTTGTCTGAAAAAGTAGCCTTGGAGCATAAAATAAAATTATTGGATAATAAGTCTATGGACTTGGATTTGCTGGAAGAATATGCGCGTAAGAATCTTAGCCTATCTAACCCTAAAGAAAAAATTATTGTACCTAACTCAAAATAAAATATACGAATATGAAAATAAACTTTCATGAAGATGATTTACCTCTAAATTGTGATCTTAAGGGTAGTATTGCAATCGATACCGAAACAATGGGTTTAAATATAGCGCGTGATAAATTATGTCTTGTGCAATTGTGCGATGAAAATGAACAAGTGCATATGGTTAGATTTAAGCAAAATTATGATGCTCCAAATTTAAAGACTCTACTTTTGGATGAAACTAGGTGTAAAATTTTTCATTTTGCTCGTTTTGACATTGCTTCTATTAAACATTATCTAAATATTTCCTTTAACAATATCTTTTGTACAAAATTGGCGTCGAAAATTATAAGAACTTATACCGAATTTCATGGTTTAAAAGAGCTATGCAGAGAGTTACTAAACGTACAGATATCTAAGCAACAACAATCTTCTGATTGGGGTTCAGAAAACCTTACAATAGAACAGCGAGAATATGCTGCCAGAGATGTTATATATCTTCACAGATTACGTGATGTTTTGATTAACATGATGCAGAGAGAAAATAGACTAGAGCTCTTTTATAAAGCTCTGGCTTTTTTGCCTGGTAGAGTTGATTTTGACCTAGCTGGTTGGCATGATATAGATATCTTTGCTCATTGAGGCTAAAAAATTGTAAAAAAACAGCTGCTGTTATATTTGTATACATGGCTGTTTGAGTTAGAATTTATCAACGGCAATAGTAATAACATTCGCAAGGTTACAGCTTGACTTTGTTAGATAGTAACAAAGGAGGTGAAGAACTCATTGCTTTATCTATATGCAGCTGAATTGTTGTATCATTTTATCAGCTAAGAACGTAGCCAATTTAAATATTTTTCTTCCACGTCTAGCATGTCAATTTGTATAATTTCGGGCGTAGTGTATTTGTGATTAGCCAAAATAAATTTTTTAAGATCAGCATATTGGCTTTTGAGGGTTTTTATAGATAATCGCACTTCTTGTTCGTTAACAATCTCTTCATTCCATCGATATATGGATTTTATGTTATCTAACTGAATACAAGCTGCCAATTTTGCCTCTAAAATTTTTCCAGCTAAAGCAATAGCGTCTTCATGGGTTGCAGTAGTTGTTATTACAAGACAGGCTTTCATCTGTTGTTACGTAAAATTTTAATAAGTTGATTTAAAGTTTCTGCTTCGCTAGCAGAACTATCAAAATGAGATAAATATTTACCATCGCCGTCCATCAAATATATAAAAACACTATGATCTATTAAATAATCCTTATCATTAGGTTCTTTGCTTGGAGCGATTTTGTAATATATCTTGAATAATTTAGCAAGCCTATCTATTTCTTCCGCATCGCCAGTTAAGGAAATAAAGTCTGGATGAAAATTTTTCATATAGTCTTCAAGAACCTCATTAGTATCACGTTTTGGATCAATTGTTATGAATATTGGTACAATATCAACGCCTAAGCCTTTTAGGCTATCTACAAGGGTAGAGATTTTTTGTAATGCCGCTGGGCAAACATCAGGACAATAAGTAAAACCAAAATATACAAGGCGTAATTTCCCGTGCAATTTTTTTTCACTATCAAAAATATTGCCTTTAGAATCCTTAAAAACAAAAGGCCCGCCTATTAAAACTTTTTCAGTATTTGTGATTTTAGATTGGAGTTTTTTTTGTGGCACTTCTGTAAATAAGAAATATAGCGACATAGCGGCAATTAAGGCAGCAAAAATAATAATAAATTTTACAAAATTATTAACCGACTTTTCATTGGAGTTAGACATAACAATATTTATTTATTTATTTATTTAGTAATTCCGCCATCTCGATAGCAGCATAAGATAATATGCCAACTGCACCGGCACGTTTGATGGCTATAAGTTGCTCAAGCATAACTTCTTTCCAAGAAATATAACCAGCATCTGCAGCTGCCATAATCATAGAATATTCTCCGCTAACTTGATAGCCAAAAATTGGCAATTTAGCAAAATTAGCAGCTTGGTAAATTATATCGAGATAAGTGATAGCTGGTTTTATCATTATCATGTCGGCCCCTTCAAGCATGTCTAGTTCTATTTCGCGCATAGCTTCCTTACTATTACGATAGTCGAGTTGATAAGTTTTTTTGCTAATTATATTGGTGTTGTTTAATGCATTGCGAAAAGGGGTGTAGAGTGAGGAGGCATATTTTGCTCCATAAGATAAAATTATTACATTACTAAACTCTTCAGAGTCTAAATATTGTCTTATAGCTAATATTCTACCATCCATCATATCGGATGGAGCAATAATGTCAGCACCGGCTTTAGCTAATGTTAAAGCTTGGTTGCATAAAGCTTCAATAGTTTTGTCATTATCAATTTCGCCATCAAAAACTATGCCATCATGTCCGCTAGAAGTATAGGGATCCAGAGCTACATCGGCTATAATTCCAATTTCAATATTTTCGGCTTTAATTAGTCTGATAGTACGACATATTAAATTATCTAAATTATAAGCTTCATCTGCCGAATCATTTTTCAATTCTGGTGGTATAACTGGAAATAAAGCTACGGCCTTTATGCCTAAGCTAGCTGCTTGTTTTATTTTTGTTATTGCTAAATCTACCGATAATCTAAAAATCCCTGGCATTTTAGCTATAGGTTCTTTAACGTTATAGCCTTCCGTTATAAAGATTGGATATACTAAATTATGGGGCTGTAAATCTATTTCAGCTACCAAGTCGCGCAACCAAGGGTATTTTCTCAAGCGTCTTAATCTAACTTCTGGAAACATAATCTTACCTCTTTATATAAAATTGTGTAGTAAATGTTTTAAATTTTATCCAAAAGATCTGCTGTTTATTTATAGACAATATATTGCTAGTAGCAGTATTTGAATATTGTAGCCAAGTAAATACTAAAAGGCGATAGCCATTGAAATAGACCAAGCATAATGACTGAAGCCAAATTCGCTGGCGTCCTTGTTTGTAACAAGTGGTATAGTGGTAGGTGTAGTATCATTTTTAAACAAGGCAAGAGTCTTGTCAAGATAAGTAGCTTCAGTCTTTGCTTTAGTAGGGCTATAATTTTTCCACAAAATATTAAATCCAAAAGATATATTATCGTTAAATTCATATTTAACACCAGCGTTTAGCCCAGTAATCATTGTCCAATCGTCAACAGAATAACTAACAGTCTGTTTTTTGTCATCGGCATTTGACTCCAGAAAGTCTTTAACTGTTAATTTTCCAATACCGGCAGTACCACCAATGTTAAAAGTTAAGCCATCATATATCTCAAAAGGTATGCTTAATTTTCCTGCAATATATTTGGTTTTGATATTTTGAGTAGCTTTAACTTTTGTTAGTGGATTGTTAAGAAAATTAAGTGTAGCTAGTCTAGCATCAATGGTTTGTAAATCTAATCCTTCTTGTTTTTCAATACCTGAAATTAAATTTCCCCAAAGTTTTGAGTCATTAGTAATTTCGTAATTATATTCAAAATCAAAGTTATTAATAAATGCACCCAGAAGATTAACTCCACCACCTTCTACACCTATTTCAATATTATCCGTTAAAGCCACAGAAAAACTTGCGTACAAGTAAGGTAATTTAAGACGGAATTCACCCTTTTGTTTTATAGAACTATCTCCAGCTTTGAAGTTAAATATTTCTGGAGTGTAAAAAAGGGTTGTTCCAGCATTTATTTCTAAACTAGAAGCTCCATCTAACATATTGCTTAGTTTATAAGCATAAGCGCTGGAACTTGCAGCTAATAACACTAAAGTCAAAAATTTTTTTCTCATAAAGTTTTTTTAAATCTCACTAGTTATTGCCAAATATTTCGTTACTGCTTGAGCATAAAGGTATAGGTAACGATTTAGAAGAATAACAATTCTGCGTCAAGTTTTAACTTTGACTTATTATCACAAATTATTTTTTAGCTTCACACAAATTATATGAATATTATACCAAAAAATGCAAGTCTAATAATCGGGCTAGCGATTTTTCTCTAGATATTTTGTCAATATAATTTTGAATATAAGTGTAGAAATACAGTTTCAAAAGTATATTTTTTATTATATCTGAGAAATAAGTAATTAAAGTTTGCGATGGAGTAGAAAATTTTATGATGACAAGCTAAATCTAAGATAAAAAATATATCAATTATATAATCTAAAAAAGTTAGATCAACATATTTTATTAATTATTAAATAGTAAAAGCCTTAACTTACAAACCCTGGGTAGATTCTGGGTTGTCTACTTTACGGAATCTCAACCCTTAGTGCATATTAGTAGTAGTAATAATTTTTAGTATTGTAAATTTGTTGCAATTTAACCACTAAAAGATTTTTTACTTATGAACTCTTTTGTAATCAAACTACAAGCTCCATTTGAACGACTAAAATCAATTAATGATAATCCCGAAATTTCTTTACGTAAGGCAATAATTTTGCAAGCAATAATTGATGCTTCTAGTTGCAGTGAAAAACGTCAAGAAAAAAAAATCGCTCAAGAGGCAAGGGATTGGTTATTCGGCGATTCTGAACATTTTAAGCAACTATGCAGCGAAGCTAATTTAGCTGACAGTTACGTAGTTAATATAGCTACGAAAATGATAAAACTACAAGAAAATAAAATAAAAAAGAACAAAGCACAGAAAGTAGCGAAACTAGAAACAATATTAGCTAAAAGCATAATTTTATATACTTATTCTTACCCAAAGCGATTTAGATAAAAGCTTTATCTTTCTTTCTAATTAAACAACCGAACTCTTTTAAGAGCTTTTAACTATTGGGCATGAAGAGTTCGGCTTAATTAACGGGTAAAAAACTAGAGAATTTTGTTTTTATAGTTTTAGCGAGCTGTTGCTAATTTATCACTATTTGTAACAATTCTTGATTACGCAATTTTTATCTACAAATCTTCTGGTTGCATTTATAAACTTTAGGTAATAGGATATGAGTTATATGATTCCATATATTTGTAATTATATAAAAGATTTATTCTAAGCAAAAGTTTTATTTAACAATCAAGATATAGGTCGAAAACATATTATGCAATACAAAAAAAATTTACTAGCCCTCCTTGCTGCAACAGCATTAACTACAAGTTTAACTCAATTTATTTTTGCTGTTCCAGGGGAGGACGATTCTATAGTTATAGATAACTCAGCTCAAGATAACCAAGGCTCAATAAATAATCAAAACGACTTAAACGCTGATACAAGTGAATTGCAAAACATTTTATTAAAAATGCCTGGGTATGAACAAGGTGTAGTCGACGCTAAACAAGCTTATGACGTTAACACTACTCTGGCTGCTGAAGCTAAACAAGGTTATAAAACTGCTATTGCTGATAACACTGCTACTGCTCAAGAAAAAGCTGAAAAACTTAAGCTTTGGAATACCGCTATAGCCACACAAAAAGAAGCATTTAATGCTTTGGATATAGCTTTAGAAAAGCTGGCTCAAGCTCGAGCTGACGGAGCAAGCTACCGAAATAAAGTAGCGGAAGATCACAATCTTGTAGCCCTTGATGAGGCTAGGTCATCAGGAGATTTATTAAGACAATATGCTGGGCAAATAGATTCAAGCCAACCAGCAAATGTTAACGAATTAAATAAAGCAGAAGCTGGAGCAAGAGTGGCTGGGAATTACGCGCAAAGATTTAAGGATAGATTTTTAGTAGCTAAGGCTGAGGGGATTTTAGCAGATTTAGAAAAGCGTAGAGCTGACAAGCAAAGGGATTTAGCAAATGCTGCAGAAAATTTAAAGATTAAGTTAGAAGAATATGCAGTAGCTGTAAGCGCAATGACGGGTAAAACAGGCTCAGAGTTAACCCAAGCAAATACTGAAGTTTCAGCTGCTGAAGCTGCTTTAAGCACAGCTAAAGATAACTTTACTGATGCTAACGATGATTTAGCAAAGTTTAACAACGACACATCCCAAGCTTACAAACAAGCTAAAACCGATGCAGAAGCTAAAGAAGAAGCTTTAGGGGGTGATAAAGCAGAAGAAGACTTTAACAATGCCTTAGAATTATTGGATCAAATTCATTCTGGAACAGCTCCCGTGGGTGAAAATACTGTGGATTCAAGTTCAGCTGCGCTAGCAACATTTAACCAGGCTGCAACTGCTGCTGCAGAAAATGAAACAGCATCTAAAAATACTTTAAAAGATAAAATGCAAGCAGTAGAAGATAAACAAGCTGCTGTTGTAACTGCTGAACAAATAGTAACACAGAAGTTAAATAGTTTAATAGCTGCTCGAAAACTCAAAACAGATTCTAAAGATAAAGTAATAGAAGCTCAAAAAGCACTAAAAGCATGGGTAGGTGCAAAATCAGGTGCAGATTATGAAAAACTTCAAAAAGCTGTTGCGGACGCTAAAACTGAGGATAGTAACGTTCAAGATCCTTCAACAAACGAGTACGATAATGCTAACGCCACTTTAAAAGCAACACTAGCCGATTTAGCTTTAGCTAAAGATGCTGCTATCGAAGTCGAAAATATTCTAGCTTCACATTCAACAGAACAGGCTCAGGCTGAAATATCAAAGATCAAAAACAGGTACCAGCTAGCGGCTGCTCACAAAAAAGAAGGTAATACAAAAGAAGCTCAAATTCATTCTATTTTAGCGCAACATGATTCAGAAAAGGCTAAAAATGAAGCGAAACAAGCAGAAAATCAAATAAAAAATTCTGCTAAAAAGAAGTTGTTACGTAGGGCTGAAGATGCTTTAATTGGATCTGAAGAAGCTTTATTAAAAGCTAAAGACGAGTCATTTAAAGCTGAATTGGCTTTTAAGGAAGCTACAATTGCATTAAACGACGATACTGCTAATTCAGCTAAGTCGAAGGCTGAGATTGACGCAAAAAAAGCTTTAGATGAAGCTAAGGCTAAAGAAACTTCAGCTGGACATGCTTTCTCTTTAGCTACAACAAAGGTCGCCAATGCTAAAGCAGATGTAGAATCTACTCAGAAGGATTTAGAGTTTGATGAGTTGTTGATTGCAAACCAAGGCACAATTGAGCGCCAAAAACTAGAGAACACAGTATCTGATTTAGTAACAAAACAACAACAAGATGTAGAAGAGCTTAAGTCTAAAATGGCAGCACTTAAAGCTGCTAATCCTGAAATCGCACAGAAGGAAGAGGCGCAATCTCAGATAGATAAATTAAAACAACTTGCACCTGTTGCATTTCCAAAAGTTAAAGAGATGACGGCTGAACATCCAGCAGTAAGCGCTGTAGTAGAATCCGTTAAGAGCCTAATAACTCAGGGCACAATTTCATCAGACGATCCTAGAATGTCGTTGATTGCAAAACTTATTAAAGAAGCAAGTAATGATCCAGAAGATTTAGCTAAATTGGATTTATCTGTTGTAGAACAAGGTTTAAAGGAAGATTCTAGACAGATTCAGGCAAGAGTTGATGTAGTAAATGATGCAATTAGAGCTAATACATCAGTTGTAAGTAATAGGTTAGTTGATCAGATTGCTAATGCAAACCTAGCTTCGGGGGAAAATGACAAAGTTGGAGGGGGAGCATGGATGCAAGTGATTGGAAGTACTGGTGAGTTAAAAGGAACTAAGACTCTTCAAAACTTTACCTCTAAAGCTTTAGGTATGGTAGTGGGTGCTGATTACAAGATTAAAAATCTAACCGTGGGTATATTTGGTGGGGTAAACTTATCTTTCGTTACTAACTCTAATAATACGGCTAACAAAGATAATATGACATCTTATGTTGAAGGTGTATATCTTAACTTAGAAGCTTCTAAAAACTTGGCTCTTAGCGCAATAGCTGGTGCTAGCCAAACACAACTTTCAGGAGAAAAAGAAAAAAATTTGTTAGGGCAAATAAGTGATATAACAAAAACTAAGCTTGACCCTAACGCTAATTCATATTTCGCTGATATTAGAGTTAAATACAGTTTAAAGTTTAAAGATAGCTTAAGCCTAGTGCCTACAGTAGGTTATAAGGTTTACAAAAACGACGCATTTAAGTATACATCAGGTGGAATGATAGAAACATCTTTTGATGCTGCTACCAACCATTACTTAGTTGCAGGAGCTAACATGATAGTATCATCGCTTGAGAAGAATTCATACAGAGTTACACCTGAGTTCCACGTATTTGGTGAGATATCTATGAATGAAACTAAAAATAATGTTAACTCTAACTTCTTTACCGGGGCCAACAGTCCTCTGGTTAATGAGACAAGAGACAACGCTAGCTTATTAAATGTAGGTGGTTCTTTAACAGTTGTAAATGGGAAAAAAGAGTTTAGTGCTGGTTTAGATTGGAACTCTAGAGCAGATTACAACGGTTTTGTTGGTAGATTAAACGTTAGAATTAACTTGTAATAGCTTACAAGGATAGCTGGGTTTTCAGTTATTCTTGATACTACCCTGGATTGTCTTTGCAAGAAGCCCAAGTGCTTAGGCAATCCAGGGCAAATAACTCTTCAATACAATTTTTAAAAAGAAGTCAATAACTGCATCACCACGGTTGTGCTAGCTTACTTCCCTTGTGATGACATCAATCCATAACTGATAGGCATTCCGGCAATTCTAATATAAAAGAATAAGCAAAACCCCTAGCGGTAATGTGGTAGCGTCATTGCGCTCTTTGCTCTAGCAAAGGGCTCCCGCGACAATAATATTTAACCTAACTGAGGTGCTGCAATAATAGAATACTTCAGGCGTGTCTGGAGTGAAACGACGTGGCAATCCAGGACAAACGACTCTTCTACATACAAAGTTATAAAGGCAAATTATCGTGCTTTTTCCAAGGAGTAGAGGCCTGTTTATTCTTTAAAAATCTCAAAGCCTTGCATATTCTCCATCTGGTATTTTGAGGATATATTATGTCATCTAGATAACCTTTTGAGCTTGCAAGCAAAGGAGAGGTG
>JAIOYM010000016.1 GCA_021741085.1 Rickettsiaceae bacterium
TGAAAATTTATCCTCTATCTTCCCACAGATTTTTCCCCTCCTATCTAACTTTCCTCATGTTTACGCGCCCAACCTTTAGTTGAATATATATGTCGAAGAGTTGTTTGCCCTGGATTGCCACGTTTGTTCGCAAGCTCACACTCGCAATGACGCTTCTGCGCTACCGCTAGAGGATGTTGCTTTTGCGTTTTCTTTGATTTTCACTGTTTTTGTGTCTGCGATATTATGCACTTTTAGAGTTTGATAACTCTTGGCCATTACCTCTATAGGATTGAGCTGTTTGGTCTTTCAAATGGTCAATAAATACACCCTGGGTATAAAAAACTCGCATCAAGACGCTGATAATATATTATAAGTTGACATTGAGGCAGTTGAAGGTTTAATATTTTAGGAAATATAATAGTTTTTAGGTTTATTTGCTGTTTGTATAAACCCAAAATGTAATATTTATTTTATATTCTAAAAGCACCACAACTAAAAAATCATTTGCATTTATGCTACAGAAAAAACATTTATCAAACAATTTATTCGCCTTAATAATTCTATTGTTATTATTTCCGGCACTATTAAGCGCTAAAACTAATTTAACATTTACTTCCCATCCAACAAATACAAAGTTGGGTAAAGCCATGTATAATGCTCAAAGTGAAATAGATTATTATCATGAGAAGTTAGCTAACATCATCGAAGTTTTTTTGTATGAAGAAGAAAACTTGTTACCTGAAATAGGCAATTTATACAGTTGGATTGGCTACGATTTTGATCGTAGTAATTTGACGGCGTTGGATGTTATCTATTCTTATAATTCTGGTGTAAAAAGAATAAATCAAATCTACAAAGAATATATACAATCGAATGTAGAGAATGATTATTATAGTAATGCGATATTGGATTCCTTAGAGGCGGTTAAAGTACGCTGCCAAAAAATTGATAGTTTGATATCCGATAATAGGAGCAAGGGAAGTTTGGATGAAAAATTCTTTTTTGATCTAGGTTTAAAATTGAATAAACTAGCTTTAGTTCAGAAAGAATTTGAATTAATATTAAATCGAATTAATCATTCTGGTGTGGGACGATTGATTGATGTATTTGCAAAATTCCAATTCACACTAGCAATACCTCAGTTAAGATTTCCATCCGATGAACTAAATACTAAAGCAGGTGCTGAAAAATTATATAAAGACATTTTTAAAGTTGTAGAATTAATCAAAAAATCTAAAGACAATGCAGACTTTGATATTATAATTGCTAATTTTTCTTCCCTAAAACAAATTCAAAATTTAAAAGCTCTAAAGCTTAAATATAATATCTCTACCCTTAACACATTACCATTGCTTGAGACAGAAAAAGATGTGGATTACGTTATAGCAAATCTTGCTAAAATTACTTCCGCTGACAAAATCTCCCAAATCATGAAAGCAGGAAGTGATGACACTAAATATAGCGGCATGGCATCGTCTATTTTGAATTTTTCCAAGGTTGGTGTTGCTATTGAAAAGTTAAAAACAAAGAATAAACCTGTTTTATTTGTTGGAATGGGATCTAGTTTGGAAAGATCGGGTGGGCCGATTTTTTACAGAAAAATGCTAGCAAGCATCTTGGGTAAAAACTCTACCAATAGAACATTGCAAGGCGGAGAATTAGAGCTATTTAGTACTAGAGCTTCGAGTTTGCAAAAACTTAAAAGTGAAATAGAAATATCCAAAACTGATTCTACTTTGGACCGAAAAGCTTTAAAAACCACCTATTCTTTTTTGTCAAAAGGAATAATGAAAAACTATCAAAAACTTTACACAGCCCCTAAAGACAGGGAAATGTTAAATTATCTAATTAAAGATTCTACATTAGGATTTTTAATGGATAATTTCCAGGCAGGCTTCCGCTATAAACAAAAAATAAGTGAAGACAAAGATGGTAATATAGTAAATAAATTCAATGATATTTTCGATGATACAAGAGCCATTGACTTTCAAACAACTTTTGTGTTATCAGGTTTGCATCTAGAATTTGTACCCATAGCTAAGCTTTTAAGCGAAGAAGAAAATTGGTTGTGCAAAAACAATGATAACCAATATGTCAAGACTTATATGGCTGCATTATTATTACTATCAAAACAAATTCATCCCGAGTTTTATAGAGCTTTAGGGTTAGATGAAAAAGCTGAAATATTTCAGCTGGTTATGGCTGGTTATGACAAGCTTAACAACATCAAAAATAAATGCTTTACTGCTTTAAATAATGAAATAATCGAACAATTAAAAGGAGAGAACTTCCTAGATTATTCAGAATCATCAAACAAAGAAATAGCAAGAAACTTAGCTAAAGCAAATGACTATGTAAAATTATATAAAGCTAAAAAACTTGATTTTAAAACTTTGCGCGAAAACTTACTAAAACTAAATTACAATATAGCAAAAGAGCGCAACCTTCTAAATGAGGCTGTGAAAAACTAATATCTTTAATATCTTGAGTATTCTTGTTAGTTTGAGAATAAAAAACTTGATCTAACATGAGGCTGTTTATAATTAAAACCGATTGAATAATATTTGTTATCTTTCAACGGGTGCAAACAGCCAAATTCCTTAGTGATAATAAGATTGTGGCATGGAGCTCTTTGCTATGAGCAAAGGGCTAATTCTAAGGCAATATTTCAGCATTGCAAAATCCATCTTGATTAGTCTGTGTGAACTTGGGGATAAGCTTGGCAAGCCCTCAAGTATAAACAACTCTTCTATATCAATTTTATAAGCCGTATGATTTCATTGTGGCCGATAATTTTGCAACTAATTCATCAACCATTTCTTCTTTATGGAATGGTGTAGGCGTGATTCTAAGCCTTTCGGTGCCACGAGGTACTGTTGGAAAATTGATATGTTGAATATATATATTATGCTCATGTAACAAAGTATCAGATATTTGCTTTGAAAGCTTTGCGTCGCCAACCAGAACAGCAATTATATGACTTGTATTATCTATAAATTTGATGCCAGCTTTGCCTAAAGCCATTTTGGTTTTTTGTATAATTTTCTGATGCATATTGCGTTCATACTGCGAATTCATCAGATGATTTATGCTAGCAGCAGCTGCTGCAGCTATTGATGGTGGTATAGATGTTGTAAAGATGAATCCTGAAGCAATTGAGCGTATAGCATCTATTATCGCGCTATTTGCTGCTATATATCCACCAATAGCACCAAACCCCTTAGCCAAAGTTCCTTGTATGATATCAATTTGATCGTTTAGACCTAATTGTTCAGCTATACCACCACCTTTTTCTCCATATAGCCCAACGCTATGCACTTCATCTAAATATGTTAATGCTCTAAATTCTTTCGCAAGAGCACATATTTCTGCCATCGGGCTTACAATACCGTTCATTGAATATACTGATTCAAAAACTATAATTTTGGGTCTATTAATATCGACAGAAGAAAGTAAGTTTTTTAAAGAATTAACGTCATTATGGGCGTAAATAAACTTTTCTGCACCTGAGTGTCTTATACCTGAAATGATAGAAGCATGATTTAATTCGTCAGAGAAAAAAACTAGATCGGGTATTATTTTAGCTAAAGTTGAAAGCGTAGCATCATTGGCTACATATCCTGAAGTGAAAACCAGAGCTTTGTCTTTTTGGTGTAATTTTGCCAATAATTCTTCTAATTGCGTTATCAATGAATGGCTACCACAAATGTTACGAGTGCCGCCAGACCCAACTCCCATTGTTTTTAAAGCTTCAATCGCAGCATTAATTACTATTGGGCTAGCACTCATACCTAAATAATCGTTGATACACCATAAGGTTATAGTTTTACCATTGAGTTCATTTCTAGCAAATGGGAAATTTGATGCGTCACGTGTAATTTGTATAAAATTTCGGTAACGATTTTCAGCCTTTATATTTCCTAATTCGTTTAGAAAAATATTTTCATAATTGATCATTTTTTCAATTTTTGTAGATTAGGTGCAGACAAAATTTTTATATTATCAATTGGTATTTTACCTAATAAGTATGAAGGCAATACTAATTTATTGTTATTTAATTTATAGTTGTAGATCTGTATATTTTGCAATACATTCTGTATATATTGTCTCGTAGCTTCAAAGGGAACCTGTTCCATCCAGTCTATTATTTTGTATAAAGAGGTGAATTGCCTCGGATCGCCAAATCTTTTTATCCAGCTATCAATTCTATGTTCTCCAGCATTATAAGAAGGAGTTGCAAGCAAATAGCTACCTTTATAATAATCGGCTAAGAGTTTTAAATAGGCGCTACCAATTTTTATACTGTGATTTATATTATCTCGCATCTGGTGTTTTTCATTTTCTATCCCTAATAAAGCACTTATTTTCGCTGCTGTTTCTGGTATTACCTGCATTACACCATCTTGTCTTCCTTCTAAGTTGTTTGCATGAGAATGGAAGGATGACTCCTGTCTTATTATAGCATATACCCACAAGTGATTAATTGAAGATTTAATTGCAGGAGGTTTAGGAAATGCACAATCTAACAAAAATACACCGCGTGAGGAGGCAACTCTGGCTGATTCTATAACAATATGATCTTTTTTGGTAGCAATTAATAATTTTATAATTGAAGCAATTCTAGATTTATCCGTAGAATTTCTTATCATGTGCATGGCAAAGTTTTGAAGTTCGCTATTTTTTTCATGAATGGTCTCAAATTTAATCAATATTTTTAGTGCTTTGAATAAGTTATCAGAGTAATTTTTAGTTGGCGTTGTGTTTTCTTTGTAAAGAAGAGTTTTTTGCTTGAGCTCATCGAGTGCTAACATGCCGTAAAAAGTAAAATTAAGCTTAGAAGCATTTTGAAAATATTGTGTGGCTAATTCTTTCTTGTTTTGAGCTTTATAGCAACGCGCTACCCAATAATTGCTTTTAGCAATAGAAGAGGATATGGTTGCATGTTTTTTAAATTTGATAAAATGATCTAATGCTAATTTGGAATCATTGAGATATCTTAAAGCTATGAAGCCGCAAAGAAATTCCAACTTACTTATAGTCCCTGAATCTTTGCAGTAATAGCTTTTAGCTACACTATAGGCTAACTTATAGTGCTTATCTTCAATTAAATGTCTTGCTACAATATTTTTCAAACGACTCCATTCTTGTTCACGAGCGCTATCTTTTGGAGCATTAAGGGCTAATTTTGCTATTTTAGGAGAAATTTTATCTTCTCTGCTTTTATACAGCACATATTGATACAGTAACAACGATTCTTCTTTGGTAGTTTTAGGTAGTGCGATATATAGATTCTCAGCTTTGTTGTTATTTTCTGCCAATGCAATTTTAACATTAGCGACTTTAATATCTGCTTTTTTTAAAAACTTTAATTGTTTTTTTGCTTTAAGTATTTGTTTACTCCAAATCAATCGATCAAATTTTTTTAAGTGAGAATTATATTTTAGATATTGGCCGTAATTTTTTAAAAATTCTTTTTTTTCTTCGGAGTTAAAAATACATTTTATCCAGGCTTCCTGAACAAGATCAGAATAATTATTTATTTTTGAGCCGAAGCTTTTTAAATAATATTTATAACCATTAGGAGTTGTAGGGGGATTTTTTTTAAACCAAGATAATATTTTTACATAATTTAATCTGGTTCTGTCGTTTAATGCTATTTCTGCAGCAATTTTTAACTCATCAATTTTTGGCCAATCTTTGTTTTGTTCAATAAAATCTACAATTTCATCAAAACTAGCATGATTTTGTGGAGTTAGGTAATATTCATAAGATATTAACTTAGTTAGCGCTGTATCTTGGGATAAAGCTGCGTATTTCCTGGCTTCCTTCCACTTGCCCGCAAGTTTGCTTTGCCAGGCTTTTAATGCATAGTCTTCACCATGTGCATAAATGCAAGTATTTACAAAGCTAAAAATTAACAGTACAATTAGGAGCGGTCTCATATTTATTCAAATGCCACAAAAAATATATTAGTTTGATGTTAAGGTTGTTGCTACTTGCTTATAGTTGTAAACCCTATATATTATATATTACTTTTTTTAAAAAACATACAGTATTTCATTGCTAATATTTTATATATATGAATAATATTACAAGTATAAGTCAAGTATTGTTTATCGCAGAAGGGTCATTCTTGACACTGAAATATAGCATGCTTTCAGTATTTTTAGGCTTGTTTTTAGGTGTTATTCTTGCGTTTGCCAAGCAATCAAAGTATAGAATTATATCAGCTTTAGCCCACATCTATACTTCTTTATTTAGAGGCACTCCTTTAATTGTTCAACTTAGTATAGTATATTTCGCCTTACCCGACCTTATCGGCATGGATATTAGCGTGTTTGTTGCAGGAATAACAGCTTTCTCTTTAAATTCCGCCGCATATATATCCGAAATTATAAAAGCTGGGATCAATAATGTAGAAAAGGGGCAAATAGAGTCAGCTATATTACTGAATATACCTAAATATTACATAGCCAAAGACATAATAATGCCTCAAGCCGTAAGATCTATATTACCATCGCTTACTAATGAAATGATAAATATGCTGAAAGAATCCGCTTTAATTTCTATTTTTGGAGAGCTAGACTTGATGTATAGAGCTAACATAATAGCTTTTGAAGGATATGATTTTATCACACCTATGTTTATCGTTGCCGGTTGTTATTATATACTAGTTTTAATTTTTAGCGCTTTAGCAATTCTATTAGAGAAAAGATTGAAATTATGATAATAAAAGTAGAAAATTTAAATAGAATAGCAGAAAAACATAAGATTTTATCTGATATTAGTTTTGATGTAGAAAAAAATACTACACTAACTATCTTAGGAAAATCAGGTAGTGGTAAATCCTCATTACTAAGAACTGTATGTGGCTTAGAAAAATCATATACAGGCAAGATATTTATTTGTGAGCGTGAAATAAAAAGTGATATAGTAGGCTTGCAAAAAATAGGTATGGTGTTTCAGCATAGCTATCTCTTTCCGCATTTTAACGTCATGGATAATCTTACTTATGCTATGCGTTTTACAGGGATAAAAAATGAGGCTATTATAGCTAGAGCATCACAATTATTAGCAAAATTTAATCTGATAGAAAAAGCCAAAGCCATGCCTAGTAAGCTTTCAGGCGGGCAAAAACAACGAGTAGCAATATGCAGGGCTATGATGCTGCAGCCTGAGATATTATTATTAGATGAACCAACTTCAGCTCTAGATCCTTACAGCATTAAAGGCTTAGTTAATTTGATTTTAGAATTAAAAACCGAAATCACAATTATCGTCGTTACTCATCATATAGCTTTTGCTAAAGCTATAGCCGATAGAGTTATTTTTATGCACGAAGGAAAAATTCTTTCTAATCAAGCCAAAGATGATTTTTTCAATTCTCCAGATTCTTTTGCTGCCAAAGTTTTTTTAGATAATATGTTGTAAACATTATCTCATATGTAACAAAACTTCTTAGTGATCAGTTTTTTTATCTTTATCAAATCCTAATGCAAGCTTAGCCTTAAATTGCAAAGCCAGCAACTCCTTATGAGCGCTATTTTCTAAAACATCTTTAACAACTTTGTGTAAAATGCTGCCACATTCTATATTTTCCAATTCACTATCAGTGTAAACCTCTAATTTTAGTTTGATTTGCAAAGTTTTATCGCCAGAAACTATTTTACATAAAGCATATGTATCTGATGGAGTTATAGTGTCTGGTAATGTTATACTAATTACTTCATTGCCTATAAGGCCTAGATTACTTCGATTTTGACCGTCGCAGAATGCCAGCGGTAAAATACCCATACCAACCAAATTAGATCTATGTATACGCTCAAAACTTTCTGCTATTACAGCACGAACACCCAATAATTTAGGTCCTTTTGCTGCCCAATCTCTAGAAGAACCGGTGCCGTATTCTCGCCCTGCTACAACAACGCTTGGAATATTGTGTTGCATATAGTCTATCGCGGCTTCAAAAATACTCATTTTCGAATCATTAAGATGATTAATTGTGCTACTACCCTCAATTCCAGGGCAAAGTTCATTTTTGATTCTTTTATTTGCAAAAGTTCCTCGCATCATAACTTCGTGATTACCTCTACGGGAGCCGTATGAGTTGAAGTCTTTTTCGTTAACTCCTAGATTGAGTAAATATTTTGCAGCAACACTATCTTTTGATATGTTGCCCGCTGGAGATATATGATCTGTGGTAATTGAATCGCCGAACATAGCCAAAATACGAGCATTTTCTATATTAAATTTGTTAGTTGCACCAAGTTTTCTCTCCTCAAAATAAGGGGGTTGCTTGATATAACTACTATTTGCTTTCCAATGATAGGTGCTACTAGCTTCAATATTTATATTTTGCCATATATCGTCACCTTTAAATACATCTGCATATTTTTTGACAAACATTTCTTTTTGCAAATATTTATTCATATAGTCAAAGATTTCTTGGTGTGATGGCCATAGATCTTTCAAAAATACATCGTTACCATTTTTGTCTTTGGCTAAAGAGTCTTTACTTATATCGATGTTTACGGTGCCAGCTATTGCATAAGCTACTACCAAAGGAGGGGATGCGAGATAATTGGCTTTCACTAATTGATGAACTCTACCTTCAAAATTTCTGTTACCTGATAACACGCCAGCCACAACCAGTTGGTGTGATAATATTTCACCTTCTATTGCCGCATCTAAAGGACCGGAATTACCTATGCATGTAGTACATCCATAACCAACTATATTAAAGCCCAGTGCATCCAGGTGGGTCTGTAATCCACCAATCTTCAAATATTCACTAACTACTTGAGAGCCTGGAGCGAGTGAGGTTTTCACCCAAGATTTAGCTGATAGTCCTAAAGCTTGAGCTTTTTTTGCTAAAATACCGGCAGCTATCATAACTTCAGGATTAGATGTATTAGTGCAACTAGTTATGGCTGCTATTACTACATCACCATTTTTAACCTTGCTGGCAGCATTTTGTTCTTTTATATTGGCATTTTCAAAATTGGACTTAAAGTTTGAAGCAACATTTGACAAAAGCACACGATCTTGGGGTCTTTTTGGACCAGCTAAACAAGGCTCCACATTATGTAAATTTAGCTCTATGATATCAGTATACTTAGCTTGAGTAGTAGTATCATAAAATAAATGCTGAGATTTAGTGTATTTTTCAACTAAATCCACAAGATCCTGAGTGCGTCCGGAAAAAGCCAGATATTCTAGGGTTCTGTTGTCCACAGGGAAAAAGCCACATGTGGCACCATATTCAGGACTCATATTAGCTATGGTAGCTCTATCCGCTACAGTTAAATTTTGTATACCTTCGCCGAAATATTCTACAAATTTACCTACCACTCCATATTTTCGTAAAAGCTCGGTAATAGTTAAAACTAGGTCCGTAGCGGTAACGCCATCTTTTAATTTACCAATTAATCTCACGCCAATAACATCTGGTATTAACATCGAAAGCTCTTGCCCGAGCATTGCAGCCTCTGCTTCGATCCCTCCAACGCCCCAACCTAAAACCCCTAAACCGTTTATCATGGTAGTGTGGCTATCGGTTCCAACTAAACTATCCGGATATAGATATTTTGTACCAAATAATTCTCCCTCCCATACAACTTTAGCCAAATATTCAAGATTAACTTGATGGCAAATACCAGTGCTAGGTGGCACAATTGTAAAATTGTTGAAGCTTTTTTGACCCCAACGTAGAAATTCGTATCTCTCGTAATTACGCTTAGATTCTATTTCGGTATTAATTCTTAAAGAATCTTTGTTGCCGAAGTTATCAACTTGTATAGAATGATCTATAACAAGATCTACAGGAATTAGGGGATTGATAGCAAGGGGGTCACCACCACCATCTGCTACTGCATCACGCATTGCAGCTAAATCAACTATAGCTGGAACACCTGTAAAATCTTGCATTAAAACCCTCGCTGGCATAAAGCTTACTTCACCTCTGCCAGGGCTTTTTTCAATCCATCCTTTAAAAGCCTCAATAGTCTTTGTTATATCTTTATTGCGACTTAGGTTATATCTGAGATCATTTTCCAATAATATTCTCAAACTATAGGGTAGCTCTTGTAAAGGGAAATTATATTTCTCAGCAAAATTACTAAGAGACAATATTGAATATGATTTATTTTTTATACCAAAATTGGTGAATAACTCTTTTTTTAAATTATCAATTCTTGATGTGTTTAACATATGACTATTGCCTCCCTATTTTGTTGCTGTCTAGTTATAGAATACATGAAGATACTTAAAATATAGCAAACTAGCTTTTTAATGAATATCTTTATCTTACATTCTTGTATTTAATTTTTTTTGCGCCTATATTTAATAGATTTATTTAAATATTCGCATTTTAATGATCTTAGGTAGTTAAATATTAACATTTTTACTAGTATGAGTTTTTATTTATTGAAATTTTATTATTTTAGAGCTAAAGTAAACATCAGATTAATTAATTAATCTTTTTAAGCAACTAATTTCTAAATATTTATATAAAAATATGAAAAACAAGCAGCAACCTAAAAATGAAACTACTTATGAGTTTTCACTTCAACATTATCTTGAAGATTATGAATTTACAACTACTTACAAAGATGATACCACGAAGCAGAAAAAGCTAGAAGAGATAAACCAAAGATTAAAAATATTTGACCAAAAACAAATGAATAATCTATTTAAATATAAGACTTATATAGAAGAATCTAATGCCAGAATTCCAGCAACGCGTGAAAAAATAGAAATGCTACAACAAGTAATTGATAAATTTACTACAGCTTACCTTGCAAAAGATGAAACTTATTTTGATAATAAAAACAATCAATATATTGTAGAACTATTATTTTCCTTGGAGGAGCCTATTATAACTAAAGTCAAGGATAACAAAAAGATCAACAAATACGGCTTAGCGGCATGGTATTGGGATACTATTGTCGATAATGATCATATCAATCAAATAATATTATCGAAGTGTAGGGGTAAAAACTTTAATACAAAATTCAAAGACCCTAATAAAAGTGCAGCTTCTTCAAAAAACCATATTCTTAGTGGTTTTTTAGCAAATGCTGCGGTTAATATTCCTGATTATACTGACGACCCCAAATATGAAGTGATGGAAAAAAATCTTAAATTTCTTTTTAAAGAAGCAGTTAGAGATGAGTACTTAGTTTATATGTTGGAAGATAATGCATACGCTACACAATTTACCAAATTTTACGATTCCATGAAAGAAATGGTAACATCTTTTCCCTCTTTAAACAAAGAACTACTAGAAAGAATTACAAAATATAAATCCGCAGAGAAAACATCCGAACAGAAACAATTTCCACCATCGCTGTTAAAAATTTTTGACAAAAACAAAAAAAAAGATACAAAAAAACAATGGACGGCGGAGGCGCTTGTGGAAAGTGTGATAGCAAATCAGGAAGGGCGAAAAATAGAACAGCAAGAAATAGAAAAGCAAAAAGAAGTACCGCAAGGAAATAAAAAACGTGAAGTTTTAAAATTGCTGGCACAAAAAGATGAAAGCGATGAAAATCAGGAAAGGCAAAAAATAGAACAGCAAGAAGAAGTACAGCAAGAAATTATAGAACAAAAGCCAGAAGCTGAAGTTATTAACAATATTGTGTTAAACTTTAAAGACCAAAACATATCTGTTAACTTATTAATAGCTCTAGCCACAAATGGTACAGCTACAACAGCTAATATTACTGATACAGCTAATCGAACTAAGATATTTTTTAACACAGGACCTTTAGAAGCATCACACCAAGTTAGTGTTGAACTGGGGAATAAAAAATTTATTGTTCAAGTTGCAAATAAAGAATCAGGTTTTTGGCATTCAATTGAATTAAAGCGTAAAGTTTTAAATAATGGTGAAATTAGTAAAGAATTCGTTCCTTTAAATGAGGTAGCTGTTTCTTATTCTATCGATAAAGATCCAGATTCATACAAATCGGTAGGATTCATGTCTTGTTATAAAACAACAAAGGAAGAATCCAACTATCGAACTGTTGTTGATTACTCGTATGAAGAGTTGGACTCAGATGAATCTCAGGGGCAGGACTCAAATGACATTTATAGATATTACTCAGATGAATCTCAGGGGTCGGCACAAGATGATCGCATCCCCTTATTACAAACAAACCACTTGAACTTGATCGATGGTGAAGAATTATATGTAGCAGTTGATTGTGGTGGAGTGATAACAAATTTTTCCTAGCCTGTGGATAACATTAGTTAAAATTGTACTAGTCCAGATTTGATCTGACTGTCAGAATGTTTTATTTTAAATGATAGTCAGATTAGTTATAGCTTAACTCCGTTAGTTAGTAACAAAGAAGGGTAAAGAGCCTAAAACCAAAATAAATTATTGTAATTAATAATATCAATTTTCATAAAGAGCCACAAGTCATGAAGGCAATAAATTATAATGAGCCTGTTGCAAGATCACAAAAGCAGCGTAATTTTTTCGATTTTTCGCAGGCCTTTTGTTGCGACTTTAAAACCGTCACTAGCTTTTCGAGTTAAGCTATACTTTAAATATAAAAGCAGTTAAACTTCACAGAGGTAATGCAGGAGCGGTCTTGCAACCTTTGACGTGAGCAAAGAGCGTGCTGATGATTTTTTATATTATCCGTTAGAGAGTTACGCTCTTTCTTTTTTAATATGTGAGATGAAAGAGTTGTTTGTTCTGGCTATGTGACGATCACTTTATTTGAAATTCTAATAACACCTCGTAGAATAGATGTTATTAGAGTAATTGTAGGAATTATTAACTTAAAGTATTTGATTCCGCATCATTTGCTAGCGACAAAGCTAAAGTAGCTGCTTCTTCTTCAGATCTAGCAATTATTACTTTTAGTTCATGTTTGGATAACTCAGGATGCACTAAAATAGAAACTCTATAGACACCTAAATTTTTTATAGGATTCATCAAAAGTATATTTTCAACTGCAATAGAAGGAAAATCAGCAGCTATAACAGCAGCTATGTCTCTTTTTGTTACAGAACCAAAAAGCTTGTTGTCATCAGCAGATTGGCGTATAAAAGCCGGTAGGTTATAATTCATCAAATGATCCAAGATCGTTTGAGCTTGAGCTTTCAAATTCGCATTTAATTCGGCTAACTCTTGCTTTTTAGATGCAATATATTCTTTACTTTCTGCAGTTGCCGCTACAGCTATTTTTTTAGGTATAAGATAATTTCTGGCATAACCAGGCGCTACTTTTACCAAATCTCCAAATTTGCCCAAATTAAAGCAATCTTTTAATAAAACTATTTCCATAAAATCTAAGCTATTTAACTATTCAAAATATTATACTATCAAAATTTATATAAGCCTACAATAAAGCTATAGTACGAGCAAATTTTATTGCAGCACTAAGAACTCTTTGTTTCTTAGCAGACACATTTGTTATTCTGCTAGGAAGGATACGCCCATGCTCAGAAATAAATTTAGACAACAATGCAGGATTTTTATAGCTGATTAAAGAATCGGGTGTTGCAGAAAGAGGGCAACCCTTTTGTTTCTTTAAAAAAGCTTTAGCGGTGTTTCTGTTAGCGGTTCTAACAAGACTACGTGAGCCACTGTCAGTGTTTTCTGTGGTGGATGAATTCATTTTTTTAACCTATTGTTTTATTTTCTAGTATCAATATATTTTATTCAGAAATTTCTTGCTGTTCAGCAACTTGTTCAGGAGTTGCTACATTTTTGTTAATAGTATTTCTGTCGCCATGGTTAGGTCTTGACTTGTTTGTTAAATTTATAGCACTAATTTCACTTTCTTGAGAGCGAGTTTTCAATATCGGTGAAACATCCTCGGGAATAGAATCAACGCGCAACGTAGCAAATCGTAAAACACTATTTTGGAGTTTTAACTTTCTCTCAAGTTCCGCTAAACCAGCTTTAGGAGTAGAAATCCACACTAACATATAGTGAGCTTTCTTGTGCTTTTTTATAGGATATTTGAGGTTTAGAATATTCCAATATTCTGTTTTTATAATTTGACCGGCATGATCGGTTTGCACTATGTTAGAAATGTTTTCAACAATATTGTCCACTTCATTAGTTGCAAGATCATGTCTGATAATAAGTACTAATTCATAAAGATTCATAAAAACCTGGTAAACATCAAAAATTTAAATACTAAAGTAAACTTATAGCAAATATTTTCTACAAAAGCAAGTACATACACGTGTATAACCTAATTAAATGTTTGCATTTATCGATTCATTTTTAATTGAAGACTGATGAAGTTCTTAATTCGCATCGAATATTGCAAAATAATATTGCCTGCTGGAATTTAGTGTTGTATAATGTAAAGTGTAGTATGTAATATTAAGGACCAAATAATAAAGTTCGGCGAATGTTTGATGTAGTTATTTGTCTACATTAAATTTTTTAAAAATGTTAGGATGAAATTAATCCAATTGGGCAATGCCCTAATGATGGTAAGTTTTCAGTCCAAGATTTAAAATTTAAGCTGGTTAGCGTAACAAAGCTTTAGCTTTTTGAAGATATAAATAACAGAAAATGTTTTTTATAACATGTGTTTTGCAAAAATAAATTACTTAGTTTTAATGCCCTGTTGTCAAGATAAAATAAACTTACACTCTTGTTTGATTTAATAAGCTTTTCTAATTTCTTGACTGCGGGTAGCGCAAATCATTGCATAACGATTTTTTTGTCAATCAATCTCTTAAAAAATGCTGCGGTTTATTAATTGCGCAGCTTTAATACCCCTCGATATTAATCTACTATTAGCAGCAATTATACGAATATTTGACTAATAGCAATTTTTCAAAAAATCATCTAATTGCACCTAAGTCTAATATACGTAAACCAGATAACCGTATAATTAATTTTGTTTAGATAATTTATATCGCAAAATACTTTAATTAAAAACTTACTAGATAATAATAACATTGTAGAATGTGAACATCTAGTCATGTAGGAACAACTTAAAAAAGAAAATCGTAGCACTATCTGCCTTATGCCTGAGTAATAATACATGAAAACAATTAAATGATATTACTCTGAAGCTTAATGACCGCTACCACAATGGGAGAATAAAATGTCAAAAAAAATTTTAGTAGACGCAAGCTTAAAAGATGAGATGCGTGTTGTAGTATTAGATCAAAATAATTTGCTTGAAAATTTTGAATATCGCACGCCAGATAAAGAATTAATAAAAGATAATATATATTTAGCAAAAGTTACGAGGATAGAGCCTTCTCTTCAAGCTGCCTTCATAGAGTATGGTAACGATAAAGGTGGTTTTTTGCCATTTAGTGAAATTAGCCCCGAATATTATAATATAAAAAATAGCTCTAATGTTAAAGAGGCGCTATTAAGGCTACAAGCTCTACCCGAAATAGAATCAAATGCGATAGAAATAGTTAAATATGACGACAGTAAAAACAATATTGTAGATAATATTACCAACGAGGTAGAAAACATCCTAGATTATAACGCGGATGATCTTAGCGTTGAATATATTATTCCCCAAGAAGAAATAGCAAATAAAACTCGTCCCACTCCTCTTTACAAAGAGCATAAAATTCAGGATGTTATAAGTCGTGGACAAGTTCTTCTGGTGCAAGCTCAAAAAGAAGAGCGTGGCAATAAAGGAGCGTCATTTACTACATATGTTTCATTGGCTGGGCAATATTCTGTGGTATTACCTAACAAGGGTTACCATAGTGGCATCTCCAAGAGAATAGTTTCTAACTCCGAGAGAAAGAGACTACAAGGGGTAATTAAAAATATAGTTAGTGATAATAAACTTCTAAGCATGATACTCAGAACCGCATCTATAGGTAAAGAGGTGTATGAAATTCAACGTGATTATAATTATTTAGCTCGCCTGTGGAATTCTATCATCTCTAGTGCTATAACTCTATCAGCCCCAAGTCAAGTGTATACTGGTGAAGGGATAGCAGCAAGAACTGTGCGCGATTTTCTTGATCACAGAGTTAAAGAGATAGTAATTCAAGGTAAAGAAGCTTACGATAAAATAGTGAATATAGTAGAAGCAGTCCTACCTAAAGAAATAGAAAAAGTTAAATTATATACTGAAAACAAACCAATTTTCCATCAATATGATATAGAAAAAAATATATCAAACCTATATCAACCAATTGTTGGTTTAAAATCTGGTGGTTACATAGTTATAAATCCCACAGAAGCTTTAACTGCTATTGATGTTAATTCAGGTAAGGCTACGTCCGAACAAAACATTGAAGAAACAGCTTACAGAACAAATATAGAAGCTGTTAAAGAAGTGGCCAAACAAATTAGACTTCGTGAAATTTCTGGCCTAATCGTTATTGATCTTATCGACATGAAAGATGATAATTATAAAAAGAAAGTTCTGCAAAAATTTGCTTATTACTGTAGTCAAGATAAAGCTAAAATCCAACTCGGAGGGATAAGTAATTTTGGCCTGTTAGAAATGTCAAGACAAAGAATGAAGTCACCCTTCCTTGAATTGCACAGCGCTATGTGTACACAGTGTCAAGGCAAAGGTGTTGTTCGCAATGATAAAGCCAATAGTATATTAATTTTGCACACTATAGAGGATGAAATAGTATCATCTACAAATGTAGTTAACATTTTAAATGTTAACACCAATAGCAATGTTATAAGTTTTTTAATAAACCAAAAAAGAGCTGAAATTTCAAAGTTAGAAGAACAATATAACGTGAAAATAAACTTTTGTGGTAAGAATCCACCTAACGATTCGCCCGAGGCATTTTCTATAGAAAAAATTATGTCAAAAGAACAAGCTAAATATCAACGTTATAATTTAGCAAACAAGGAAACAGAAAAAACATCAACTTCGAATAAAACTAATTCGGAAATTTTTGAAGATGAAGGCGATGTTCAAAAACAAGAATATTTCAGTAAGCAAGTAAAATTTAAAGCTATTAAGAGAAGATTTATAAAGCCAACACAAGATGTTAGATCAAATCCAAATAGTAGCAAAAAAGATACTTTTGAAGAAAAGCCAAATAATTTTAAAAAAAATAGCAAAAATTCTTCAACCCTACCTGATACTAAAAATAAAAATCCATCTTTTCTTACATCGATAATGCAGAAGATTATTGGCTGAGCAGTAGCAGCTTTGTATAACTTTAAACCATCATTAGCAGTGGTGGTTTTTGGGTTGCACATAACACTATAAAATAGTTTGGCCTTTTAAATCCGTATAACTACAAATGACCGAATATTATCAAAAATTTTGCGGTAACATTGACGACTTTGGTTATGTTACAAAATCTAAAAAAATAGCTATAGCAGTCTCGGGGGGTAGTGATTCTATGGCTCTACTTGATCTTTCAAGACTTTGGGCCATTGACCATAATATAGAAATTGTAGCTATTACAGTAAATCATAACCTTAGGGCTTCTGCGCTATCAGAAATAAAATTTGTTAGAGAATTTTGTCAATTAAATAATATAGAATGCCATGTTTTAAATTGGACCGAAAATGTTAGCTCCAATATTCAACAGAAGGCTAGGTTAGCCAGGTATCAACTGATTACATCTCTATGTAGACAGCTTCAAA
>JAIOYM010000017.1 GCA_021741085.1 Rickettsiaceae bacterium
TTGCAGAACACAATCCCAACCCCAAAACTGAATTAATATTCAATAACAATTTCACTTTACTTATAGCAATAATACTTTCAGCGCAAGCTACAGATAAATCTGTAAATAAAGCTACAGAGATCTTGTTTAAAGAATATAATAATCCCAAAGATATTCTGAAATTAGGGTTAGATGGTCTTAAAGAGCACATAAAAATTATAGGATTATATAACAGTAAAGCTACTAATATAATTGAATTATGCAAATTATTGCTGTTGCAGAATGAAAAAATACCAGATAATTTTACAGACTTAATAAAATTACCCGGGGTAGGGCGCAAGACAGCAAATGTTTATTTGAATATAGTGCACAAGATGCATAACGTTGCCGTGGATACCCATGTAGCTAGGGTGTCTAAGAGATTAGGTTTAACCAGCTTTGATAATCCCCAAAAAATAGAGCAAGACTTACTAAACTCAATACCAAGTAAATTTTTATCCAATGCGCATAATTGGCTTGTGTTGCATGGACGTTATATATGTAAGGCGCGAAAACCCTTATGCAAAGAATGTTTTTTAGCTGAAAATTGCAAGTATAATTTGTCGCTTGTAACTAAGTCTTAATTGGCAATAAATAAGAATGTTACTGTGGTTTTGTTTTGATATGGTAGTTCACGCCATGGGCTCTTTTTTTTGGTGCAAAGAGCAGCGCGCTAAAGTTAAAGAGTGTTAATTTTTGTAAAATTTTCCAATAACAACTCAAACTCAACAATCGACAACTCGGCCAATTTCTTAATTAATTGATCATTTTGCATTATTTGTAATAAAATTAACCAGTAAATAATTGACAAGGATTGGTTAACTGTAATTTACTAATAATTGTATAAGTACCGTTAATGTAAATTTATACAATTTTAACCAACAAAATAAAGGTGATTTATATGAAGAACCAAGACTCAGATCAAATACCGCAAAGAAATTATACGATTAAAAAGAAACTTCCTCGACAAGAAGTTATATATAATGCTTTAGTAGAATGGCATCAAGATACCGAAATTATAAAAGAATTAAAATCACAAACAAACTCAGCGTTAGAAGACTTGAGAGACATTGCTAGGGCAGGAAGATCAATTGACAACGATAAAAATTCACAAAATGCTGAATTTCAAAAATTACAGCAGGCTTTTAACAAAAAGATAACAGAGCTTAACAACAATATAGAAAATATATTAACAAAAGATAATAAAATTGAATCAGATAAAATACATAAAATTGAACAAGTAAAAATATTAAATTACTCGGATTTAGAAACTGAAGCTTATGATTATACAGACGCTAGAGGCTATTTAATGGATAAAGCAAAAGACGCACCTCGTCAATTAAGCTTAAATTACGAATTAGTTACAAACCCTATTATAAGCAAAGATGCACTGGATTTGTTAAAGGAAGGGCAATGTTATGCTTGGACTATGATGAATTGTTGGAACGAGAGACAGAAAGATATCAACAATAGTAAAGAAAATCCAACTCGAAATATGTATGATGTTTTGAATAGTTTAGTAAAACAGTACCAATCTACTAGCCTTATGCTTAATAGTTTAAACAAATACGAAGAGTATGACAATACTAAGGATATAAATATATCAAGAGAATATAAAGGTGAAGAATTAGATAAGGAATTACAAATGATCTTAAATTATGTGTTAGCCATACAAGAGACAGGCTATTCTATCAAACAATTGAAAGATGCGGCAGAAAATGAGGATAAAAAACATAAAGAAACAATAATTGAGTATGATAAAAATTTGTTTAATATTGGCGCCGCGCGTCAAGATTTAAGACTTGTTGACCCATCTAATGCTGAGCCTATGATAAGAAGAATATTTAATAAAAATCGAGAAGATTATCCTTTGGCTAATTTAGATAAATTAATTCACCCTGGTGTTTTAATAGATGTGATAACTGAAACAAAAGATAAAGATGGGAAGCGAAGCGGTCATGCTATGAGTTGTTATATGGATAAGAATGAAAATATTTTATTTTATGATCCTAATAAAGGAGAGAAACTGACATTTACTGATGTAAAAAATTTGATAGCTTATCTTCAAAAGGATCATAAAGCTAAATATAAGACGATGGAAATTTTTCCAGATGATAAATGCCAGCCACAAATATATAGTGTTAATTCTGATGTTGATTTGCAAAAGCAAATTGAAAAAGGGTATGCGGATGTTGATTTTTTATTGGGTGTTGTTAACTTAGATGATGGACAACTTAGAACAAAAATTAGGAGAACAAAAGAAAACTTAGAAGACCTAATCTATGCAGGAGTAACAGATGAAATTGATGAGACAAAAGAAGTAATAGACAATTTGGAAAAGTTATTAAAAAATAGATCATTTTTACAAGAAAAATCACAAGAACTAAGGGCTCTTTGTAAACAAGAAGTAGAACAGGCAACCAAGAATTGGCCGGAAATAGAAAAAAAATTTCAAAAAGATAGAACGGATGCTGCACGTAGCGTAGCAATAACGAGAGAAGATGCTGCACGTAGAGTAGCAATAACAAAGCTATTAAGAGAGGGGAATTTAATTAATAAAGAATTGCCAAAAGAATTTAAAAAACTATCTAAAGACTTAGATGATATAAAGCAAAATTTACAAAACCAGCAAAATAAAATTGCGTCCAACGAAAAAATACAAAATCCTAGGTCAAAGAGCTACAGTAATTCACGCGTAACTTAAAAAGTTGCGCGTAGCAAAATGAATTTACTTGGGCGTATTAATTCTCAAACCAAAGTAAAACTCATCTTGTTCTGCTAAATTAATTTTTTCCATTACGTAACCTTCTTGAAATATTTCTGGATTATCTAAATTTCTTTTTAGAGATAAAACTAAACAAGAGTTATTATTAAGCTTTTTAACATAAAAACCAATATGGCCTCCACCCCCTTTGTGTCTCCAAACTAATATATCTCCAACTTGTAATTTATTTGCCAATATAGGTTTGAATAAAGAAGATAAAATAGCTAAATCCTCAGCGGGTATGTTATTTGGTTGCGCAATAATGTCCAAAGAGGTTGAGTTATCTTTCCAATAGGTTTCAGACCAAAAATTAAAAAGAGTTTTAGTATCAAGATGACCGTCAAGAA
This sequence comes from Rickettsiaceae bacterium, assembly GCA_021741085.1. GTDB lineage: Bacteria > Pseudomonadota > Alphaproteobacteria > Rickettsiales > Rickettsiaceae > JAIOYM01. The sequence continues at coordinate 3,130 of JAIOYM010000017.1, forward strand.
AATCTTTTTGATCGGCGGTTAAATTTTCTATGTTTCTAATCAATAACGTGCCAACATACGAAGAGCAATCGCTAGGAGCAAATTTTTTAGAAGGATGTGCTCTAGTCTTAACTCTATTGCCACCATAAAAATACCCATTATGGGCAGCAGCTAAGAAAGCTACAGCATTCCCATTATCTAATATAGCAGTGTTGATTAAATATCTACTATTAATTACGTTTAAATCTTGAGCATCTTGTATATTATCTATAATTTTTTTTGGCATATTTAATAGCTCATACAGAGCAGATTGATTAAAATCAAGATAATATATTGGCGTATATGTTATTTCTTTTTTCTCTTGAAGATTGCTAATCATTTTATTAAGGCTCTGATATACAGAAAATAAAAGTACGTTTTCTACTGTACGATTGCCTGAATTCATATATGAATCAGCTGCAAAATCTTTTATATCTTTAACTTGTGTTATCGAATCTAATAACGTAAAAAGTTCATCAATGCTTTCGACATTATCAATCAATGTTTGAGCTTTTGGTAAAACTATAGACATCCTGTTACTTGTTGCTGTTATAAATTCGTCTGGAACATCTAATTCTTTTGCCTTGTATTCGTTTTCAAATTTTTGTAGAAGGGATTTAAGTTTTGTCCAGGCTTTGCAGTCTTTAGCAGTATTGTCAGATATAATTTTTAACAAGTATTTCTCATCAACTCCATGCGTTAGTAAAAACTCTACTTGGCTTTTAATTTCTTGCGTTATTTGCTTACGTTCTTGTGTTTGAGCATTTCTAAAATCCAATGCCGTTTGTTTTGCAAGTTGGATAACGTTATGATTCTCGCTTTTGGCAAACATCCAGTTACAAATAATGGCAATGATTGTTAAAAACAAAGAAAAAATTAAGTAATTATTCGGTTTATTTTTCATGATTCCAGTTTTATTAAGTCTTTATTAGTATATTAACCATTTGTATGGTAATACCAAGAAATTTTTTATGCAATAAAATTCTTTCTAAACTAATAAAGTTATCTAATAATATAGATGATTAGGATTAAAAGTAAGAAATCCAGAGCTTTTTTATTATAAGAAATATCTTGCTAAGTTTTTTAACTAGCTTTTGGATTTCTTTTAGAAATAAAGCTTAAGGCAATTGCAATAGATATAGTGCCGCAGCTTAACCACAATAAAAGCATTAAGGGTTTTATATAAAATTTAGCTTCTATATTGTCTTCTCTACTACCTGATAATACTACGTAAAGATCGTACAGGTAAAAATGCTTTATGGCAACTTCTGCAGCTAAACTTTGTTCTATTTTATAAAATCTATTTTCAGGAGAAATTATAACTTCATTAGCATCAGGAAATTTAACCCAAAAATCAGCGATATGTTGATAATAGTTATTTTGTTCCTTATAACGAACATTCTGTAATTTTATTTCCACGTTATCAAAATATTTTATCTCACCAATTTTACCAAAAAAATCAAATTCCCTGTGCAGTAAGTTATTCAGGCAAATTGCTAAAATTAGCATAGCATAACCGCTGTGCCCAAAAATCATAGATGATTTTGATATAGTGAGCTTTGCATTTGCAGTGAGATATATAAACTTTAGCAAACTAGTAATTAATAAGCATATAGAAATTAATGAAGCTAAAACAGCAATAAAATTTAGATGATAAATTGTTTGCAAATAACATGCTAAAAAAGTAACAAATATAGTTATAGGCAATATTTTATATATGCCGTAAGGAAACCATAAATAAGTCATCATGGCCGCTAGCACTAAAAATATTGGAACCAAGCTATATATAAAAAATCGAGGTTCAATCGTCAATTGTTGATTGAAATAATATTCTAATAGTGGTGGTGCTATTAAAGATAATAAAATTATAACAGCGCTTGTTGAAAATAAGATATTGGCCGTATATACCAGTTTGTCTGGTTTTGACAATGAAATAGAATTTGAATTAACGAAACGAATTTTACTCAATAGAAAATATAGGCAAGGGCATATAAATACTGTAAAAGAAGCTAATAAATATATACTGGCATATTTATTTTGAGCAAAACTATGTACAGATATAAGCCATCCAGATCTAACCAGCATTGTGCTTATTAATACGATAATAAATCCTAGAATTGATAAAATTATTGTCATGCGGTGATGATGTTCTAATTTGACCCCTCGCTTGCACATGTGATAAAGAGGTGTAACTATCAGCCAAGGCAATAGGGAGGCATTTTCTACGGGGTCAAAGAACCAATAGCCTCCCCAACCAAGTTCTCGATATGCCCACCAACTACCAAGACTAATACCTATAGTTAAAGCTAACCAGGAGATTCTGCTGTATAACAAAATGTGCGGCAAATATTTGCGGGTGTTTTGTGGGTATTTTAAGGAAAGTATACCCAAAACAAATGGTGTGAATAATGTTATATAACCTAAATATAATATTGGTGGATGAATTACAAGCGCTATGTCTTGTAGTAAAGGATTTAGCCCTAAGCCCTGAGAAACTTTACTTTTCATAGGCAAAAATGGGTTAGAGAAAAAATATAAATTGGATGCCAATATTAAACAAAAAATCGTTGAAACAGAAAGAATAATTAATAGTTCTTGGGTATTACAAATTTTTTTACCAAGATAATTTATATAAATAAAATTATTTGCAAAGCATAAAAAAAAGAAAAAAAACAAGGAGCCTTGGTTGCTAGACCACAAAGCACCTATTTTATAAATTAAAGGCTGTATAGAGCTTGAAAAAAGGAATATATTTTCAAAGGATAAATCTGTTGTTATAAAAGCTTTTGTTAATATAAATAGCAATATAGCTGATAAGATAAACGCAATATTATGTAAAACTAGCGCAGATTTTATATGTCGCATAATCATTGATTGATGAAATGCAGCAAATAAAATTATTAGATTTATTAGCAATAAATTATCCGCATTTATCACTATTTGTGAACATACTAGTTATAATGAGCTTTATATATTATGCTTTATTTCTACTGCTTTAGCTATAAAAAACTTATGATTTTCTAGATGATAATAGCGCTCTTGAGAAAAAACTTACAATCACCCGCGAGTCAAATAACATAAACATATTTATTTTTAAGCATGACTAAAAGACGCCGAGCGAAACAAATTAAACCCGGGGTTGTAAAGTTGTTTTGTTTGTTATACTATATATTGTAAATTGTTTCTAATATTTAAAACCACTAGAACACCTCATTATAAGATATTAGAAGTCGATTTTAATTGAACTCAAATGCTTTCAAGCTATATTTTTTCTAGATACTCAAATCTAAAAATGAAACCTGCTTTATCTTTTTACTAAAAACTAAAAGTTAATATTTAAAATAAAAAATTAAGGGGCTTCTTTTATGAAACGAATTAGCGACAATTCTAGCAACCAAAGCTATCCACCAAGTCAAATTATTAATAATATAATTATTAATAGTGTTCCTTTAACTCCTATAGAGATTATAAAACCGGCCTTTATTTTAAACACGGAAAAAAGAATATCGAACCAAGGTATTGATGGTATTACTTCTAATAACTCTATTAATTATAATATTTCACCAGCATTGTCTAATTCAACCGATATAGTAAATAATAGAAATATTTCATCAGACGATTCCAATCCTCTTTCTCAGAATTTTTTGTCGCCAACACAGAGTATAGAGTACCAAAATCTTTCTCCATTTATAAATAAAAATAAATCAAACTCTGATTTTAATGTGACAATACCTTTAACTATACCTTTGACCATAAACCCCTGCAACCAAAACGATAATGCGTATAATCAGAATTTATTTGTAGCTAATAACTTAACTTTAACTTGTTTTATAAAGAGTGGAGTGATTGACCAAAAACTAACTATTCTTTTGGATGTTAAGATAAACTCAGAAAATAAAATTTTTGATTCAAATATGGAAGAAAAAACTCCTGATACAAAGAACGAAATCCAGCAAAATAGTGAATTAAAAATTTCTGATGTTGATATGCAAAACTGTAGTATTTATGCAAAACAACACTCAAACATTACAACAAATCCAGCGCTGGTTGGGGGTAATGATTTATTTGGAAGTTGTTCAAGCGATACTCTTTCCTAAAAAAATATATTTAAGTTAAAGGACTGATATTGACAGAAATATCTTGCTTCAACTTAGACCTTGCAAGCCAATTAATAATATATTTTTGTATATTAAAAGAGCGGCTTGCAAAAATAATAAATTTATAGCGATACTTATTGTTAATACGAAGAATTTGCTCTGGTGCAGGACCTAAAACTCTTGCCTTAGGTATAAACTCTATATTTTTAGCCAAAATTTTGCATAATGCTAGTGCTTTTTCATTAGTATTAGCAGATATATTTACCGCCGCCATGATAGAAAATGGGGGCATTTCATTTTCCTCGCGTAACCTTAGCTCTTGTTCTATGAACTCTTCATAATCATTATTTTGCAACATCCTCATAAAAGTGCTATTAGGATAGTATGTTTGAACCAAAACTGTACCTTCGAATTTTTCTCTACCAGCCCTTCCAGCAACCTGATGTAATAATTGAAATGTTCTCTCGGCTGCTTTCAAATCGCCATTATTAAAACCGCTATCTGCATCAATAACCCCCACAAGAGCTATAGATGGAAAATGCAAACCTTTAGCTATTATTTGTGTGCCTATTATGATATTAAATTCATGATTGGTTATTTTATCTATTAAATCTTTGCTGTCGGCGGAATCCTTTGTTTCATTTCTACTTAATACACATATAGAGGCGCTAGGGAAATTTTTAGCTACTTCTTCAGCTATCCTCTCTATACCAGGCCCACATGGTGCATAGCTATCATCTTTTTTACATTCAGGGCAATTTGAAGGTTTTGAAATAGAGTAACCGCAATAATGGCAAATTAACTTATTAATATTTTTATGGTATACAAGCCAAGCGCTGCAATTATTACAACAAAACCTAAAATCACAATTTGTACATAACAGCATTGGAGAATAACCCTTCCTGTTTAAGAATAATAATATCTGCTGATTGCGTACAAGTGCTGAACCTATTTCATACTTTAACTCTTCTGCTAACCATCCACCCCCTTTAGGCTTTTTTTTCTTTAGATCTACAAGCTTTATATCAGGCAAATTCATATGATATCTTGTAGGTAATTTTACCATCTTAAACTTACCTAATTTAATATTATAATAAGTTTCTATAGATGGTGTAGCCGACACTAGCACCAATTTACTGTCAAAAATTTTTGAACGTAAAATAGCCATATCTCTAGCGTTATACAATATACCCTGATCTTGCTTGTATGAGCTATCTTGTTCTTCATCCACTATTATAAGACCTAAATTTGCGTAAGGTAAAAACGTAGCGCTTCTCGCTCCTATTATGATTTTGGCTTTCTTGGAAACTATGTCTTGAAAGACTTGTTTTTTATAAGATAAAGTTTTTGCCGAATGCCATATAGCTGGTTCAAATGCAAAACGTTCTATAAATCTAGTTATAATCTGTGATGTTAAAGCTATCTCAGGAAGAAGTATCAAAACCTGTTGGCCTTTATCTAAAAAATCTTTTATAAGATTGAAATAAACCTCAGTTTTGCCTGATCCTGTAACACCTTGCAACACATTAAACTGCTCTTTTTTTAAAATCGCCAAAGCTTGATTTTGTTCCTCAGAAAGATCCGCCAAAGATAATTCAAAATTATAATTAATTTCGCTTTTATTTCTTGATTTTGCTAACAATTCTATAGGAATAGCAAGTTTAGCAATAGATCCGTAGGGGGATAGATAATAATCACCGGCTTTGCGCAAATAGGTAATAAATTTTTCTGTAAGCGTAAATTGGGTGAATTTATCTATGATTGCCTTGGTTTTATTTTCAATCGAGCTAACCTCTTTTAACTTCCAAACTATTCCTACCAATTCTTTACTGCGAAAATTAACTATAACAAGATTACCTATTTCTAGGTGCATTGTTGGTGGTATTGAGTAATCTAAAGGAAATAATTTCACCAAAGGTAGCAAAATTTCTGCAAACATCTTGTTTGTATCTGTGTAATATTGTTATGTAATAGTATTGAACTAATTGCTAAATATGCAAAGCTATATCTAAAATACAAGTGAAACAGAATTACTAATTTCTAACAATCGATTCATTTATCTTCTATTGTTGCATATTTTTTCAACAGCGGCTTAAATTCTCGCATCACGGCTCCGTATAACCTTCGTTTGAAATAGGCTATGGTAGTATTTAGCTTTTCTGGAGCAACCCACTGCCACTGGGAAAATTCAGGAATCTGTGTTTGTATGTTGATTTCATCATCATTGCCTTCAAATCTTATCAAAAACCATTTTTGATTTTGCCCGCAATATTTACCACCCCATAACTGAGATACAGACTTCTCTGGTATATCATAACAATACCAATATCGACTTTCAGCAACTATATTTGCGTTATTAGATCCTATTTCTTCAAGCATTTCGCGCATAGCCGCCTGGCTTGGAGTTTCCCCCAAATTAATTCCACCCTGTGGCATTTGCCAAGCAGTATGTTTAGAATCAATTCGGTTACCTAGAAAGATCTCATTGTTTTTGTTAATTATCATCAAACCAACAGCAGGCCTATAACCACTACTACCTAATATTTTTTTCTGGAATTCTGATGAGTTTGTATACTTGGTTGAAACTTTCATAATCAATAAACATATCTTAAAAATCTACAAATTTTTATTTTTATTTGAGTGCTACATATTATTATATAACTTTTATTGTATTATTGTCATTACAAAAGTCTTTATAAAATATTCGATTATATTGTAAATATTTTCTCTTCAAACAAACACTATCTAATTTAAGCTTTTATTAGTAAAAAGTGGTTAAATTATTTGGCCTATGCTATATTCTGATATATTTATATAGAGGGAATTTATGATTCTAATTTATGCTGGCCTTGCCATCACAACATTAGTTATGCTGATCGGCGTAGTGCTTATGTCTTTTAATAAAAAGCTTAGCGATAAGTTTGGTAATAAATTTATGAATTTAAGAGTTATATCCCAAGCTATTACTATTGCTCTTATAATGATTTTATATTATTTTAAGCATTAACAACTATTCATGGGTTCCTTGGGTTTGAGAATAAAAAAAGCTAAACTAAAACTTTAAAATCTTAGTATAGCCTTTTTATAATTTTATATGAAATCTCAATCAGAGTAAAAGATAGGTGGTAGGATTAACTACCACCACCGCCACTACCAGCGCCGCTATCGCCACTGCCACCGCCGCTATCGCCGTCGCTATCGCCTCCACTAGTACCACCAGCAGCTTCCCATACTGCATCTAGATCGGCTACTTTGTATGTTTGACATCCGGCTAGGTAATCATTAGTTGTAACTCTAGAAATAGGAGACGAAATTCCCATATATTTTTTTAAATTTACTAAATTATCATCAAAAGATACAATGTCCGTCATACACTTCCAAGATGATGCCACCGTAGCTGCACTTTCGTTAACATCTGTTCCAAATACAGGAACTAGTATTATTCTTGCATTTTTGAATCGATTATCTACGCTCTCGTTTGAAGTATCATATGCTGATCTTGCGCTAAATTGCATTAAAACTTGATAGTTTACACCGATAGCGAGTGTGCTGAAAAACGGGTTGCTATCGCCATCTATTTGATCGGCAAACTCTATGGCAACACCTTGTTTTTCTAAGGCTAGAGTTTTAGATTTTTGTATCATAGCATTAACATAAGAATCTGCATCCATTAATCTAGATTTCAAGTCGTTATCATATTGCCTGTCCGCTAATGCTGTTGTTGCTAATATAGCTGAAGTTGCAAGTAATAATAATTTTTTCATATATATACTTTTTTCGAAAAGTTGAGCAGTCACTACAAACATTATATTACAACCTAAAGTTTAATTTATAGTTAATTCAAATCCACTTATACGATTTATAGATCTGCAGTTTTTAATCCAATGTCTATTATCGGAATATAAATATTTTTTAGAATTCATTGCAATCTATTCAGCTCCATGTTACCTTATATCAAGATTATTAAATAACAATTTAAATATGTTAACCCATATGTTGAGATTCCATTATAAAATTACAACTATTTTATTGATAGCACTTTATTCTTTTACAGCTAGCGCTAGATGGGCAGAATATAAAGATGCCAACTATTCTATAGAAAAAGAAAACACTAATATAGAAGTGGACGCTGATGGTCAGTATACTAAAATAAAGGAAATAAAATTCAAAGTTTTAAATGAACAAGGTAGGGTAATTTTTGCAGACTTCCGAACAACTTATAATAATTCAGCTGAAAAATTTGATATTTTAGAAGCATCTTGCAAAACTAAAGGTAAAATATACAAGGTACCTTTAAATAATATTGAGGATAAACCTTTAGCAAGCAGTAACAAAGGTTTTGATCAAAACAATCAAATACTTATAGCTTTTCCTAATGTTGAAGTGGGATCAGAAATTTCAATTACGTATAAAAATAGAACTTTGAAACCCGTCTTGGCTAATAATTTCTTTATAAATTTTTTCTATAATGCTTATACAAAAAATTATGAAGTAAATATGCAGTCAAAAATACCTCTTTATATAAATGTAAACAACCCTAAAAATGCTTTAGTGGTTAAAGAAACAACAAAAGATGGTGTATATTCGCTGCAAATTAAAAATAAAAAGCCTATATTTGATGTCGTTTTAAACGAAAGTGGAACTTTAAATCCAAATTTTACGCATTGGGTTGAAGTTTCATCTGTAAAGGAGTGGGGCGATCTTGCAAAGAAATTTGCTCCTAAATACGAAAGCGTAATAAATCAAAAATTACCGCAATTATTTGAAAAAATAGTTGCAGCAGCAAAAAAAATTAAAGATCCAGTTGCCCAAATTAATAAAGTAACCTCTATGCTGAATGAAAAGATTCAATATATGGGGGATTGGAAAACTGTCGAGGGAAGTTATTACCCAAGAGATTTGTCAACAATAGCTGGTAGTCAAATAGGTGACTGCAAAGATTTTTCAGTTAGCGCTGCTGCAATATTAAAAGCATTGGGTTATAAAGTAAATGCATCTCTTGTTCATAGAGGTTATCATTATGAATCAAAAAATAAATTGTATAATTTAGCCTCTCCTTTTCAATTTAATCATGCTTTTTTACGAGTTGTTGATAAAAGTGGAAAAATATACTGGATAGATCCAACTAATTATGTAAGTATGGCTCAGGATATTTTTGAAGATGTATCCGACCGACCAGCCTTAGTTCTTGACTCTGCTAGTCCAGAATTAACATTCACAAATTCAATCGATTATAAACGCAACGTTAACCTCTGGGATAGAGTAATTTCAATTAACCCTAAGAGTGATAATGTAGCGGATATTTCTGCAAATATTGATCTTAAAGGTTATTCTGCTAAAGGTTTAACGGCTCTAGCATTAGTATCTCCTCAGCAACAGATTAATGACGATGTCTTCTATGGTTTAGTTAGAAGAAGATTAAATGATAACCAAAAGAAATTTATAAAATTTAGCAGCAAACTTACTTCAAGAATAGTTGAAGACATTGAAATAAAATTAGCCTACGAAGACGATAATATTGTTTCAAAAACTAGTTCAGGATTAGCTTTACCCATAACAAATTTTTCTTACGATTTGCTTACTGACGTTAATGGTCAAATCCTAAATTTAGCATTCTATCCTGGAATCACGAAACGTACATATACTATAAAAAACAACAACAATGTGGATATTGAAAAAGTAAATACGGAAATAAATAGTAAATGGATTGATTACAAAATTTTTGCAACAAATATCGGTAAAGATATTAAATTAACCGAAGAGCTTGCTATTAAAACCCCTCAAATCAATTCTTCAGAGCTAGCAACTAAAGAATATATTAAATTAAAAGAAGACTTGAGGAAATTGGGTAAGTCTTTTATTATCAATTTAAATAATTAATTGATAATAAGAATTTTACTTACTTTATAAATGAAATCAATAACAATAGGGGATATAAAACTTGAAGGTAACACCATTCTTGCGCCAATGTCTGGTGTTACCGACATGCCTTTTAGAAGGCTTGCTAAAAAACTAGGTGCGCCACTAGTTGTTTCGGAAATGGTAGCCTGTAGGGCTATGATGGTGGAAGACGCCAAGGCTTTGCGAAAATCTCAAATAGAGATAAGCGATTCTACTAATTCTTGCGTGCAGCTTGCTGGCTGTGAACCAGATGTAATGGCTGAGGCGGCTAAGATGAACGAATCTATGGGTGCAAAAATAATTGATATTAATTTTGGCTGCCCGGCAAAACGTGTTACCAATGGATATGCTGGCTCTAGTTTAATGAAAGATCCTATACTTGCTCAGCAAATCATTAAAGCTGTAGTGCAAGCCGTAAAAATCCCTGTAACATTAAAAATGCGTACTGGTTGGGATGATAATTCCCGTAATGCCCCAGAATTAGCGCGGATAGCTGAAAATGAAGGCATAAAGATGATAACAGTACACGGTAGAACTCGCTGTCAATTCTATAGCGGTTCTTCTGATTGGAGCTTTGTAAAACAAGTTAAAGTCAATATCTCTATACCACTTATAGTTAATGGAGATATTAAGTCTTTCGATGATGTAGACAGTGCTCTTGATCAATCTGGTGCCGATGGTGTAATGGTAGGAAGAGGCGCTTATGGTAACCCTTGGATATTAAAACAATTCGCACATTATATTAACAAAAAGGAAAAATTATCCAAACCATCCATAAAAGAACAAAAAGAAATAATTTTAGAGCATTATCACGATATTTTATCTCATTATGGTTTAGAGTATGGTATAAAAATTGCCCGTAAGCACTTGGGTTGGTATAGTTCTGGCCTAGAAAATTCTTCACATTTCCGTGCAACAATAAATCAAACCAGCAATCAGAATGAGGTGTGCAAAATAATAGAAGATTTTTATGGTCTTTTTATATAGTTAATATTTGTTTAAAGATTTGTGCCAAATGAAGTAGGCTAAAAAATAAAAATTTTATAATTTTTTTGGTTTTGCTGCAAATAGCGCTAGACTTTTATAGTCAATTCTGTAGAATGTTAGTATAGCAATTTAAAATCTTTAATTTATTTAATTTGAATAAGGTATCTAGTGAGCAAAGTTTTACAAGCGAAACATAAATTAAGTCGTTGTCTTCAAGCAACAATTTGGGACAATACAAAAAATACATATGAAAAAAGAAATTACAAACCTGGTCAGCATGGTCCTTTAAGTAAAACCAAATTGTCTGACTATGGTTTGCATTTGCAAGCAAAACAAAGACTAAAAGCGCATTACGGTGGCCCTAGAATAACAGAGAAACAGTTTAGAAACCTATTTGCTTTGGCTCGTTCTAAGAAGGGTAACACTGAGAATGTATTTATAGGTTTGTTGGAAAGCAGATTGGATGTAGTTATTTACAGATTAGGTATAGCAAAAACTATATTTGCCGCAAGACAAATAGTCGGTCATTCCCATGTTAAAGTAAATGGCAAAAAGCTTAATATTCCTAGCTATAGATTGAAAATAGGCGATATCATCTCTTTGAAGGATGCTTCACGTAATATTCCAGTAATACAAGAATCAGTATCAGAAAAAAGAGCAGTTCCAGAATATTTAAGTTTTGATTCTGATAAAATGGAAGGACAATTTTTACGTATGCCTCACGATCTAGCTGAAGTTAGATTGCCTTTTGAAGCTGACATTAGGCGTATAGTTGAGTTGTACTCACACTAAAATATAGAGAATGTATAAATATCTAACTATTTATACATTGGCGTCGCATGTGCTCTTTATCCCGGTAATGGGCTAGGGCACAGTGTACACATATCTATGATTTTTAGGCAATCCAGGATAAAAAAATCTTCCATAACAAACTAAAGCCAATAAATTCTCGCGATAATGTGGTAGATCTGTATGCGCTCTTTGATATGATTAAAGGTTGCAGTGCGTGGTGGTAGGATCTACACATTACCGCCTTACTTCCCTACAAAAAAGAGTTAAAATGAACTAATATTTCTGTAACAATTTGAGTTGCGTCTAATCAACTAGAATAACAGAAATGATAGAATGTCTTAAAGGTTATTTTGTAAACAAAGGAAAGATATTGTGCAAACATTTGCAGAATAATGTGGGCGCGATCATGCAATGCGGGCAGGCTAATACATATAGCATTGCGAGGCAATTGTCCAAAATAGATGGCATGATCTATTTTTAAGGTTTATATCGAACTTCCATAAATTATCTCAGGTTAAAATTTTTTGTATGATTATAGTAAATAGATATTATTTTACCTTTATTCTACATATAGCTCTATTTTCTTTACTAACATCTTGTTCAAGCACCTTTATTCCAAAATCTAGTAAAGCAAAAGACATTAAATTCAATGCAAATCAAATGTGCTTAGCCATAGAGGACGGTAATTTGTCTGAAGTTAAACTGCTACTAGCCAATGGTGCCGATGTTAATGCAAAATATTCCGGCATGACGCCGATTTATGTAGCTGCAAAACAAGGCGATCTCGAAATTGTTAAACTGCTACTGGCCAGTGGTGCTGATGTTAATACAAAATATTCCGGCATGACGCCGATTTATGTAGCTGCAAAACAAGGCGATCTCGAAATTGTTAAGCTGCTAGTGGCCAGTGGTGCTGATGTTAGTACAAAATCTTCCGATGGCAAAACGCCGATTTATATAGCTGTAGAACAAGGACAGCTCGAAATTATTAAGTTGTTAATAGAAAAAGGTGCTGATATTAATGCACCATCTTCCAATGGCAAAACCCCGATTTATCTGGCCGCAAAAGAAGGCCATCTTGAAATCGTTAAGTTTTTAATAGAAAAAGGTGCTGACGCTAATGGGGGTTATTATGATGTTGATGGAGATTATGCTGTTAGCTTAGGTATGTATAGTGACACCGCGCTTTGCGTGGCTGCAGAAAAAGGTCATCTTGAAATTGTTAAGCTATTAATAGCAAGTGGCGCCGATGTTAATCTGTGTAATGCAGATTTACGTATGGGAGAGTGTTATAGAAATCCACTTCATAAGCCTGCAGAAAAAGGTCATCTTGAAATTGTTAAGCTGCTGTTGGCCAGTGGTACTGATGTTAATGAAGTGCGTAAAAATGGTGGCACAGCTCTTGGAGATGCTGTTGCCAAAGGCCATCTTGAAATTGCTAGGCTACTAATAGCAAGTGGTGCTAATGTTAATGGGCCATCTAGCACTCGCACGCCGATAATTTATACGGCTGCAGCACTAGGGAATATTGAAATTGTTAAACTTCTATTAGCTAATGGTGTTAATATTGATGATGAAGAATGTTACTATGGTTCAGCTCTTGGAGCTGCTGTTCAGCTTGGGCATCTTGAAATTGTTAAGTTACTAATAGCCAGTGGTGCTGATGTTAATGAAGATTGTATGTTCAACCAAGGTCAAAGCAACGAGGATTTTGGTACACCACTCTCTTGTATGAGCGCTTACGGAGATATAGGAATTGTTAAGCTATTAATAGCAAGTGGTGCGAATGTTAATGCAAAAACATATAATGGCTTCACGCCGCTTTATTTAGCCGCAGAACAAAACCATCTTGAAATTGTTAAGCTGTTAATAGCAAGTGGCGCCGATGTTAATGCAAAAACAGATGAAGGTTTTACCCCATTGACAATAGCAAAAAACAAAGGATATACCCAAATTGTAAAATTATTACAAGAGCATAAAGCTAAATAACCATTCAAAAAAAGAAGTCAATAACTGGATCACCACGCTAGTGCTTGTAGGCACTAGCCATACTACCCTACAATTTTTTTAATAAAAGGAAAAGAGTGGCGTTATAAATAGAAAAAACATCATATTCGAGGATTTTTTTTAATCTCCAGGAAAAGGCGCGGGCGCCTTTTTTCAAGCAGTGTTTTAAAGAATCCAA
>JAIOYM010000018.1 GCA_021741085.1 Rickettsiaceae bacterium
AGCGATGATCATAATTTCATTACTAATTCCAACAGAAACAATTTGACAGGCTTTGATAAGGCCCATATAATTGCGTTTGTTAGACAAAATATGAAGATTATATGTTAAAAGAAAAAGCCAATAATACGGAATTAAACTTTCTTGTAGCACTAGATGGACCAGCCGCCTCTGGTAAAGGAGTTGTAGGAAGTCAAATCGCTAAGCTCTACTGCCTAACCTATTACAGCTCAAGCATTTTTTATCGGAAATTAGCAGGGCTAGCACTAAATTTAGGTTTCACTAAAAATCAAGATATTATATCATTGTCAGCTGACGTGGAAAGATTATTAGATTATACCGATGAAAATTTGCATCGTTCTGAAATTAGTATGCTTGCTTCCAAATTTGGTGCGATAGAAGAAGTGAGAGCAAATTTATATCATGCCCAACGAAAAATTGTAGAAACCAACCCCAGATTGATAATGGAAGGTAGAGATATAGGTAGCGTGATAGCGCCCGAAGCTCATTTAAAAATTTACTTAACCGCTTCTTTGGAAGTTAGAGCTTTAAGAAGATTCTTGCAACTAAAAAGTCAAAATATAGATTTTGAAAAAACTTATGATACTATTTTATTAGAACTCGCAGAAAGAGACAAAAGAGACCAAGAAAGAAAAACGGCACCTCTAAAAAAGGCTTCAAATGCTTTTTTTATAGATAATTCTACAATAGACATCGATAGTACTTTAAATTTCATTAAAAATTATGTAGAATGTAATTGAGTCTGCGTAGAAATAAATATTTAGTGCTAAAAATCATTTTTTCTAACGTATTAATAACCTTTTGATTTTTTAGTTCTTTGCACACAACTAATTTTTATAAAAATATGAGCATAAATAAATTAAATAAACAACGTTTTACTCCATTCTCTATAGATATACCCGATTCAAACGAATTTGAAAATCTTTTACAGCAACATCAAGATTTGCTGCCAAAAAACACCATTGTAAAAGGTGTTGTTATTGAAGTTACCAAAGAGGTAGTTGTTGTAGATGTTGGTTTAAAAAATGAAGGAAGAATTCCAATTTCTGAGTTTTCATTAGATAAAGCCGCCCCCCCACCTCAAGTAGGTGATTTGGTAGAAGTTTTTGTAGACAAAGTCGAAAGCCGTAATGGTAGAACTATGTTAAGTCGCGAAAAAGCTATCAAACAAGAAGCTTGGGTAATACTAGAAAAGGCATTCAATGAAAATCAATTGGTTGATGGTATAATATTCTTAAAAATATCTGGTGGATATTTAGTTGATCTATCTGGTGTTGTAGCGTTTTTACCAGCAAGTCATTTAGACATTAGAATAGTTAAAGATCCTTCAACATTAATGAACATTGTACAAAGTTTCCAAATACTTAGTATGGACAACAAGTTAGGAAATATTGTGGTTTCAAGAAGATTGGTAATTGAAAGCTCTGCCTCTGAAGCGCGTAAAGAAAAACTAGCCAACATCAAAGAAGGTGACGTATTAGAGGGGATAGTAAAAAACATTACTAATTTTGGTGCATTTGTTGACTTAGGTAGCGTAGACGGATTATTACACATAACTGATATTTCATGGAAAAGAATTAATCATCCTTCTGAAATATTGAAAATTGGTGAAAAAATTACAGTAAAAGTTACTAAATTCGACGAACAAGAAAAACGAATTTCTTTGGGTATTAAGCAGATCGATGAATCGCCTTGGACTAGCTTCGTAAAAGATTTCTCAGTAGGAGATATAGTTCCTGGTAAAATAACTGACATCAAAGAATATGGTGCCTTTGTAGAAATAAACGGTGGCATTGAAGGTTTAGTTCCATCAGCAGAAATAAGCTGGACTAAAGTGCATAACTCTCCAAGAAAGATGTTGAATATCGGTCAAGAACTAAAATGTAAAATTTTGGATATTGATGCCGCAAAACATCGTATTTCACTAAGTATTAAACAATGTGGTGCAAACCCATGGAATGAATTTGCAAAACTTCATAATCCTGGTGAAATTATGGAAGCGCAAATTAAGCATATAACAGACTTTGGTTTATTCGTTAGCTTAACCAATGAAATAGATGGTTTGATACATATTTCCGATATTTCTGACGTAGAAGGTAAAGGCCATGAGCTTTTAAAACAATATGTTAAGGGCGATATGGTTAAATTCAAATTATTATCTGTTGATTTGGAAAAAGAAAGAATAAATCTTGGTATTAAGCAACTAGATGAGAACAATGAAAGTACTAACTAAACACTTTAGTACAAGATCTTGTTTTTCTAACTAAACTTGGAAAAAGAAGCTTAATAATAGATCTTGGTACTTGGCAATCTAGAATAAATGACTCTTGGATATCAATTTTTGAAGGAAGTTAGATAACTGGATTGCCGCTAATAAAATAAAACCAGAATTATTTTAATGATCTGTAATTTCTTGAATGGTAAAGCAGAGGTGGGAGAGAGTTATTTATTGATGCGGCTAATATTTGCCCTATTATGATTTTATGATCTCCTCCTTCGTAGGAGTTATCAAGAGAGCATTCCAACCAACAATTCGCTTCTTGTATAAGAGGGCTTGAACAATTTTTACCTAAAATATAAGGGATACTTGCGAATTTATCTAACTTATTGCTTGAACAGATATTGGCAATTTCTTTTTGAGAATTGTTTAAAAAGCTGACACCAAATTTTCCATGTTCAATTATTGCTGAATAAGTAGATGACGTTGCTTTCACGCAAAATAATATTAACTGCGGATCAAGAGACAGTGAGACAAAACTACTTGCTGTAAGACCGTGATAATTGTCTTGCGTATACGAATAGCTTGATATAACGCTAACACCCGTAGGCCATTGGCTCATGATGTTTTTAAAATTGTCTGAGGAAATCATTGGTTAAGCCATTTAAGTTTAATTTTTTCTAATTCGCCTTCACTTGAAAGCTCATCTATAGCAGCATTAATTTGATTTAAGTAAGGGGAGTTTTTAGGCAGCAAAATTGCATATTCTGCAGCAGGAAATTCTTCTAATATTATTACTCTAAATTGTGAATATTTACGCGCCATATAGTTGGCTTGAACTTCTTCGGTTAAGATTGCGTCAATATATCCCCTTTTTAATTCCTCAAATAATATAAGCATATTAGTAAGACTTTTTGTTTTAATAATAGCATTATGTTCTTTTATATAATTTTTTGCTAATGCCTCATATGTTGTTGAACTTTGCATTCCAAGAATTTTGTTCTTTAAATCTTTTAAAGAATTAACATTAGATTTTTTTAGCGCTAACAAAGCTATTTTTGATTTAAAATAACTTTTAGTGAAGTCAAAATGTTTCTTGCGCTCTTCAGTTGGTGTTGTAGATGCTATCACGGCATCGAATTTACCCCTTTTTGCTTCTAGCAAAAGGTTTGAAAAACTCATGTGATTTCCTATAATTGGATGCTTATTAAGTTTTTTTCCTATGGCATTTATGACATCTATATCTATTCCAACCATTGAAGTATGAGGTGAAAATTCATAAGGCGGATTGTCTGGTGATGTTCCGAAAATAAAAGGAGCGTAATTTTCGCCTAATTTTTTAGCATGTATAGTATTAAGATTACACAGCAATAAAATTAGTATTTTAAAAAATTTATACATGATAATGAACTATTTTTCACCCTCATTATCTAATCGTGCCCAAATTCTACCTTTAGCAATATAAGATATAATAGTGAAGAACAACAAAAATAGTATGGTTTTTACACCTATTAATTTTCTTTTTTCCATTTCCGGTTCTGCTGCCCATTGTAAAAAATTGACTACATCGTATGCCATTTGGTCTTTAGTGCTAGGGGTTCCATCTGCATAAGTAACAATATTATCACTCAAAGGTTCCGGCATAGCTATTTGCCTATTTGTAAAATAAGGATTATAATGTAAATCTTCGTTAGTCATTTTGAAACCCTCTGGCGGTTGTTGATATCCTGTTAGTATAGAATAGATATGATTAGCACCATCTTCTCTTGCTTTTACCATTAGTGATAAATCTGGAGGAGCAGCTCCATTATTTGCTACTCTAGCAGCTTGTTGATTAGGGTATGGTGATACAAAATAGTCAGTTGGTACCGCTGCTCTTGTAAACATTTCTCCAGCATCATTTGGCCCATCCGTTACTGTATACCCAGCTGCTATGAATTTAATCTCATCTTCTGAAAAGCCTATATCTTTTAAATTGCGATATGATATGCGTTTTAAAGAGTGACAAGCTGCACATACCTCTTTGTATACTTGATAGCCTCTTTGAATAGTTTGCCTATCAAAACGCCCCATAACTCCATCAAAAGGCCATATCATTTGTTTTGGCGACAGAGCTTCTTGTTCTTGAGCAAAAATAGAGTTAAAGAAGATCGTATTTGATAAAAAAACAAAAATATACAGAAAATTTTTCATGCCCATGGCTAATAAATTACTTATGACTGTATTGGCGTAGCTTGCTCGGATTTGCTTTCTATAATACTAACAAATGGCAAGATAAAAAATAAATGTACGAAGTAGTAAAGAGTAGATAATCTACCGATTGTAATATAAGGTTCCTCCAATGGTTTTCCTCCAATGAAGCCTAATAACAAGGCATTAGCTATAAAAATTATCAAAAATACGCGATATATTTTTCTATTATTACAACTTTTTACTTTAGAACGGTCTAACCACGGTAAGAAAAATAGAACAAAAATGGCTGAAAACATAGTGATTGCGCCACCTAATTTAGAGGGGACTGATCTTAACATGGCATAAAAAGGTAAAAAATACCATTCTGGTACTATATGCGCAGGGGTTACTAAGGGATTGGCTTCTACATAATTGTCAGGATGTCCTAAATAATTAGGTTGCCAGAAAACAAAATAAGCAAATACCATAAAATAAAAGCCAAAACTATATAAGTCTTTCATTGTATAATATGGGTGAAAATTTATCTTGTTTTCAGGTTTTGGATCAACACCCGTTGGATTGTTAGATCCATGAGTATGTAGCGCAAGTACATGCAAAACTACAAGTGCTAAAATTACAAAAGGCAGTAAATAATGCAAAGAAAAAAATCTATTTAGAGTAGGATTACCTACAGAAAAACCTCCCCATAACCAAGTTACAATGCTTTCGCCTACAAAAGGTATAGCTGAAAATATATTGGTAATAACGGTAGCCGCCCAGTAGCTCATTTGTCCCCATGGTAAAACATATCCCGTAAATGCCGTAGCCATCATGGTTAAAAAGATTACAAGACCTATCTGCCATAATAACTCTCTGGGGTACTTATAGGAACCGTAATATAGTGAGCGCAACATATGAATATAAGTTGCAGCAAAAAACATTGATGCACCAACTGCATGAAAATATCTAATAAGCCAGCCGTAATTAACATTTCTCATAATGCTTTCTACACTATCAAAGGCATAGTCAACATGAGGTGTATAGTGCATAGATAAAATTAATCCGGTAATAATTTGTATCACTAACCCAAGACTCGCTATTGCGCCAAAATTCCACATGTAGTTAAGGTTTCTTGGTACTTTATAGCTAGTGAGGTGATGAAATATAAAACTTATAGCCGGTATTCTATAATCTATCCAAGCCGCTATAGAAGAGTTAGACTTATCCTCATTTTGGTTTATCTGATTGTTATTATGCTCCGTTGACATCGTATTAACCTATTTTTATTTTAGTATCGCTAATGAAACTATAGGGAGGAACTTCTAAATTTTTAGGTGCCGGCCCTTGCCTAATTCTACCAGAAGCATCATATTGAGAACCGTGGCATGGACAGAACCATCCATCATAATCCCCTTGCTTACCTATTGGAACGCATCCTAAATGTGTGCAAATACCTATAGTTACTAGCCACTCATCATGACCAGGTTTCACTCTGTCTTCATCTCTTTGTGGATCTGGGAGGGTATTTATATCTACGGCTCTTACAGACGCTATTTCATCTGGAGACCTACGACTTATAAACACTGGTTTGCCTCGCCATTTTATTACAACTTCTTGGCCTACCTGAATATTGCTTAAATCGTATTCCAATGTAGACTCTGCTAGTACATCTGCCGCTGGGTTAAATGAATCAATTAAAGGCCATAAAGCACAGGCTGCACCAATTGCTGCACTGCTACAGGCCGTTACCACCATGAAATCTCTACGACCTATTTTATTATCAGCCTTTTTTTGAGGATCTTGAGCTATTTTATTTTCATCCATAACTATTATTTAAAAATAATCCAAATATGTTTATTAAAAATAATAGCATATAGATTACGTAAAGCTATAGCAAAACTTCAAAAATACAATTGGATTTTTAAAATCTTGTTAACTGTTATTGCAATAATAAATAGCTCTTAGAGTTGATTTTTAGCTTAAGTCTATTTCTTTTCGTAAGCGGAATATCCCTGTAGCATTTATTAACAACAAAAGACCACTGCATACACCCATTATAAGCATAACTTTTTCCTGAGA
This sequence comes from Rickettsiaceae bacterium, assembly GCA_021741085.1. GTDB lineage: Bacteria > Pseudomonadota > Alphaproteobacteria > Rickettsiales > Rickettsiaceae > JAIOYM01. Next base: position 6,488 of record JAIOYM010000018.1, read on the forward strand.
AGAATTACTAAATAATATAAAAATTATGGTGGCATATACGAAAAAGATTCTAGATCCATATTTTTCGTTTAAAAATGCTGCGGCCTTCATCCCTACAGCAAAATAGGCTATAATTGTTGTAAAACCTGCAAAAAACAAGACTGCTGTCATGAAATATTCAGAGAATGGAACATAATTTTTGAATATAGCTGCCATTACATCTGATTGTTGCATATTGTTAGAACTATGCCAAAGACCACTCACCAATATTACCATTGTGGTTAAAAAACAAATTAAGCTATCGGTAAATAAAGAATATACAGCGAGTTCGGCTTGCTGTTTAGGGTTTTTTACCTGGGTTTGACTTTGCACAACAGAATCAAAACCTACGCATATATCACCTGAATATACAGATTTTGCTATACCAGTTTTAGCAGTTAATATTATGGAGCTTCCAACAAAACCACCTATTGCTGCCGTTCCGGAAAAGGCTGATTTAAATATCAAAACAACTAAGCTAGGTAAAATAGCTAAATTATCTATTAGAACAAACAACGAAATTATTATGTAAGTTATCAAAAAAACTGGCATAATGCTTGAGCATAAGTTAGCTATTCTTTTTACGCCGCCCATAGCAGAATATAATATAGTTATTAGCAACATAGTTATTACCAATATCCTATTAATTTCAAATGTTGTCTCTATTCTGTCTACCAAAATAACAAATTGATAAATTTCAACTCCATATATGCATAATAAAATTGCAGAAATATAAGCCCAGAATTTATTGTTGAAAGCAGCTTGTAAATAATACATTGAGCCACCTGCATAACCATCATTTTTTCTTTGTCTATATCTTACTCCCAAGTATGTTTCAGAATATTTCAAGAGCATGCCTAAAAAACATGAAATCCATATCCACAAGATACTTCCAGGGCCACCTACAAAAACTGCGCTGCCAACACCTACTACATTACCACAACCAATCATACCTCCAACCGAGGTGAAATATATTTTTAAAGGGTGAATGCCGTCTTTACACCTATTTTCGTCTTTTTCAAACAATAGCTTAATATTTTTAGGAAAGTTATATAAAATTCTGAATTGTAGGCCTTTTGAGCATATAGTAAAATAAATCCCTGTACAGCATATTACTGTAAAGCCTAGATACCAAAAAAGGTCGTCTAAATAACCCAATAAAGACCAAATGTTATTTGAAATCATAAATGATATTATTTTTTCATCAAAGAAGTTGAAAGATGTTGATTGACTTATGTTTGTAACATAAAGCGACTTAAAAATCAACAAACTTTGGTGCACTCGATTGGAATCGAACCAACGACTTTTACCTTCGGAGGGTAACGCTCTATCCAACTGAGCTACGAGTGCATGTGTAACAAAAATTTAAAAGTAAGTGGGGTTGTAACTTGATTTTTTGTTAGATTTACATATTAAGAATTTTACAAGAGACAACCATTTGATTTAAGTCTAGTAGTGCTTATTTATTTAACTGTTAATAGTTAATACTTAAGGTTCTAGTTAAAAGCTAAACCAAATTTTTATATAAATTTACAATTTTACCATGTATTTCCTCTAAGGAAAAATTTTCAATTACAGATTTTCTTGCTTTCAAACCTATATTAGTAGATGTTTCACTATTGAGTATGCTTATAGCATGACGTATTTTTTCTGCTAAAGATTCAGGGCTATTGGCTTCAAAGCAAAACCCATTAACATTATCTTGTATAAGCTCTGGTGTAGCGCCAATATTGCTACCTATAACTATTTTCTCCATTGATTGCCCCTCTATAACGCTTTTAGGGAAAGCCTCAGGTTCTATAGAGGTAGATAATATAATGTCAGACATCGCATATAATGTAGCTACATCATCTGATAATCCATATAGCTGCACTTTGCTTTGCATTTTATTTTCTTTTATACGTTTTGCTACCGTATTTAAAAATTCAGGATCATTGCCGAGATGGCCAACTATAATACAATAAAAATCCAAATCCCTTATTAGTTTTAATGCCTCTATGAGTAGAAGATGCCCCTTCCAACGAGTGAATTTTGAAGGTAATAATATTATTGGTGTAGATTTTGGAGCATTGTAACGTAGTCTTAATCTATCTGTTGTAGCTTGCTCTATGTTGCGTTTATCAAAATATTTGTAATCAATACCACGAGGTATTACTACTATCTTGCTTTCATCAGCTGAGTATTCTGAAATTGCGTGCGCTTTGGCAAAATGTGAAACGGCTATCATTTTATCACTCTTACACATTATAGAGTTATAAAATTTCTGCCTTCTATTTTGATTGTTGTAAATAGCGTGTAATGTCGTAATGATAGGAATTTTACTGCCGCTACGTCTTCTATATAAATGACTACTCCATGAATAAGATCTTGCATGGGAATGTATCAAATTTATTTTATAATCTACAACTGCTTTGGCGATTTTATTACTATCATTCCATATTTTTAAGAAGCCAACATTGTTGCTTTTTAGCGTTATATTTGAAACATTTATTTGGTGTAATGAATTTATCAAGCTTCCACCTGAAGATCCTACCACCGAATGTTCCCCTAAAGAATTCATGTATTTTACTAAAGGTAAAACCCCTCTTTCGAGGCCGTAATTCTCCATAATGGGAGTTAGATGTAAAACGTCTATTAAATGATCCTTTGGCATATTCACCCAAGTATAATACTTAATTTTCTAAAAACTATTAATATAAAATTAGCGCTGATTTAAACTAGTCAAACGACTTAATCCTTTGCAAACAGCTAATGTAATAATATTTTGATGCTAATTTGGTAATTAAAAACAAGTTATGATCTTACCCTAAATTTGTTTGAAAGTATAAATAAAAGCTTAAATTAAAAAAGTAATTTTTTATGTTCTAATTAGGTTTTAAAAATTCTAAACAATTAGATTGTAATGCTTATGCTAAAATTTTACAACCTTATTAATAGTTATTTTCTTGTTTTCAATCTCTCAACGTTCTGGTTAATAATACGCTAACAACTAATTATTTATCTATAACTATTAGTGCTTGTAATAGATCTAGTGTAAATTATAAAAATAATAGACATGAAAGCAAAAAACATCAGATAATAACCACACCAAACTATAGACCCTGTTGTTTGGGTTAATTTAGCACAAATATAAGGAGTTGTTGCACCAAACAACGTAGTAGCAGTGTTATAAGAAATGGCAAGGGCAGTTGTGCGTATTTTAGGCTCATATAAATTAGCCTGTAGTGCTGCTTCTGCAGAAATATAGGCGGCAGCTATTACACCTAATAATATCATTGCCAAGGTAGTATATTGAATTTCGTTACTAGCAATTAAATTCAACGCAGGTATTATACTAATAATAAGTACGCTGTTTAGAATTAATAAAATTCTTTTGCTACCTATTAAGTCTGATAATCAACCAGATATGAGTGCAACAGGAATCATTATCAGATAAGATAAGCTAGCATTTTTATCTACAATTGCAGCGCTCATTCCGCCAAATTTCAAGTAATTAGAAATATAAACTGCTTGTAAATAAAATATAATAGAACCAGTAGCATTAATAAAAATTGAAGCAAGCATTGTACGCCAATTAAATATTATTATTTGCCACAGCGAAAGATTCTTCTGTTTTATATCTGTATCTGTATCATTACCTAAATCTTTAAAAACTTGTGTTTCTTCTGCATATTTTTTTATATAAAGACCAATGAAAATTGCTATAACACTCATCAAAAAAGGTATTCTCCAACCCCAATTTAAAAAATCTCTTTCGCTCAAAATGGTCCTAGCTATATAAGCACTAAAAGAACCTAATAATATTCCTGCGCATAAGCTAGCCATGGAAATACTTGAGAAAAAATTTTGATATTTAGGATTAGTATGTTCCACTGTAAAGCATATTGAAGTTGTTAAAACTCCTCCCATTGATATACCCTGAAATATACGTAAAATTACTACTATAATAGAAGACCAAATACCTAAAACTTCGTAACTAGGCAGTAAACCTATTATAAAAGTAGGCAAACCCATTAATATTACAGAAAGGGCGAAGGCATTTCTACGCCCTACTCTATCACCCATTAAACCAAAAAATATTCCACCTATTGGACGCAATATATATCCAACAGCAAATACTAAAAGAACATTTAAAATTGAAGATTCAGGATCGCTATAAGAAAAAAAATTTATACCAATAACGTCTGCAAAATTACCAAACAAGGTATAATCATACCATTCGAAAATGTTTGCAAGTATAGTAATAATTATAAGCTTTGTTCGGCTCATTTATTTTAATTTGATAATTTATGAATACCATTAGGCCAAGAATTTTTATTAAAGAAATTAAAATTCTAGTGTTAAGGCAATTACATTAATAGATTGTAGGCAACAGCCATATTGACTAAGATGCGCTAAGCAAAAAATGTTATTAGTGCATTTTGCCTAGCAGTTTTTAGTTGCTTTATTTACTTATTTTGTAGGAGGAGTGCTTTTTTTAGTACCCTTAGCCTTTTCAGGATCCTTAGACTTCTTAGCTTTTTCAGGATCCTTAGACTTCTTAGCTTTTTCAGGATCCTTAGACTTCTTAGCTTTTTCAGGATCTTGATTATCTTCCTGAACCTCAGCTTTATATTGCAATTCCTCTGGCAAAACATAAGTATTCAACAAAGCCTCTTGAGTCGGCTTATGCTTAGATCTTTCAGAACATGAAGATAAAAACGCTACAAGAATTAGTGCTATTAAAGTTATCGAATTTTTCATACATTTAATATATTTTATAGTATAGTTTAGTTAACACGGATTTTATTAAAATTCATCCCTTTTAGCAATAAAGCTTCATCGTGCTACTTGTTTTTATCAAAATTTAAGCACAAATCCTTATGCGTTGCAAGAAAAATTTGGCAAAAATTAAATTAGCCAGAGAATAAAACTAACAATATACAATTAAACGCTGTACTGAAATATTTTTTTTACTTAGGCTTAGATAAAACAAATATTAATAAAGCAGCACTACTGACTTAGGGGTTAAAAGAATTTTTTAGATAATTTTCTAATGCAAATTCCCAATTAACTAAATTATCTAAAAACATTTGCAAGAAATTAGCTCTATTATTCCTATAATCAATGTAGTAAGCATGCTCCCAAAGATCGCATACTATAAGTGGTTGACTTCCAGATACAAAAGGATTTTCTGCGTTAGAAGTAGTTATTATTTCTAATTTTGTTGGAGTTAATACCAACCAAACCCAACCACTACCAAATTGGCTAACTCCTTTTTCAATAAATTCCTTATTAAATTTTTCGAAACTACCAAAATCCCTGATAATTGCATATAAAAGACGCTCATCAATGTTTCTTTTATTTGCATCTGGTGTAATGCTATGCCAAAAAAAACTATGATTCCAAATTTGAGCTGCATTGTTAAATATAGCTTTCATGGAGTTACTTTGAGAGGAAGCGATAATTATATCTTCAAGACTAGCTTTAGCTAGTTCCTTCTTATCTGCTATCAGTTTATTCAAATTATTAACATAGCTATTATGATGCTTACTGTAATGATAATCAAAACTTTCAGCTGACAGATAAGGGGCAAAAGCATCTTTACTATAAGGAAGCTCTGGTAATATAAATGGAATTTTCACTTGATTAGCTGAATTAGAGAACATCGTAAACTCCTATGTTAAAAATTTAAATTTTCATCCGCCTACAAAGCTTCAAAAATATTATACATTAAACCTTGTTATTCCACCATAAATAAAGCAATATGGTGGCTTTGTTGTGTTAAATGTCGTTTTGATTAAATACAAATTAATCACCGTTTGGCTTGTGCTTTGCTAATTCTTCAACTAACAACTTATTAACTAACACTGGATCAGCTTTGCCTGAAGTCTTTTTCATTATTTGACCCACAAAAAATGCTAGCAACTTGGTTTTACCAGAATTATAAGCATTTACGCTATCCGCATTCTCATCTAAAACCTCTTTTATCATATTAATGATAGAGGAATCATCTGAAATTTGCTGTAAATTTTTGCTCTTAACTATATCTTTTGGATTGCTACCTGTTTCAAACATTTCATCAAAAATGCCTTTCGCCATCTTGCCACTTATAACTCCTTCTTGAATTAATATAACTAATTCAGCAAGACTCTCCGGCTTAATTTTACAATCTTGGAGCTCGCAATTAAATTTTTTCAAGTAAGCAAATAATTCTACTATAATCCAGTTAGCAGAAAGTTTTGGAGCTAATGATAGCCCGGCAACTTTCTCAAAATAATCAGCAACAATTTTATCATTCACCAAAATTGCAACATCCTCTTTTGACAAACTATATTGCTCCTTATACCTTTCGCTTTTAGCATCGGGCAATTCCGGTAAAGATGCTCTTATGTTTTCAATATATTGCTCTGAAAGATTTAATGGCAACAAATCTGGATCTGGAAAATAGCGATATTCCATAGCATCCTCTTTAGAACGCATAGACCTGGTTTTGCCTGTACTTGCATCAAATATTCTGGTTTCTTGAGAAACTACTCCTCCATTTTCCAACAGCTCTACATGTCTTGCAGCTTCATACTCTATGGCCTGCATAATATTTTTAGTAGAATTAAGATTTTTAATCTCACATCTTATACCCAAAATATCACCCGGCTTCCTTACCGAAACGTTTGCATCACACCTTAAAGAACCTTTTTCCATATCTCCGTCGCAGGTGTTTAGGTAACGCAATATATTACGTAATTTTTTTACATATTCTGCAGCCTCATATGCCGATCTGAGTTCTGGAGCTGAAACTATCTCCATTAAACCAACACCACAACGGTTTAAATCTATAAAGCTACTATGTTCAGAGGCGTCGTGAATACTTTTTCCAGCATCTTGCTCTATATGAAGTCTCTCTATGTTAATTTTACGCAAAACATTATCTTCGTTTATTATCTCCAACCAACCATTTTCAGCAATAGGGTGAAAAAATTGTGATATTTGATATCCTTGCGGTAAATCAGGGTAGAAATAATTTTTCCTATCAAATGTTGAGTGCTGATTTACTCGCGCATTTATACCCAAAGATGATTTAACGGCTTGTTCAACACAAAATTCATTTAATACTGGCAACATACCAGGCATAGCTGCATCAACAAAATTCACTAAATAGTTAGGCTCTTCTCCAAATCTAACTGGTGAACTAGAAAATAGTTTGGATTTGGAAATTATTTGAGCATGAACTTCAAGCCCAATAACATATTCCCATTTTCCAGTTTTTCCTTCAATATAAGCGACCATATTTTAAAACCCCCCTGGTGCAAATTTAAAATTAACAGCTCGTTCAAGATTAGCAGCAATTTCAAAAATAGTTTTTTCATCGAAAGCCCTACCCACTATTTGCATACCTAGTGGAAGATTTCTTGATGATAAAGTTACGGGAATAGAAATAGCGGGTAGACCTGCAAGGCTTACTGGTATGGTAAATATGTCGTTTAAATACATTTGCACTGGATCATTTGTAATTTCGCTAATTCCAAAAGCCTCAGTAGGTGCCGACGGCAACAATATAGCATCAACTTTTTTTAGACTATTGTAAAATTCTTCTGCTATAATTCTACGTACTTTTTGAGCTTGTATGTAATATGCATCTAAAAATCTTGAAGACAGTAAAAATGTTCCTACCATTAACCTTCTTTTCACTTCATCTCCGAAGCCTTCAGTTCTAGTATTATAATATAATTCTTCTAAAGATTTTGCATCCTCAGAAGAAAGGCCATAGCGAACTCCATCATATCGAGCTAAATTTGAAGATGCTTCAGCTGGAGCAATAACATAATATACAGCGAGTGCATATTCAAAACTTGGGATTTTGATAGGCACGCATTCCACCCCTTCTTTAATACACATATCTATGGTATTTAACCACATTTTTTTAACTTCAGGATCTAAGCCTTCCTTGTCAAGCAAATCATATATAATGCCAATTTTCTTGCCTTTCATATTTTGTAGGGTGGCAGATTGAAGATCCTGTGTTGGCATATCTACTGACGTAGAATCTTTTGGATCAAAACCCATTATTGTTTCTAAAGTAATAGCGGCATCAAGAACATCCCTTGTCACCATTCCAGCTTGATCTAGAGAGCTAGAAAATGCAACCATTCCATATCTAGAACATCTACCGTAAGTGGGCTTTACCCCAACTATCCCGGTAAAACTCGCTGGTTGACGCACGGAACCACCAGTATCACTAGCTGTAGCAGCCATAGCCATAAAAGCAGAAACAGCAGCAGCAGAGCCACCTGAGGAACCGCCAGGAACTAGATCTACGTCCTCCTGCCCCTTTCTTTTCCATGGATTTATACAATTGCCAAAGTAGCTCGTTGTATTAGAAGAACCCATAGCAAACTCATCCATATTAGTTTTGCCCAAAAAGATAGCGCCGGCATCCAACAATTTTTGACTTACTGTAGATTCATAGCCAGGAACAAAATTCTCTAACATTTTAGAGCCTGAAGTTGTTCGCAATCCTTTTGTACAAAAAAGATCTTTTATTCCCAAAGGGATGCCTTGTAATTGTTTGAATTGATGAATATTAGCTCTATCATCAACATTTTTTGCTGCAGAAATTGCATGTTCAAAATTATACGTGATAAAGGCGTTTAGATTTTTGTGTTTTTCAATTTGTTCTATGTGATCATTCACAAGATTAAGAGCTGAAAACTCTTTATTCTTCAAAGCTTTGAGAGCTTGAGATAGGGTTAATTTTATAAGTTCTGACATTATTCTACCACCTTAGGAACGACAAAATATTTAAAATTGCCAAAATTTTGGTTATTTTTGTTGGGTGCATTTGTAGCAAAAGCTTCTCTCGAATCTTGTTCGATAGATTCATCAGCTCTTAGTCTTATACCAGCATCCAAAACAGAGCTCAAAGGTTTAACATTATTAGTGTTTAATTTACGTAAAGGTTCTATCATTTTGATGATACTACTAACGCTTTCTTGAAATGTTATAGCCTGCTTCTCCGTTATTCTTAATTTCATGAGTTTAGCTATACGATCTATTTCTTCTTTCTCCAATAACATGTTATGATAAATATAAATAGTTGAGTTAATATTTACTTAGTTGGTACTACAAAGATGGTTTAAATAATTTAACTACAACAAAATTGTAGAATATAAATTCTATTTTTTGCTATTCTATACTTCTGTATCATATAAACCCTTATGGAATAAATATATATAATTTGTATTGTTGTGACAACTAAAATAGTAGCTCTCTGGTAATATAAAGATTTTTATTTTCTTACTCAATAAAAAAATACATTATGTCCAAGTATTTATATGTAAATAATTTACAAGAAGGCCTTGAGCTTTTAAGCTTAGAACAGAACAATGTTATATTAACTAATACGCCGCTTTTAATTGGTGTATATGGTACAAAAGCTACTCTTATAATCTTGAAAATTTTACAATCCGAATTTTCAAATATTGTAGAAAAAGTTATCGTTGATGTAGGATCTGATTTTGCTGCCTATATTAGTATTCTGAAATTAAAAGATAACTCTATAGAATATAAAATTGATGCCAAATTTAGTGAGAATTTTTGTAATAACTAATCGCAACAACTTAAATAAAATATGAGAAAAATTGTACTCGACACAGAAACAACTGGGTTAGATCCTTTTAGTGGAGACAAATTAATTGAAATAGGTGCCGTAGAACTAGATTCGAATCATCAAATCGCAAGTCGATATCACACTTATATAAATCCTATGTATCAAGTGTCTCCTGGAGCTTATAAAGTACATGGTATCTCTAATGACATGCTTAAAAACAAACCTTTGTTTGCCGAAATTGCGCAAGATTTTCTTGAATATATTCAGGGAGCTAAATTAATAATACATAATGCTCAATTTGATCTCAAATTTATTAATTATGAATTATCTCTTGTAAATCTACCATCTCTAGATCAAGCAAATGTGATTGATACTCTAGCTATTGCTAGATCTATGTTCCCAGGGGCAAAAGTTAATTTAGATGCTCTTTGTAAGCGTTTCAAAATTGATATTTCATCCAGAAATCTCCATTCAGCTTCATTAGACGCAGAATTACTCGCTTATGTTTATGTAGAACTGACTGGGGGTAAACAAATAAGCTTTACTTTTAATAATACTCAAAGTTCTTCTTTTACTCAAAATTATGCAGAAGAACAAAAAAAATATACTAATGATAAAATAATATTACCTTCAGAGCATGAATTAATAGCTCATGATAAATTCATGCAAACTATTATAAATAAGTAATGTGTAAAGCTACGTTTATAATTAGAGCTTTCACCCGCTACTAATAATTTGTTGAAGTTAAGCCTATATTTAGTTTTTAAAATTGTTAATAAAAATATAGTGAGAAATTATCCCTACATAAATAATGTTACAATATTTTGTTTTTCTCTGATTTTCCTTTGTGGAGCAATATTTTATAATATTGAAAATACTCGTAATATCGTAATAGAAAGTAAAAAAACCAAC
>JAIOYM010000019.1 GCA_021741085.1 Rickettsiaceae bacterium
CCTTCGCCGTCAATAGTTAATTGAACCGCTTGACTTAGGATGACAGTTTCAAACGCATCGCGCTCTTGCGAATAAGGGTCAAGAGTTTGAATTATTTTGCTGAGTTCAGCTATGCGCTGATAACTACAAAATTCAATAGCCTTATTTTTGATTGAAGGATAAGCGATAACACAATTGATTTCACCCGTTGCAAGCAAATTCCTATATGCGGCTGGAATTGAGATCCTACCTTTTTTGTCGATAGTATTTAAATATGTTGATAGGAAAAGGCTCATATCAATTGTTATTTAAAAGTTAATATTCGACTCAGTTTGGGCAATTATGGAATAATATGGGTTAATATGGATTCTAACCAATAAAATAATGGGAGTCAACAAGAAAAATGCAAATATAAAAATATAATTAAAATTTTCTCATCTCTTTATTAAGAATATCTATAGAAATAAAGCGGAATATTAAGACATTTCTGCCTATTACTATAGATTTATGCTAAAATTGATATTTTAGGCTAATTAAAAATTTTAAGATTTTCCACATAATAATTTATTAAAATTTAACTGCAATTTCTGCAAAAGATATAGTGGCGGTTTTTCCTAATGATAAAGACCACCAGTCTCCTTCTACTCCAGCGCGAACTGCATATGAAAGACCAGTTTTTTGACTAAAAGTAGCTTTAGTCTCTATTTGCAACTGGCTAATATTAAAAGATACACCAGCATTACCTTTGAATCCTTCAAGCCCAAAGTAATCAAATTCTTTATAACCATTTTTGTGTAGGTTTTTTTCATGCTCTTCTTTTGAATCTAGAAGATAAGAATAGCCAACTTCTCCAATAAGCTTCAAATCTTCAGTTATTGGGATTTTACTACCTAGTAATATACTTTGTACTCCTCGTATTATTACATTTTCTGTACTAGCTAATTTATTATCCTTAATCGTATCTTCAATACAAATATTTAAAACACTCCGTAGATAAAAATTTTTGTGTATTTTTAGCTTAGAGATTAATGAAAAAGCTCCAGTCAATAAATCCGGTTTTTCTTTGTCCGAAGCAGTTTTTGTAGTAATGAAATAACTAGATAAACCTAAAGATAAACTTTCAAATGAATAACTTAATGTAAACTCGCCAGAAGTGTGAACTATTTCGTTGGAGTGAATTATTGGTTTAATAGAAATTTTTAACCCTTTGAAAGTTTCTTCATTTTTAAAAAATGGATTACTAGTAACGGTGTCAATTTCGGTACTAAAACTAGCACCTAAATAATCAGATAACTTAGCGTATCCCAAAAGGTTAGCTAAATTTGGTGGTGCATTATTATCATCTCCAGCTGCCACTACAGAAGAGCAATTTAGCATATTCAGGCAAGCGGCAGATGCTAAAACGAATGTAATTTTTTTAGTTTTATTCAATAAGTTAATCATAAAGTTAATAATAAGAATATAGTTATTTAAGGTTAATAACTTGCCACAAATGTAACAAGATATAATCAATATATAACAAATATTTTTATATTTCAATAGCGGGTTGAATTTTATTTAAAAATTATCAGTTACATTAGTTTATACATTATTCTCTAAAAGGTTAAACAACTTTTGTTGAGAAAAATATTTAGAAAATACCTAAAATGAGTGATAGAATAGAACAAAATAAAAATTTGCTATAAAATGAAAAACAAATATTACATTACTACGCCAATATACTATCCAAACGATAAACCTCATTTGGGGCATGCATATACAAATATTTGTTGTGACATACTTGCCCGGTTTGCCAGACTTAAAGAATATGATGTGTATTTTTTAACCGGAACAGATGAACATGGACAAAAATTACAAAAAGCAGCGGAAAATGCTGATATGCAACCTAGTGAATTTGTAGATAGCAAAGTTATTAGTTTTCTTGAACTAAACTCCTTATTGAATATATCAAATGATGATTTTATACGTACTACTCAAATCAGACATACTAGCTCTGTGCAATATCTATGGAATTTGCTACTCGAAAAAGGGCATATTTATAAAGGTAAATATGATGGTTGGTATTCAGTGAGGGATGAAAGTTTTTACAGTGAGAATGAATTAAGACCTGATGGAAAAGCACCTACTGGAGCTGAGGTGGAATGGGTTGAGGAAGAAAGCTTCTTTTTTAGACTTTCTCATTTTCAGGATAAATTATTAGAGTTTTATGAATCTAATCACGATTTTATCCAACCAACTTCTCGCCGCAATGAAGTTATAAATTTTGTGAAATCTGGTCTTAAAGATTTATCAATTTCACGTACAAGTTTTACTTGGGGAATTAAAGTACCAAACGAACAGAATCACGTAATCTATGTTTGGCTGGATGCCTTAACTAATTATATCTCGGCATTAGGCTATCCTAATGAGGGGGGCAAAATGAAAGAATTTTGGCCCGCTAATGTACATATGATAGGCAAAGATATCTTACGTTTTCACGCTATCTTTTGGCCTGCATTTTTAATGGCAGCTGATATAAAGCTACCTAAACATATAGCCATTCATGGTTGGTGGATGAACGAGGGGGAAAAAATGTCTAAATCTATTGGTAACGTAATAGACCCAGTGAGCATTGTGCAGAAATATAATGCTGATGCTTTACGCTATTTTGTGGCTAAAGAAATGCCCTTTGGACAAGATGGTAATTTTGTGGAGAAAAATCTTCAAAACAGATATAACACCGAGCTAGCTAATAAAATTGGCAATTTATTGCAACGCACTCTTGCTTTGGTGCGCAAAAATTTTGATAGCAAAATTCCAAATGTTAAATCTATCGAGGATTTATATAAAGACTCAGAACTACTTCAAATAGCTGCTGTTAGCTATGAAGAAATAGACAATTTCTTACAAAAATATGAATTTCACAATGCACTAGAGCAAATAATTAAAATTGCTGACAGAGCTAATGAATATATAGACCAAATTGCTCCATGGCATTTAATAAAAACCGATTTAGAAAAAACGGCTGAAGTGTTATATATATTAGTAGAGACATGCCGTTATATAGCTACATTACTTCAAGCATTTATACCAGATTCTGCTGATAAGATGCTACATCAATTGAATATTCATATAGATATGCGTAAGTTTAAATGTTTAAATTCTGATTTTGCATTAAAACCAGGGACAGCTATCAATTCTATACAGCCCATATTTGTTAAATTTTAACTATTACTATGCTTACCGAAACAGAATTCAAAGATAAATATTTATACATAACAGCAACGCCAATAATTCAGCAATATTTGGATAATAAATTTGCACATCAAGATTGTTTATTATTATTTCGCTTAGGAGATTTTTACGAGTTATTCTTTGAAGATGCAGAGATAGCAAGTAAGGTTCTTTCTATAACTCTTACTGCTCGCAATAAAGAATCCCAAGAGGTTGCTATGTGTGGTATTCCGCATCACACTTTAGATGCATATTTAGCTAAGTTAGTAGATAGTGGTTATAAAATAGCAATATGCGAACAATTGGAAACGCCAGAGGAGGCTAAAAAACGAGGTTCAAAAGCTGTTGTAAGAAGAGAAGTTACGAGGGTAATAACGGCAAGTACTATTATTGATGAAAATCTTACCGATGCATCAAAACCTAATTATCTGGTAGCAGTATTAGCACCTAATACAAAGGAAAAATCATCTAAAGCAGCGATATGTTACTTAGACATTGCTACTGATGATTTTGCTAGTTATGAATTCGATTTTGGTAATTTACATGATGAATTAGAAAGACTACAACCAAAAGAAGTTATAGTTAGTCAAAATGATATGGCGGAAAAATATTTTTATGAGTGTATAAAACCTTATCAAAAATATTGTATAGTTCAGGCGCATAGCTACTTTGCTTCAAACAAAGCAGCAAATATTATAACAAGATTTTTTGGTTTGCACGACTTAAAAATATTAGAGAATGCTAGTCAACAGCAAATATCTGTTATAGGTGCAGCACTTGAATATATAAACATCACGCAAAAACACAATTTACCTAAAATTTCTTTACCTAAAATAACAAATAATTATCAATATTTACTAATAGATTCAGCGACACGTAGGAATCTTGAATTATTTCGCACCTCAGGTGGCGAATATAAAAATAGTCTATTAGAGTTCTTGAATAAAACCATTACTAAAATGGCCAGCAGGCTTTTATTCAGGTATTTGAGTTCTCCATTAATTGATAAAGCTCAGATAGACCAAAGATTGGACATGGTTTATTATCTTCACTCTGAGAGAGAAATTTCAGCAAAGCTAGATATACAGCTAGAATTATGCTACGACATTGAGCGCGTGATAGCTAAAATTGCTGCCAAAAGAGTTTTTCCTGACGATATAATAGCTCTCAAATCTACACTAAAGGCAGCATTTGATATCAAAAATATATTTATAACTAGGAAAGATAATTTGCCATTATTGCTAGAGCAAAATTTACAAAAATTACCAAATAATCTTGAATTATATGAAAAAATTGCTGAGGTAGTTTTAGCTGAGCCAAGTAAAAATCTTACAGCTGGTGGTGTTATATCTCCAGATTATCATCCTAGAATTGAAGAGCTAAATAATTTACTTAATAACAGTGAGTTAGCAATAGCCGCTTTAAAAGATAAATATCAAAAGCTTACCAATATAGACAATCTAAAAATAAGTCATAACAATATTTTAGGCTTATTCATAGAGGTTACGAGTAAAAATGTGTATAAAATTACAGATTCTATTTTTGTACATCGGCAAACAATGAATAATGCTGTGCGTTTCACTACGCAAGAATTACAATCCTTAGATCAAGAAATCGTTAATGCAAAAAATAACTTAGTTAACCTAGAAATTGAAATATTTACCAAGCTATGCGATAAAATATTAGAACAGGCGGACTTTATTAAAAAAATTGCCGAAGCTATAGCAGAGCTTGACTTATTTAATAATTTTGCAAAAATTGCAGAAAAACACAATCTCTCAAGACCAAATATTTTATTGAACAAAACTTATAAAGTTAGCTTGGCAAGGCATTTGATAGTAGAAAAAAATCTTCAAGAGCAAAGAGAAAATTTTACTGCTAACAATTGCACTCTTGAAGAAAATGCTAATATCTGGCTAATTACGGGACCTAATATGGGTGGTAAAAGCACATTTCTCAGGCAAAATGCCATCATGATAATACTTGCTCAAATGGGATGTTTTGTGCCAGCAAAATCTGCTGAAATAGGAATAGTGGATAAATTATTTAGCAGAATTGGTGCAAATGATGATATTAATATGGGTCGTTCAACCTTTATGGTGGAAATGAATGAAACCGCTATAATATTAGCTCAAGCAACTGAGAAATCTTTTATTATACTAGATGAAGTGGGAAGGGGTACATCTACGTATGATGGTGTTTCTCTGGCTTGGGCTACTTTGGAATATATACATGATAAAATTAAGGCTAGATGTTTATTCGCGACTCATTATCATGAGCTTAACCAAATGCATGAAAAGTCAAGATCTATAAGAAATTATAATTTAGCAATTGAAGAAAGTGGTCGTAATATAGTTTTCTTACATAAAATTATCGAGGGTGCTGCAGATAAATCTTATGGTTTGCATGTAGCGGCAATAGCGGGAATACCAAAGTTAGTTGTAGAGAGAGCTAAAGAGATTTTAAGATCTTTACATACGCCAAATAATTATACAGAAATACCTAGAAATCAAAAAGACCAGCAAGAAGAATTACAAATTTTGTTAGCTAAAATTTCTAGCTGTAACCCTGATGATCTATCCCCCAAGGAAGCATTAGAAGAGCTATATAGCATTAAAAAACTATTCACTAATCTACCTCAAAATATTTAAAGAAGCCAAAAATCATGAGAATAGCAAAATTTATATGTGCACAAGGATATTGTTCTAGAAGAAAAGCTGAAGAATTAATTTTCTCTAAAAGAGTTTCTTTAAATGGTGAAATAATAGAAAATCCAGTTTATTTTGTTACAAAAAAAGACAATATCACTATTGATGGTAAAAAACTAGATGTAGCGCAAGAACAAGAGAAGTTGTGGATATATTATAAACCAGTTGGCGAAATTACTACACATGATGATCCCGAAGGTAGGAATACGGTGTTTGCAAATTTACCATCTGAAATTGGTAGAGTAGTTAGTGTTGGTCGTTTAGATGTTAATAGTGAAGGCTTGTTGTTACTAACTAATTCAGGGCAATTGGCTAATAAATTATCGCTTCCAGCAAATAACTATAAGCGAGTTTACAAAGTGCGAGCAAGAGGTCTAACACAAGAGGCTATAGATGAAATAGATCGCATTAACAATGGATTAATTCTTGCCGGCATTAATAGCAAACCAGTGGATATAAAGATTCTTAACAGTAATAGTTATAATAGATGGTTTATTGTTACTTTACATGAAGGTAAAAATAGAGAAATAAGAAAATTATTCACACATATAGGACTTGAAGTTAACAGGCTAATTAGAATATCTTTTGGAAAATTTGAATTAGGCCATATGCAGCCTGGGGAATTACAAGAGGTGAAGATATGATGTTTTTTAGAGTGCAAAATCATTTAATCATAATTTAATATATACCTGATTTTAAAAAACTTAATTAAATAAAAATCATGTAACTTTTTAGCACGATTTTTTATAAGAATCAAAATTATCAAAAAATCTTTATAATTAAACTAGACTCAAAGAGTTAAAAAAAGCTAACTTATAATTATAGTAGCTAGTTAACTTAAATTTAGGTATTTTTTATGAAAAACAATGAATCTTCACCAGTAAAAGGCAAATATAAATACTTCTTTGAATATCTAAACTATTTTCTTAAACCAAACATGATATTCAAATTATTTGATAAAAACAGAAACGAAACCATTATTAAGGTCAAGCAAGATGAAGAAATAATTCTTAAAAATTCTAAACAAGAGTATGACTATAAATTTACAAATTTTTCGGAATTTGAATTATATCTGTCAAATCTGTCAAATCTGTCAAAAGACTTTAAACGAGATAATTCAGTAGAGTCGCAAATTTATGGCGCTAACAACCCTGAGGAAGTTCAAAAGTTAAAGGAATATTATATCGTTTTAGAAAATTTAATTAACAAAACAGAAGAAGACAAAACATTAGCATTAAACAAAGCAAAAGCAAAACTTTTAAAAGAGAGGGATCTATTAAAAAAAGCAAAAGAATCTTCTGAACAAGACAAGCCAATTAAAGATAAAAAAACTCAAGAGCTAGAGTTGCTAAAAGAGATGTCAAAAACTAATAACGCGGAAAACAGAGAAAAATATCAAAAATTTAATAACGAGCAAATAGAAGAACTTGATGAAAAAATTAAAGGAAATAATGGAAAATATACGCATAAAGAAATTATGTCATTCGTTCAAGAACGAACCAATAGAAAAAAAGATATTAAAAATATAAGAACGTCTCAAGAGTTTGACGATAAAATCCGCCCTATACAAAAACAACTCGATCGGCTTATTTTACTTGAAACATTAACCTTAGAAAAGATTGAAAAAACAGAGAAAAACATAACTGCTATAGAAAAAGAGATTGAAAACATTCCCAAAGAAAGCGCCAAAAAATTTGATAAAGAATTTGGAGAATATAAGAGTAAAAAAGATGCTGAAGCTGCTAGGGAGGCGAATCATGATATGATAGCTACAACAGAGCACAGTGCTCCTGTTTTGACCAACACAGACTTAGAAGACCTTGAAAATTATATCAAGAAAGCTGCTGAAGCTGCTAGGGCTAAGAATGTTGTTAATAATGAAAATAACAACGCTGAATTTGATAAAGAACTTGAAGAATATAAGAGTACGAAAGCTGCTGAAGCTGCTAGAGAGGCGAATTATGATATGATAGCTACAACAGAGCACAGTGCTCCTGTTTTGACCAAAGGAGAATTACGACTTGAAGATTTGAAAAAACAAGCAGAAGAAATAAAAGCAGAGTTAAATGAAAAAACAAATAACAGCCAAGGTCAAGCTACAAAAATTACGATATCAGAACCGAAAAAACAAAGTGTTCCAAGAAAATCAGGATGAAAATTCAAAAATACCTCAGGAGTCAAAATTTATACTTAGAAATCTTGACTTCTGAGATCTTAATATACTTCCATAAATCTATATCAAGATCTCTCTTTTTCCGCTTGTGTTAGGAGGGGATAGAATTCCCTCGTCCTCCATTTTTTCTATTAGAATAGCTGCTCTGTTATAGCCTATACGCAACGATCTTTGTATGTAGCTTGTGGAAGACTTGCGTTCGCGCTTTACTATTTCAACAGCTCGTATATACAAACTGTCGTCAGAAGAATCATTGCCTAAATCGCCCATTACAGAGTCTTCATCATCTGCTTCTGCCTCTATAGATTGAGTAATATAGTTAGGTTTACCCTGAGATTTGAGGTAACTTACTACAGTTTCTACCTCTGCGTCGTTTACAAAAGGACAGTGTACCCTAGTAATTTTGGCTCCACTTCCCATGTACAACATATCACCCATACCCAGTAATTGTTCGGCGCCCACATCGCCCAGAATAGTTCTACTGTCGATCTTTGATGTTACTTTAAAACTAATTCTACTAGGAAAGTTAGCTTTTATAACACCAGTAATTACATCTACTGATGGTCTTTGTGTAGCCATAATAAGATGTATACCAGCAGCACGAGCCATTTGAGCAAGGCGTTGTATATAAGCCTCTATATCTTTGCCGGCAACTAGCATCAAATCAGCCATTTCATCAACAATTATAACAATAAAGGGCAGGGGGATAGTATCGATATCTATAGCCTCATATATAGGTTCTTTTGTTTTTTCATCAAAGCCAGTATGCACCTTTTTCTGCAATTTTTTACCACCAGCAACAGCATCTGCAACTTTTTGGTTGTAGCCAGCAATGTTCCTAACGCCAACGTTAGACATTAATCTATATCTATTTTCCATTTCTTTTACAGCCCATTTTAAAACGGTAACTGCTTTTTTTGGTTCGGTAACAACTGGAGTTAGTAAATGAGGTATATCATCATAAACAGATAATTCAAGCATTTTGGGATCTATCATGATGAATTTACACTCCAAAGCTGTGTATCGATATAATAAAGACAAGATCATTATATTAATACCTACGGATTTACCAGAGCCAGTAGTACCCGCAACAAGTAAATGCGGAAGTTTATTAAGCTCTACTACATAAGGATCGCCGGCTATGTCTTTTCCCAAAATAATAGGTAAAGATAAACTAGAATTTTGATAGGTTGTAGATTCTAGCAGTTCTCGTAAACCAAAGAAGCTACGTTGCTTATTAGGAATTTCTATACCTAAAACATTTCGCCCAGGAATTGTTGCAATACGAGTTGAAAGAGCGCTTAAAGAGCGGGCTATATCATCTGCTAATCCTATAATTCTCGAAGCTTTGGTTCCAGCGGATGGTTCGAGTTCGTATAAGGTTACAACAGGCCCCTGGTTTACACCTATAATTGAGCCATGAATACCAAAATCTTTTAATACTTTTAGCAAATTAGCCTTATTTTCCTCAAGCTGCTCTTTGCTTTCACTTTTAATAGTGTTTTTATTGCTAAAGTAGCTTAACAAGTCAAAGCTTGGTAGCGAAACATTATTCTCTAGCAGTATTTCAGGGAAGTGCGAAGAATCTTTCTGAGATAGTTTAGGTTCTTTCTTTTTTCTGATTAATTGATGGGGGATTGCAGAATCTGTTTCATTTGATATATTTACAAAAGTCTTTTTTTTGATTATATAGCCCCATATATATTTTAAAATATTCATTTTCAAAATAATGAATTTAAAAATAAAGCCAGTTGACACTATAAAACATAATAAAGAAGAAAACGCAAAAAATAGACGTAATTTTATACTAAATAATTTTTGATAATGTTCGTAAAAAAATTGACCTAATAGTCCACCAAAACTATTTGGCAAGCTACTTTCTATATTAGCTAATGCTATACACATGAATATTATGGAAACAAGGAGTAATATATTATGCGTAACTCTACTTATTATTCCCTGTTGTGTAGAATAATAGTTTTGTATAGAACTAATTGCTATTGATGCTGGAACTAAAAAGGCAGCATAACCTATAAATTGCATAAAAATATCGGCAATTATTGCACCAAAATATCCCAAAGCATTTTGGGTAATCTGAGAAGAGGCGGTATTCCAAGAGTTATCATAATTATCATAGGTTACAAAGGCTATTGTTAAAGCTATTGCCAATAATAATTTCAGAGTAATGATTAAAAATTTTAGCATAATACCGATATTGTTGTTCACTAGTGCAATCAGCACATATTGCGTTACTATTATTGCAACTTTTCCTGTTTCTCAACAAGATGCATCCACTCTGTTAACAAAGCTTCTGCCTGATTTTTTTCATTTTCTAATCTCTTTACTAAATCTTCAAAAAGGGGTCTATTTTCTAAATAAAGATTAGGATTAGAGTCTAAAGTAGTATTAATATTTGCTATAGATTCTTCTAATTTGCTTATAGTTTCGGGTAGAATTTCTAGTTTTCTAATCTCATTATAAGACAACTTGATTGTTTTTGTAGGCTGTTTTTTTTCTTCCTGGTAAGAGGATTTTTCGTTTATATCTTTATTTGGAGATTGTAAATAATTTTTGTAACTATCAACGCCACCAACTACAGTAATAATTTCATTACCACTGAAAATAAGGGTTTTAGTAGCAAGGCTATTACAAAAATTACGATCGTGGCTGACTATTATTAATGTACCTGGATAATCATGCAATATATCAATTAACATTTCTAAACTATCCATATCTAAATCGTTAGTAGGTTCATCTAAAATTAATAAATTACCTGGTTTAATTAAAGCTTTTGCAAGTAGCAGCCTGTTACACTGACCACCAGATAAAGTTGCCACTTTATCGTGCATTAATTTGGGGTCGAACATAAATCTTTTTAAATATCCACCAACATGGATGGTTTGTCCATTTGAAAGCAAAACATGCTCACCCCCTTCAGAACATAATATTTCTTTTATCGTTAATTCGGGCTTTAATTCTTTTCTATGTTGATCTAAATAAGTTATTTCAAGATTAGTGCCGTGCAAAACTTTACCACTAGATGGTTGCAACTCTTTTACCAAAAGCTTTATCAGGGTAGATTTTCCAGCACCATTTGGGCCTATTATACTGATTCTTTCTCCCTTAATGATGCGTATATTAAAATCTTTTATCAGTAGATTATCTTGGTTATAACCAAAATTAACAGTTTCTGCGGTGATAATAGCTTTAGATTTTTTTGCTAATTGGCTAGTAAAAGCTGTAATTTTATTCTTTAATGCTTTGCTTTTTTCTTGCTTGTTGTGAACTTCCTCTCTTAGCGACATTAATAAACTTAAACGCCTTTGATTACGTTTTCTTCTAGCAGTAACCCCTTGGTTGAGCCATATTTTTTCAGTATCAAGTTGTTTGTTAAGCTTAATTAAACTTACTTCTTCTTCGGCTATTAGTTGTTCTCGCCATTCATCAAAATAGGCGAAACCTTTGTCACTAGCACGCAAAGATGCTCTATCTAGCCACCAAATTTTATTAGTTACGTTATTTAAAAAGCTTCTGTCGTGACTGATGCAGATAACGGCGTTGGGATAAGATTTTATGTAGTGTTCTAACCATTCTATAGCTATTATGTCTAAATGGTTAGTAGGCTCATCCAGGAGTAAAATATCAGGTTGCTGTATCAAACACAATGCCAATGCTGCCCTACGTTTTTGCCCACCTGATAGAGTTTTTAAAGGAACATTATGCGGAAAATCAAGCGCAGCTATTATAATCTCAATAGCTCTTTTATCTAAATTGCGATCAAGAGGTATTAAATGTTCAAAGTGATTGTCGTCTTCAAGTTCTGCCTCTTGTTTCAAATAGCTTACAGATAATTGTGGATGTTTGTATATTTCTCCTTTATCAAGTTGAAAAATATCCATAATTACTTTAAAGAAGCTGGATTTACCTGTTCCATTGGCTCCTGTTAAGCATATTTTATCGCCTTTGTAGATTAAAATATCTAAAGCTTCAAATATTAATTTGTTGCCAAAGCTAAATTTAGCTTCTTTAATATAGTAAATTGGAGGGGTGTTCATATTATAATTTTGATTTTACTAAATTCACGAAAAGTTGGCCACGTTCTTCAAAGTTTTTGAATTGGTCTAAAGATGCAGCTGCAGGTGAAAGTAGGATGGTGCATTGTTTTTTAACAATATTTGCTTCCTTATAAGCCAACTCGAATGCCTCTTGTAAGTTCTCGCATAAGGTGTAATTTAACTTGTCTTTAAAATGGTTAGCAAATAGCAATTTATCACGACCAAAAAAATATGCTTTCTCTATATTACCTAACAAATGCTCTAATTCTTCAAAGTTTTGACTTTTAGCTATACCACCAGCTAGCCAATAAATATTTGAAAAGCTTGATAAAGCTTTTTGTGTCGAATTATTGTTAGTAGCTTTACTATCGTTGTAAAACTCTATATTACCACTGCTGGCTATGTATTGCAATCTATGAGGCAAACCTTTGTACGAAGCTATAGCTTTGATTATTTGATTCGCGGCGACATTTTTTGCTCGTGCTATCGCATAGCAGGCAGTGATATTTTGTTTGTTATGCTCACCAGCTAAATTGCGGTTATAAGGCAGAGTGTAAATTTTATGATCGAAATAATTATCAATTAATTTATCATCTATAGCCGTTATTACACCATCTTGTATGATGTTTGTGGATATAGCAATTTTATTAGGTAACGTAATTTTATTGAATATATTTAAAGTAGCTTTAGTGTCGATAGATAATATAGCATGGCTTGAGCTTAATAAATAAGAAAAAATTCTTTCTTTAGCGGCTGCATAATCATCAAAATTTTTATATCTATCTAGATGATCTTCTGTAATATCTAAACATAACGCAACAGATGGCTTAAGTTTTTGCGTAGATTCAAGTTGAAATGAGGATAATTCTAATATATAACCCTGATGATCAAAAGATTGATTGCATATTGCATCTCCGATATTACCACAGACTATATAGTCCGATCCATTAGATTGAAAGATATAAGAACTAAGAGCAGTGCATGTGCTTTTACCATTAGTTCCAGTAATGGCTATATAGTCTTTTGAGGAGTTATGTTGGTAATATAGATCTATATCGCTAATTATAGGGATATTATATTGGGCTGCAAAATTAACTATAGGATGAGGGTGTGGCCATTTTAATGGCACGCCCGGGCTTACTACTATAGCATCTAAATTCCGCCAGCTAGGATCCTTTAAATCGCGTAAATTGCTATCCGTAAAATTTGCTACAAATTCCTGCAAAGAGTTGGTGTTATCGTCATGGCAAATTACTTTTTTGCCTAATTTTTCCAAAAAATTATATGCGGCTATGCCGGTCTTGCCTAAACCTACTACACCAAAATTAATCAAATCTTTTATATTCTTCATTTTGCTACATTATGGCTAGAAGTTATTATAAAACTTCTACTTGCGCATTTAATTTCAACATCACGCAAAAATTTTAGGATTTAACTCCGGCGTAATTTTAGTAATACCACCCATATAGTCTACTAATACTGGGGGTATGGAGATTGATCCATCTGCGTTCTGATAACATTCCATAATTGCAGCTATCGTTCTTCCTATAGGCAAACCAGAGCCATTTAAACTATGTACATATTCATTACTCTTAGGTTTTAATTTGCTATATCTAATTTTAGCTCTCCTTGCCTGGAACTGTCCGCAATTTGAACAGCTAGAAATTTCTCTATATTTATCTTGCGAAGGTAACCAAACTTCGATGTCGTAAGTCTTTTGTGCGCTAAAACCCATATCGCCGGCACATAAAAGCATAACTCTATAAGGTAAGCCAAGTTTTTGCAATATAGTTTCAGCGGCATTGAGCATATACTCGTGCTCTCTTTCAGATTCTTCAGGCGATGTTATAGTAACCAATTCCACTTTCTGGAACTGATGCACCCTAATTAACCCTCTAGTATCACGCCCAGCGCTACCAGCTTCAGAGCGGTAACATTGGGTAGCTGCAACCATTCTAAGTGGTAATTTTTCTTCACTAATTATACTGTTATACATAAGCCCCATCAAAGAAACCTCTGCTGTAGGGATCAAACGGTAGTCATTAGTAGTTTGGAATGATTCGGCTGCAAATTTTGGCAATTGCCCCACCCACGTCATTGCTCTGTCTCTTACCATAGTTGGAGGGGATATTTCTGTAAATTCAAATTGTTTAACGTGAACATCGAGCATAAAATTCACTAAAGCTCGTTCCAGTTTGGCCAAAGGCCCTACAAAACTAGCAAATCTACTACCAGAAATCTCACTAGTGTGTTTAAAGTCTAAAACACCCAACTCTTCACCAACTTCAAAATGAGGTTTAATTTTAAAATTTTTGACAGGAATATCGCCAACAGTTTTTATCAGTAGATTACTACTTTCATCTTTGCCTTCAGGAACATCGTTAGAAGGAATGTTGGGTATAGAGTTTATAAGTTCTTCGAATATAATGGAGTCTTGAAGCTTTTTATTAATTTCGGCAATCTTCTCCGAAATGTGATCAGAATCTCTCTGTATTTCTTTAAATTGGTTTAAATTACCAGGGCGTTGGTTACCTTTAGGTATCAAATTTCCAAGCAGCTTAGTTTTTTCATTTTTTGCGCCTTGTAAACTCTGCGCAAGTTTAGTTAAGTCTTTTCTTTCTTCGTATAAAGTTAGCAATTTATCTATAGTATCAGCCTTAACTCCACGTAGTTTAAGAAGCTGTTTACATTTTTCGTGATTTGCTAAAAGCCAGTTTAAATCCAACATAAATAATTAGTCCTTTATTTTTAATATAAATTTACCAAGTAATATTGATATTTCATACAATATTAGCAAAGGGATTGCAAGCGCGAATTGACTTAAAACATCAGGGGGGGTTAAAATTGCTGCTATAAAAAAATTAACTACTATAGCTATTTTACGTTTTTCTATTAAAGTTTTAACTGAAATTACTTTAAACAAGAGTAATAAAACTAAAATTATTGGTAATTGAAAGGCTACACCAAAAGCTAAAAGAAATTTTGTTGATAAACTTATATACTCGCTAATTTTAGGTTTAAATAACAAATTAATTTCTCCATCTTGGCGCTGAAAAGCAACAAAAAATCTCCAAGCACTTGGTATTACAAATTCAAATACAAAAAACATCCCCGCGTAAAATAATAATGGCGAAAAAATTAACATTAGTCTAGCTATTTTCTTTTCATATTCGTTTAAACCAGGCGCGATGAATTTATAAACATTATAAGCAATGAAGGGTAAGGTGAATGTTAACCCAGCTCTAAAAGAAATAGCTAAATAGCTAAAAAATACTTCCGGTAGATCTGTATAAATTATTTCTTGATTTTTAGAAATTTTATTCAGAGGTAACAACAGTAAACTATAAATTTTATCGGCGTAAAAATAGCTTGCAATCGTTAAAACAACAAAAACCAAAAAAACGTTTAATATACGCTGTTTTAATTCTGCTAAATGTTCAAAGTAAGTTTTATGCAATTTATGCTCCTAATAAAAAATAGATCAAATTAACTTTATCAAATCGTAGGTTAAAATGCAAAACCCCAAATAGGCTTACCGCTTATTTTTAACGCAAGATTAATGTTAATAAAGAAACCAAGAGTTTATCTAGAGTATATTTGGGGTTTATTAATTTTATATTGTGATTTTAATAACACAATCACACGGAAATAAAACTATGAATAAAAACTAAAATATACATCTACAAAATGATCTTTGTTAGTATAAAAAATGAGTAAAATATTTAATTTTAATTAGCTATTATGCAATAAACAAAGGGAATGAATTATGAAAAAAAATAATGGTGATAGTAATGAAATTGAAGAATTAATTAAACAAAATAATTTTGAAGAAGTCATAAAAAAGGTTAAAAACAAATCAAAAGCTAACAAGCCCCTTCCAGGACCTTTAAATAAAAATCAACAAACTAAAGATTTTGAATATTTGGTAAAATATATTTTATATACCGCACTGGATGAAATTAAGGAGCAGCCTAAATTAAAATTCTCAATAAATGAAGATGATAAGAAAATCTATGTAGAAAGAGATGGAAACAAAACAAATCTTTCCGAAATGTTAGAAAATGTTAATTTTAATCACTTAAATTTTACTAAGAGGGATATAGAAAATTACGCTAAAATAATAAAGGAGTTAAATCCTGACATGAACACAAAAGAAGACTTTAGGAATGATATACGAGAAGCAGATCAGGACAAAAGTTTGGGTGTATTAGATTATGGTGAAATGGCTGCTATTAATACTTATACCTCACAAGAATATACAAAAATCAATAGTTTATTAAGGGGAATGTCAGACAATTTCACAGGAGACTTAGAAGTAGAAGAGTTAAAAGAAAAGTTAAAAACCCCACTTAAAAACAAGCAAGAATTAACAATTAAAAAAAGACTTAACAAATTTCAAAAATTAAAAGAACTTTTTTTGGATAAAGAAGAAAATAATTCAAAAGCTATATATATTCCCGAGGCTATGATTACTGCAGCTATAGCTTCTCATGGCTTAAATAGACTGCCAGACGAGAAATTACTTAACCAAGATAGTACATTGCCTCGAGTTATTAGAGGGGAAGGTGAGTTTAATATTCAGAACTATACAGGATTTGCTGAAGAAAATAAAATTATTCAAGAAAAAGCTTTCATAAGTACAACAACAAATTTAGAGGTGGTTGATGGGGGATTTGCAAATAAAAATGAAAAAAATTTGAAAGTTATTTACGAAGGTAGACCAAAGAATGTTAAAGCCATC
>JAIOYM010000020.1 GCA_021741085.1 Rickettsiaceae bacterium
CTAGAATATTCTTTGCCAATATTGCCATCTATTGAAATTAAGCCCCTATGTCCTGCAGCAGAGCCGCCGTGTTTAATTTTTACTTCTGCAAATTTTAAGTCTAAATCATCATGAATCACTACTATATCAGATAAGTCGATTTTATAGTAGTTTTTTATCAAGCTTACAGATTGGCCAGATAAATTCATGTAAGTGTTGGGTTTGACTAAAATTATTTTTTGGTCACCAGTTTGCATCTGAGCAATATCTGCTTTAAATTTACTAGCTAAATTAAAAGTAGCTCTATATTTTGCAGCTATTGCATCCAATATCGCAAAGCCGATATTATGTCGAGTTTGACTGTATTCTACGCCTGGGTTACCAAGACCTACAATTAACATCATATTTCTAAATAATTATATCTTGTATTATAATTTTAGGTCTACTTTGACCTTTCCAAAATTCGTTTTTAATAGTAGCTATTATCGAGAGCTCTTTGGCTTGATTTTGGGATAGTAAGATTTGACCCATTGTATTATAAGCTGCATTAAAAGCTACAGCGCTAAGCATTTTATTACCTATACCGTTATTAGAATTTTGCGTGAAATTGCAGCTAATATGTTTTTCAGCAACAAGCTTTGTACTAAATAAATATAACTTATCGATTAAAAATATTGGTTCATGGTTATGAGCACCAAATGGAGCTAGGCTTGAAATTTTGCTGAGAAAATCTTCATTCAAGCTGTTACCAGTTATACTCAAATCATAATAATAAATAACATTTGTTTTATCTGGGATTTTATTTTTTAGTTCATGCTGTAAGAATGCCGAAAAATTTTCGATATTTTCTGACTTTAGTGAAAATCCTGCCGCCATAGCGTGCCCACCGCCTTCTTCAAGTATATTTGAGCTTTTAGCTTTTAATATAATACCAGCAATATCAACATTAGCTATTGAGCGACAAGAACCTTTAGCGATATTCTTGTCCATTGTAGTTATTGCAAAGCTTGGTATATTATGTAATTCTTTCATTTTGCCAGCAATTAAACCTACGACGCCAGGATGCCAATTTCCATGGACTAACACAAAATTTTCGTTAGATTTTGCTTTGTAAGAGTTTAGGGCTTCTAGATAATTTTCATTTTCTATTTGCTGCCTGATTTGATTATATTGCTGTAATCGTTCAGCTAAATAATCTGCTTCCTCTTGATTTGTGGTTGTAAGTAGCTTACTTCCAGTATCAGCTTTTCCAACACGTCCACCAGCATTTATACGAGGACCCAACACAAAACCTAAATGGTAGCATGAAATAGGCTCTGATATTGAAGCAATTTTTATCAAGCTGCGCAAACCTATGTTCTGCGTATTTTGAATTATTTTTAATCCCTGAGATACAAAGGCGCGATTTACATTCTTTAAAGCTACAACATCGCAAATAGTGCCAAGAGCTACTAAGTCTAAATATTCCAATAAATTAATCTGGTGAGCTTTAGTATAATTTTGAGCTTTAAGTTTACTCAACAGAGCTACAACAAATAAAAATGTAACCCCAA
Organism: Rickettsiaceae bacterium; assembly: GCA_021741085.1. Taxonomy (GTDB): domain Bacteria; phylum Pseudomonadota; class Alphaproteobacteria; order Rickettsiales; family Rickettsiaceae; genus JAIOYM01. Next base: position 1,533 of record JAIOYM010000020.1, read on the forward strand.
CAGCTGCCAAATGACCATAATCCGATGTCTCATCTAAACGGTTTGGATTTACAAGCGCAAATACGTCGGGTAATTTACTACCAGTTATATGATGGTCGATAACTATTACATCAAGCCCTAATTCTTTAGCTTTAGCGCAAGCATCAAAAGATTGACTGCCGCAATCCAAAGTTATCATCAACGACACTCCAATGTCCTTCAATTTTTTTACAGCTTTAGCCGATGGTCCATAACCTTCTTTTATTCTATCTGGTATATATACTATGGCGTCGTTACCTAATTGACGCATGATGTTTTTTAATAACGCTGAACTTGTTGCGCCATCTACATCGTAGTCGGCAAAAATACAAATTAATTCCCCATCATCTATAGCTTTGATTGTGCGTTGTAAGGCTTTTTCTATATCAATTAAGTGTAGCGGATTTGGAAGCGTATTTTTTATTTTAGGATTTAAAAAATCTTCTATATCTTTAAGCTCTAGATCTCTATGCGCAACTAAAGTAGCCAAAAATTGATCTAGGGAATATTTCTGCATAATAGTTAAAATACGCCTTTCGTCCATGGCTTTTTGTTGCCAGAATTTACCCATCGCAGATCTATTTAGCATAAATTAAATGAACAGTTTTTGTTGTTTTTACTTGAAAATCAATCCCTAAATCTGTAGCTCCACTATTTAGCAAAGGGTAAAAATGAGAATTTAGTATCATAATCATAATGATCGCATTGTTCATTTTTCTTGATTAATTTTATTATGTATAACGTTACAGGTGATGATAGTAATTCATAACCAACCTTTATTAACACCAGTAACATAACCATATTTGCAAGACTTGTAAAGTCGTATATATGAGAAAATGCTATAGTGGCAAAAATACTACTTTCAACAGCACTAGCTATAGCGGTACTGAAAGTAGCCCTTAAAATAAAATATTTCCCTGCAAATTTTAGTTTTAATTTCGATAATATTACAGAGTTAAAATATTCTCCGACAACAAAGCTAGTAACAGACGCAAACAATATAAGAGGAGAAAAAGTGAAAACAGCATTAAAACCCTTAGTTTCCTGGGTGTCTATACCATCTAATCCTACTACTAAGTAAAATAGTAGCATAGAAATAGCTGTAGAGAACATAGAAATCCATATTGTTTTTCTAGTATTTTTAAATCCATATATTTCTGTTAGTATGTCATTGATTATATATAACAATGGGAAATACCAAGTTCCTGCATCAAGTGGATATGGTCCAAAGTCGTAACTCTTTAGGCTCCAAGGACCATATTCGACAACTTTTACAGCAGCGATATTTGAAATCAAATATATGATTGCATAAGTTATAGTTAGATAGTGGAATATTCCAAACTGAGTTTTATTGGCTAAATGTTTATTAGTTATCATGCTAATGTTTATGGCTTCTAAGGTTAATAAATGTAAATTTTATCCGTCAATTAATAAAAAGTCACTAGCTTTTCAGCAAGTGACTTAAATTTTACTCACTAGTTCCTTAAAGAAAAAAATACTTGCCAATAGAGTATAATTTCCTATTTTATACTTGACCCACCAGCATAATAAATTATATACTCATTTTGAGCTATTTATATCAGCCGCCATGGCTCAGTGGTAGAGCACATCATTGGTAATGATGAGGTCGAAGGTTCGATTCTTTCTGGCGGCACCACAATTTTCTAGCATTAATGATTTTTTAGACAGTAGTAGAATTCTTCACCAGATTCTTTTCCTATAGCAAAAGGCTTTTTCCAAAATAAACCCAAAAGATTTACTATTATTTGTCACTAGGCATAAGTCCCCAAAGAGCTTTTTTATCTATCCACCCCTTATAGCCATCAACGCTTTTTAAACAAAAATTCTCTGAAACTTTTTCGAGTTTGCAGCGAGTATTTTTTTCTATTCGTGCTACAATACGTGATTTTTTAGTAGCAAATCTATAAAGATCATGAATACCATCAGCACTAACTACAGCGTATCGCTTGGTAGATAGAAGACTACTATGTATCCAAGACTCATTACTTTCATAATCTAATACTTTGCGCCATTCATTGAATTCTTGTATAACTGCTAAAGGTTCGAATTTATTTATAAAAATATATATGATTGGATAATTAATTCCGGGACCTTTTCTTGCATTTACTTCGTTAGATCTTGTAGAAACAAATCTTAAGATCTTATCCCCTTCAGCAAAAGATAAATTATTTGAAAATATAATTAAAAAACCTATAGCCAGTGTAAGTAATTTATTATTCAACGTCGTCATCTTTCGCATATCTATATTGTTTATTTACTATGTAATTTGCTGATCTAAATTGAGCTTTTATTCTAGCAATTTCATAATCACTTATACCAACCGTATCAAGCACTGCTCCACCTAGCTGTAAACCTATCTCGTAATCAGAAGGTACAATAATGCTTGCACCAGCATCGTATAATTCATTCGCTGATAATAAGTCTTTGGTTTTTACTATAACGGTTACATCTGGGCAATTAGCATGAATAACTTTCAATGTTTTTTTGATAGTAATAAAATTATTAATAGCAAGTACTACGGCCAAACATCTATTAATACCTACAGCTTTAAGTGTTTCAATATTGGAAGTGTCAGCCTTAAATATGGATATATTGTCTTTTTGTGCCGCTTCAACTATTTTATCGTTAACATCAAGTATCAGATAATTAATCCCCTCAACGTCAAGCATCTTGCTTGCCATATATCCAGTTTTGCCATAGCCTGCTATAATAACGTGATTAGTGATATCCTTGGAATTTTTCGCTAAAGCATCAAGCTCCAAAGAGCTATCATCAACAATAGTTAACCACTTAGATGCTATTTTATTTGCTAGTGCATAAACTAGAGGAGTCAAAGCCATAGTAAAAGTTACTACAAGAAGTAACAGTTCGCCAGATTCGGCTGGTAATATTTTTTTTTCAATCGCCAGCTTGAATAGAATGAAAGCGAATTCGCTTCCTTGAGACAATAGAAAACCTGTACGCAAAGCCATGGATCTATCGAAACCAAAAATCCTACATAATGCTATTATTATGATGCTTTTAATTAACATTAAACCAAAAGCGAACATTATTACGTAACCTAATCTAGTATATACAGCAGCTAAATCAATCGTCATACCTACCGACATAAAAAATAGACCAAGTAATAAACCTTTAAAGGGATAAATGCTTTCTTCAGCTCTTTGCCTAAATTCAGTTTCTGCCACTAAAATACCCGCAACAAAAGCTCCTAAAGCCATAGATAAACCCAAAGCTTCTGTGCCTAAAGCAGCGGATAGACAAATTAATAAGGTAACAGCTATAAATAGTTCATCGTTGCTGGATTCGTCATCAGAAGAAATAAATTTAAATATTGGTCTTAAAAAAACCCTTCCAGCAATAAATATTCCAACAAGAGCTAATATTGCCTTTAAAAAAGCGAGTAATATAGCATAAAATATAGATGCTTCGCTTCCACCGTCTGCAAGTATAGGAATTATAACCAAAAGAGGAACAACTATAAAATCTTGCTGAATTAAAACTGCTAACGAAACCCTGCCAACCTGATTAACACGACTTCTTGTATCTACCATTTGTAAAACTAACGCTGTAGAAGAAAGAGCAAGTCCGCCACCTATGATAACGGATAATTTACTACTATTAGTGAAGAAAAAAGCTATTCCAGCAATAACTATAGCTGTTACAACTACTTGTAAAGAGCCCAAACCAAAAACATATTTGCGCATGGCTCTTAAACGTTCAAACGATAGCTCTAAACCTGTTGCAAAAAGTAAAAATACTATCCCTAATTCTGCTAACATTTCTGTATCTTCAAATAACACAACCCTTAGGCCGTAATCTCCTATCAATCCTCCAGCAACTAAATACCCCAATACTGGGCTTAAATTAAGTTTTTTAAATATAATCACTACACCAACAGCTGTTGCGATCAAGATTATAACATGAGTCAATATACCGAATCCCATAAAATGTATAATAGTTTGTGCTATAAAAAGCTTTTGTTAATAATGATTAGTCAAGTGCAAAATTGTTAGAGCTCTATAAAGTTATAGTACTTGCATAGTAATATGATATGCAATATTCTAGCAGTTATAAACAGATTTTTCTGATTTGTTTCCTCTGTAAGATTTTACTACATAAAATTTTACAAAACTCAGATTTTAACAATAAACCTTAATTGCTAATTTAAGACATTAAATGCAATTTGGCTAATAATTCACCGATATTATTTGCTGCTATTATTTCGATATTTTTTAAAAGGTCCTGAGACATTAATTTTATATCGACAAGATCGGATTGAGGTACGATTGCTGCGGATATATTGTTTTGAATTGCAGCCTCTAATTTTTCTTTTAGATCAGATATACCTAAAATTTTACCACTCAAAGTTACTTCACCAGTAACAGCCAAAACCTTTTTTAACTGTATTGATTTAAGTTTGGTATATAAAGCCAAGAATATAGCCAATCCGCAAGATGGCCCATCCTTTATTATATCATCATCTAACATATCAAAATTGATATGCAAATCACTTTGTAGTAGAAGGTTTTTATCTATACCAAGTTTGTTCGCGTTTAATATGAGGTAATTACAAGAAGTTATTGCTGCGGTAGTAATGTATGGGCCCAATTTTACATTTGATCTTATATGACGATCGCCATTTTGTAGATTAATTTGAAAATTTATAACTCTACCTTTCGATGATTGTGTAGCTAGCATTACCACACGATTATTTGTTGGCAAGAATTTTTGAGAATACAACATTAAATTAACGAAGCGTAATTATCTAATATAAATTAACTATAATTTAGCAATATTTATAATTTTATATTAACCTTTGTTGCACAAACAATGCAATATGTAATTTTAAAAAATCTAATATAAATACTAGTTATATTGTCGTTATCCAAATATTTGGGAGTTAAACCTTGGTTTGAAAATTTAATTGGCATTAACTATTATTTAAGATAATATCTTAATGCGGTTTAAACAAGTCATTTCCCTACGCAAAAATTACTAAAAATTTCACCTAGAATTTCATCGACTTCAATTTTGCCAGTAATAAATTCTAGTTTGCTAACGGCAAACCTTATATCCTCAGCGCTTAGTACTAAATCTTTGGATAAGGAGAATTTATCCAAACTATCTACTGCTTTTGCTAGGTTAATACGGTAACGCTCTTGAGTGATAGCTGGAATATGCGTGGGAGCTGAAATCTTTGCAGCCATTGTTTCTATATGTTTTAGCAAGGCCTGTAAATTTATTTTACCATTTAAAGAAATAGCAACTATATCACGTTCTTGAAACTGATTTGCACTTGGTGCTTTTAAATCTATTTTATTTACTAAAATTAAAGTATTTTCATCTATCAAATCAACTAATCTTGCATCAACCGAGTTCAAATTCTCCAAACTTAAAACATCCAACATAAAAATTTTAATATTAGCTTCATTTGCTGCCAATAAAGCTTTTTCTATACCTTTATTTTCAATTAAGTCTGATGAATTATACCTGATACCAGCTGTATCTTTTAAAATTATAGGAAATCCACCTATATCTAAATGCGCTTCTAAAACATCTCTGGTAGTGCCAGCAACATCTGATACAATAGCTATTTCACGCTTCATTAGGTAATTAATTAAACTAGATTTCCCTACATTTGGTGGGCCAAATATTATCATCTTTATGCCAGCACGCAATATTTCACCACGTTTATTATCATTTAAATGGCTTTTTATGCTATCTCGAATATTTTTGACATTGGCCTCAGCTTGTATAACAACTTCTTCTGGTATATCCTCTTCAGGGAAATCTATATATGCTTCAATCAATGCCATTATTTTTATTAAATCTTTGCGCCATGAAGCATAAAGATTGGCAAGAGCTCCATTCATCTGGGCTATCGCTTGCCTTTGTTGCATAGACGTTTCGGCATTAATTAAATCTATCATGCCTTCAACTTCTGTTAGATCCATTTTATTGTTCAAAAAAGCTCTTCTAGTAAATTCACCAGGATCTGCTAAGCGAACATTATCATGCGCTAATAATTCTTTAGTTAGCAATTTTGCTATAGCTATGCTTCCGTGTATGTTTATTTCAACGCAGTCTTCTCCGGTAAAGCTTTTAGGGGATGCAAAATATGTCATCAAAACTTTGTCTATTATGTCATTTTCTTGGCTATATATAGTTGCATAATAAGTATGCCTGTCTTTCATATGATCTCTCCTACATAGCAAAAGAGCTATATATAGGCTTTTTGGCCCTGAAATTCTAAAAATTGCTACACCCGATTTTCCAGGTGCTGTACATTGTGCAAATATTGTATCCACGATTTTACTTTAATTACCAGATTTTAATAGCTCGATTGCTGCAGCGCGTACTTGATGCGTGATATTCTTACCAGCTATAATGCGGGAAAGCTCTTCAATTCTCTCATCATCTTTAATAAAAGAGAAGTTCGTTGCACTACTTGCATTTACAAGTTCTTTTGTTACCAATATATGTTTGGTGGCTTTTGCTGCTATTTGAGCTTGATGAGTAACAACAATAAGTGGTATTTGTTTAGAAAGATTGCTTAGTTTTTTTGCTATACTTTCTGCAGCTACACCGCTTGTACCAGAATCTATCTCATCAAATATTATTAACTGCGGCTTTTCTGCAAATAAAAAACTTGCCATAATAGCAAGCATGAATCTAGACATTTCTCCACCCGATGCTACTTTTGCTATAGCTATCTGTGTTGATCCTGGATTCATTTGACCAACAAAAGTTACTATGTCTAAACCGCTAGAGCTCTTATTTTCAAGAGATTGAGGTTGGATTTTGATATCAAACTTGGCCCCCTTCATCTCTAGCTCTGCTAGCTCTTTATTTACATTACCAACAAGTTCTAAAGCAGCCTGTAATCTATTGTCACTAATTTTTTTTGCGATCTTTAGATATTCTTCTTTATTATTTTCTACTATCTTGGATAGTTCTATACTATTTATTTCTTTTGTTTTAAGCTCGGATAATTCTTTTTGGTATTTAGACGATAAGGCATTAAGCTCATAGCTGTGGCAACGATGTTTTCTCGCTATTTCTTTTATAAGAAACAATCTTTCCTCCGTTGCAGTTAGTCTTTTTTCTATATCATTATCCAATTTATAATTATCTACCGTAATAGTAACATTATCTATATTTTCTATTGCTTGTTCCAGATTTTTTAACAACGATTCTTGTTCTGGAAGATCCTGCATTTTAATTAATAGCTTCTGTGCAGAAATAATCCTGTTCGTTATGATATCCCCGTCAATGAGTTTTTTGACTTCTATCAAGTCTTTATAAGATTTAAGTTGTTTTTGATAATCAAGACGTTCTTGAAATAGTATATTTTCTTCATCCTCTTTAATTCCAAGAAGTTCTAACTCTTTGCACGTAGCCTCTAGATAATCTATCTCGCGGTGAATTTTATCAGCATCGCGCCTAAATTCATCCAAATTTTCCTGCGCTTGATTCCATTTGTAATAATGCTCGCGTATCTTTTTTCTTAGATGCTCATTATTAGCATATTTATCTAATATATCTAGCTGTTTGTTTGAAGAAAATAGCTCAGTATGATTATGTTGACCACAGATTGTTATCAAATATTGCGCGAATATTTGCACAATTTTATTTGGTACTATTTGGCCATTTATTAGTTGCCTTTTTTTTCCTTGAGCATTTTCACTTCTTGAGACAATCAAATAATCTTCCAATTCTATATCATGTTCTTGCAGCAATGAAGTTATGTTATCGTCATTTTCAAAAGTTAGGGTTACGGAACAAAAAGTTGCATCTTTAGATAAAATATTGGTGTTAACTTTGTCTCCTAGACAATATAAAATTGCGTCAAGTAGCATAGATTTACCAGCACCAGTTTCGCCGGTAAGAACAGTTAGGCCTTTGTCTAGATCCAGATCTAATTGCGCTATTAGCAAGAAATTTTTGATATTTACGTTAAGTAACATTCATCAGGAGATAAAATTATATATTATAAATTCTATACTAAATTGGCAAGATAGTCGATTTACAAAATTATTAGCTTAAAATACTTAAAAAATTTTGTATTGATAGTTTTGTTGATTGCTAATAGAATTGTGGGGAACGAAAAATTGTTTTAATTAAAATATAATTAGATTACATGGAAAATAATAATTTTACTCTTATATTATCTGTTGTTTTAGCATTAGGTATTATTTTTGGGTGGCAGCATTTTTATGAAAAGCCTAGATTGCAAGAATTACAAAAACAAACTATAGCTAAAAATTCCCAATCGAAAGCTGTGAAATCATTAAATAAGTCTAAATCAAGTGGTTTTTTGGATACTGATAAAGCTTTAACCCAAAGTTCAAGAGTGTTAATTAATACCCAAAAGTTACGTGGTTCCATTTCTTTGAAGGCCTTAAGGTTTGACGATTTAACTTTAGTCGGTTACAAGGAAACTTTAGATGAAAATAGCGCGGATATAAGGTTACTAAATCCATCTAACACAAAGAATTCTTACTTTGCAGAATTTGGTTTTTTAGGAGCAAAAAATTTTCCAAATAGCGAAACTACATGGAGTGCAAATAATACTGAGTTAACAACAGAAAAACCCGTTGTTTTTAGCTGGAAAAATACTGATGGCATAGAGTTTTTAGTTACAATTTCGGTGGATGAGAATTACATGTTTTCTATGCACCAAGAAATTGTTAATCATTCGAACAAGAAAATAGAATTTCAAGCCTATGGTTTGGTTAATAAAATCAACATACCTGAAGCTAATGCAAATGCTGTGGTTTACACAGGTATGATGGGAGCTTTTGACGGACAAATAGAAGAATTTGCTTACGATAAAATAAAATCAAATAAACGCAAACAATTACTAGATAAACAGATTTCTTGGCTTGGATTTACTGAAAAATATTGGCTTACTAGTTTTGTTTTAGATAAAAACTTTATTTACAACAGTAATGCAAGCTATGCTTTGCGTAATGGTTTGGATTATTATCAACTAGATTTTGTTACAAAGAAGCAATCTCTTAATAAAGATGAGCATTTTTCTCTTCAACACAAGCTATTTTTAGGTGCTAAAAAAGTTGATTTATTAGATCAATATGAAAAAAATGATGATATTACACTTTTTGATAGGGCTATTGATTTTGGTTGGTTTTACATTTTAACAAAACCTTTGTTCGGAATATTGAATTTTTTCTATGGATTAGTTGGTAATTTTGGCTTAAGTATAATTATTGTAACGGTTTTGGTAAAAATAATTATGTTGGGTCTTGCTAACAAATCTTACACTACTATGGCACGTATGAAGGAAATACAGCCCGAAATAGACAGATTGAAAATATTATACGCAAACGATCAAATGCAAATTAGCCAAGCAACTTTGGCTTTATATAAAAAACACGGTCTTAACCCCGTTGCTGGATGTTTGCCAGTAATCTTACAAATACCGGTATTTTTCTCTATCTACAAAGTATTGAATGTTACTATAGAAATGCGTCACGCATCTTTTTTTGGTTGGATAAGAGATCTATCTGCGCCAGATCCAACTAATATATTTAACTTATTTGGACTGCTACCTTTTCAAGCACCACAGTTTTTGCACATAGGTTTACTACCAATTTTAATGGCGCTTACAATGCATTGGCAGCAAAAATTAAACCCACCACCACAAGACCCAATACAGCAAAAGCTAATGCAATTTATGCCACTGATGTTCTTGTTTATGTTTAATAATTTCCCTTCTGGATTATTTTTATATTGGACATGGAGTAATATTCTATCTATAATCCAGCAAAAATATGTAAATAACTTTAAAACAAAACATGGACAATAAAGATAGGCTGAAAAAATTTTTACGTGAAGCTGAATTTATAGCAGGGGCAAATAATATTAAATCCCTGCCTAAAGATCTTACATTGCCTGAAATAGCTTTTGTAGGGAAGTCTAATGTGGGCAAATCAACTCTAATTAACACTCTGTGTAACAGAAAGAAGTTAGTCAAAACATCAAAGTCTCCTGGACACACCAAACAAATTAATTTTTTTAAAATTGATAATACATTTACCTTAGTAGATCTACCAGGTTATGGATTCTCTAGAGTTTCCCATTCAAGAAAAGAAGAGTGGAAAAAATTGATCTCGTATTATTTTGCTAAAAGCAAAAATATAATTTTGTGTAACATTTTATTAGATGCCAGAAGAGACCTGCAAGAAAACGATCTAATGGTTATGGAGATGATGGAAAATTTGTCGATAAAATGGCAAGTGGTTATAACTAAATCTGATAAACTAAAAACCTCTGAGCGCTCTAAGTTAGAAACATTGATCACAGACTTATATGATAGAGGTTGTACTCAAATTTTTTATTCTGGCTACGATAACCCTAATCAACTAGACGGTTTAAGGCTAGCTTTGATTGATGAAATCACGCTTTGCAAAGCATAATTTACAATAGCGCTAAAGAGCCTGTATAAATAGTAAAAAGCTTTTCTCAAACATACTATTTATAATATCACTAATCTCAATTTATATTAATTCACACACATTTTCTACTTAAAGCATTAAACCATGCAAGCTCTATATCAATTACATTAATTGATGTAGATTTTCTACTTCTCGTATTACTTATAAAAATTTCTATATATAATTTATATTTAATATAGTAATATATGTAAATTTCTACTTGCTATACAGATTATATTAATATATGGTATACACGTTAAGATATTAATAATAATAATTATTACATTATTTACCAATATTAATTTCATTAACCTATAGCAAAAGTATTAGTAGGAAACAAATATAATATAAAATTATTTATTATGACAATTACAGAAGTAACATATACAACAGAAGTCAATCAATTTCTTCTTGACTTAAGCTCTTTGGATGACGATTCTTTTGCTCTAAAATACAAAGAATTAAAAGTATTAGACTTAAACCGAGCTTTAAAATATAAAGACGTAACAACCCATGAAGAATTATTAGCTCAACTATGTAACAAACTAAAGTATCTAACTCAATTAAAAACATTAGACTTAAGTCATAATAATATAAGCTATACGGATCTGTCGTCTTTATCTGCATTAAAAGAATTAGAAGAAATAAATATAAGCCATAATCATTTGAAAGCTAAGGGAGCAGAAAATATAGTTAAAGCTCTACTTAATAGTAAAAATACATTAAAAACACTAGAACTAAACCATTGTAGCATAACTAGTTATGAAAGACTTGAAGAATGGTACGGCGAGGGTGTAAAAGAGTTATTTGAAGACCTAGGTAAGTTAACTGAATTAGAAGTATTAAACTTAAGCAACAATACTATAGGCATTAAAAACCTGGAGTTCGAGATGAATAATCTAGGAGTAGATTATTTAGCTAAAGCTCTTGTAAATCTTACAAAATTAAAAATATTAAACTTATCCAATAATCATTTAAAAGAAGACTCAAAAAGTTTACTTGATGCTCTGAAGCAACTTTCTTCTACATTGGAAGGACTAAACTTAAGCGCTAATTCCATAGCTGGTCCTGCTAATGAGCCTAAGTTTGCTCTTAATTTATATGAAAAACGAGATAAACCAAATGGAGAGGAACGAGCAAAATATTTAGTTGAAACTCTTAGTGAGCTTAAAAACTTAAAAATATTATATTTAGATTCTAATAAGCTAAAAAAACACCAAGTAGTTAATGTAGTTGATGCTCTTATTGGGAGCGGAGCTCCATTAGAAGAATTAGATTTGGGCTCTAATAATGCAGGGAAGGAAGGAGCAAACTCTATATGTAAACTTCTGCTTAGAACTCCATCATTAAAAAAATTAGATATTAGCCGTAGCCATCTGGGTAAGACAGGAGCGTCAAATCTATTCACTTCTTTGGCTACAAACAAAACTTTAGAAGAATTAGATATAAACTTTATCTGTGATATGTCAGAGAATAGTGCATCTAAGCAGTTAATTAATGCTATGAAGCAGAATAAGCAATCCAAGAAGAGTGATATGTCAGAAAATAGTCTATCTAAGCAGCTAAGTAATGCTATCAAGCAGAATAAGAGCTTAAAAATCTTAAATATATCTTCAAATAAGATTAATGATGATGCAGCTATAAATATAGCTTGTGGCCTCAATGATAACGGTGGCTTAAAAAGCTTGTATGCATGCAATAATAATATAGGATTTGAAGGTGCAGGAGCTCTGGTTAAAAGTTGCAAAAAAATTGATAGCTTAATACTATCAGGTAATGGACTGAATCATGGGAACTTCACAGATCTATTGGATTCTATAAAGAATATCAAGTTAAAGGTGCTAGATCTATCAAATATTTATATATCAATAACCCACGCACAAGCAATAGCCGAATCTTTACATTCTTCACAAATAAAAAAATTAATTTACGACACATCTAGCTATGGTTTTAATCAAGGTATTAATCAATTTATTACTAATGCTGTAAATGCACACGAAGAGTTTAATAATCTTTTTGAAAACGATAAGGTAATTTCCCCTACAAACTTTTTTGAATTTTTACTTAAGCATAGAGAATATTTAAAGAATCCATTCGCAAAACAAGCACTATTGAACCCAAGTCTTTGGGAAAATGAATGTGACGAAACGCCTAAGTTTTTTGTAAAAGAACTACTATTTCGTGAGGCTATACAAGAGTTTGACAAAAAGATAGACCTAGTTAGAGAACAATTACTAATTGATCTTGAAAAGACTAAGATAATAGAAGAAGCTGCAAGACTATTAGATGATGAACATAAATTTGCTATAATGATGCATAGCTATGAATCATATTTCAACAATCAATATGCAAAGCTAATTCTCAAGGAAAGAGGAGAGTTAAGCAAAGAGAGAGAAGAGCAAACAAGACAAATAGAGAATTTTCATCAAAATGAATTTGTTAGTTTGAAAAATTTTCACGGGTTTGATAAAAAAAATGAAGCGCAAGGTAAACCGCTATCAATTGAGTTTTATGTTCTATCGAAACTAATGAAGGAAGAAAATCTTCATTTAGTGAAGTCACTTAATACAGGTTTTGATGAAGAAACTGGCATCTGCAACAATGAAGATTTTGTAGCTAATACTTTAAAAAACAAACTGAAAAGCAAAGTATCGCAAAAGATGAAATGCAAATTAGGTTGGGAGAAATTTAATGCTGCATATTGTAATCTCCCTTCGTTGATTAAACTTACTTTTATCTCAATGGAATCAAATCCTAAAGGAATACTTAAAAAACGACTAGCTAAAGAACGACCAGCTGAAGATACAACTTCCTATGAGAACAACTCAAAAAGACAGAAGCTTTGTGATGAAGATTATTGTACTAAGCAAAAACCAGAGTCGGATAATATGGTATATGAAAATCAAGAATATAATAAGATGGAAGTAACTACTAACGGGCATACAGAAATTGAGTCTCTGGTTTTTAGTGATCAAATGCCACAATAATTTTTTAAAATTGTATGGAAGAGTTGTTTGTGCTGGATTGCCACGCTTTGCAAGCTCGCAATGACTCTTGGTTTATACCGCTAGGGGGAGTTGCTTTTTCTAAGTTAAATGTGGCTAAAATGCCTAACGGTCATAGATCTGTGTCATCACGCTCTTTGCCTTGGCAAAGGGCAGCGTGCGAAAATAATGTTTTGCTCTAGCCTTGGTTTGATAATGTGTTAGTTCGGCTGCTTGGCTGAGCCTGCGAACTAGCGTGGTGATCCAGTTATCTAACCTTTCTTTTAAATATGTATAGAAGAGTCATTTGTTCTGGATTGCCACGCTTTGCAAGCTCGCAATGACACTTGCGCGTTACCGCTAGAGGATTTTACTGCTTTTATATATTCAACTAAAGGTTGGGCGCGTAAATATGGTAGAAATTAGATAGGAGGGGGTAAATTTGTGGGGAGATAGGGAGTACTTTTGTAGGGATATGTTGGAATTTGGGCCATTTTAAGAGCGTGACGTGCACGAATGTATAACTGACACAGGCATTCAAACCGCGTTTAATTTAGAAAAAGGTCAATAACTCAATCAGCAAGCTAGTGCTTGTAGGCACTAGCTTCGTATAATTTTGCTGATTCACACTTCGTTTGCTATGCTAGATGCTATTTTTTCAAAAGACATGTAGTAAAAAGTTGCCCTTTTACTGTTGAGAATCTTTCAAGGCCTTTGTATATTCTTTGCTTAAAGCCTGTACTACTAATAGCCATAAACCTAAAGTAGCTATACAAATTACAGCTAAATATGGTGTAGCTTCGGCGAAAGTAAAGCCACAAGTAAATAATATAACCGGAATAACAGCGCCACCAGATTTACCTAAACGTCCACCTATAACATCTACAGCTACCTTTCCTTTAGATTTTAATTCTGGATCTAAAGGAATATAAGCCATTTCTTTAGTAGGATCAAAAAGTGAATATTTGGTGCTTTTACTTAAAACATTTTGCCACAGCCCTATAGAAACCGCTATAGCGATAGGGTTGATAAATGCTAAAGCTGCAAAGTTACTAATTATAACTTTTCCATACAAAATAAAGGCAAAAAATGCTATACCAGTTATCAATATCATCAAAGGTGTTAAGCTGGCAGCAAATCTCCATGAGGTAAGCCTTATAATATTATTACCAAGAATCATGAATAGCATAGTTGCAGCACCTTGAAAACCCATGAATTCAGCCATATAAGCAGTATATTCTGCGGCTGTTGGATAAAGTTGACGTATCTGATTTTTCCAAACCCCTTCAATAAGTATAATAGATACACCATAAGCAAATATCAATAAAGCTATTAAACCTAAATACTTAGAG
>JAIOYM010000021.1 GCA_021741085.1 Rickettsiaceae bacterium
CCTAAACAAAATATTCATATTGCTAAATTAAAATCTTCTGCAACAACGCAGCCAAAGTCTAAAAATATTCAAACATTTAAAACCGCTTCTAAAACAAAGATTTTAACAACTAGTGTTGCATCAGCAAAAGGTAAAATTAGCAATAAAAAACCTGCACCTAAAATAGCTGTTAAAAAAAATACTTATCTAAAAAAAGTGAAGAATATAAAAAGTAAACCAAATAAAAAAGTCACTATTATTTAGTAAGTAGCAATTTTAAATTTATATAATACTGACAACACCAATTAAACTCTTGTATAATTTATAGTGTAGGCAAACAACTTAACCTTTTATTGATTGATTTATGAAATTCATCTTATCTATTTTAGCATTATTATCAGCAAGTAATTTAATAGCCCAAACAGGTAATTACATCTCGCATAATGATAAGGAGACATCTACTTTCATAAAGTTATCAAGTATAACAAATAATAATCTAAATTATATTATGGCAAATTTACAACTAGAACAAACAGCACCAGATTTTACACTACCAACGCAGCATGATAATAAGCTTGTAAAATTATCTGATTTTCGTGGGAAAAATGTGGTTTTGTACTTTTATCCTAAAGACAATACTCCAGGATGCACAATAGAGGCAAAAGAGTTCAACTCTTTAAAAGATGAATTTAGTAAGCTAAATACTGTTGTATTTGGTGTATCAAAAGATGATACAAAATCGCATAAAAACTTTGCAGATAAATGTTCTTTAAACTTCGATTTATTAGCAGATGTTACTGGAGATGTATCACTACAATACGGTGTTTTAGTAGAAAAATCTATGTTCGGAAAAAAATATATGGGTCTACAAAGAGCTACTTTTCTTATAGATACTGATGGCAAAATAGCCTATATTTGGCCTAAAGCTGGATTTATGGGGCATGCAAAAGAGGTATTAGTGCAAGTAAAAAAAATTGGTACTATTGCTGGATAAAATATTTGTTTTTGTAATAAAATAAATGATTAGTGTTTGAAAATTCAAAAGTGAAGTGCAACATTGTTTTTGATATAATATCAAAGCTATTAAACAAATGTTTGTACTATAGGAATATTATACACCTATAGCATTATCAATGCTGCACTTCAAATCTTAAACATCAAGCAAATTTTTATATAGTTGGTCAAAAATATATGCTCCGAGTTCAAGACCTTGTTTAATAAAATATTGCCTTTTAGGATCATCCCAGTGTTTCTCAACAACTCTGAAGAATTCTTCTGCATGACGATAGTCGATTTCTGCATGTAACTTATAATGGACCAGCTCTTCTTGCTTAATCCAGCCACGCTCTAATATTGCTTTACCGATTATTGCAGAAATCTCACCAAAGGCCATTTCTATAATGCCCATACAACCAATACCAACCTCGATTTCATCGAATGTACAGGAAGTTGTAAGAACACTATTAAAAGCCCTTATTTGAGGACTAAGTGTTATATCATCAAGTTTTGCGGTGCTTTTAATTGAACTTAAAAATTTCTGGAATGTGGTGCCATGAAAATCATCCTGATTCATGCATCCATGTTCTTCTAAAACATTATGCAAAATGTCGAGCCTATCCTTGGCATTAGGAATTCTTCCCACCAGCGCAACCATTGGCCGAGAGAAGAAAATAACAGCAAAATAGAACTGCTCTTGGCTTCTTCTGAATTGCTCAATATCCATGTCTCCGTTCTTTAGAGATTTGAAGTACGGATTTTCAAAAATACCTATCCTATTCAAAATTGAAGCGGCATGCTGTGTAACTCTTGGTGCGGTTTGTGTTGTCATATGATTTTTTTCTATATTTCTGCGGTGTTAATTGTTATTTCGCCGTATGTTTTTTGTGTACCGTATATGGCTGCTTTAGCCATACTATAGCTTGTTCCTATTAAATGCGATTCCAAATCATCCATTTGTTGTTTTGACAAGGCCAGAAACATAGCGGGAAAACCAAGTTGGAATGAACGCTTAAGTGCTGATTTTATCACCAAAAACCCTTGCTGAACATCGTCATAAACAAAATATGAGAGATGGGCAGATCTCAGCTCTTCACCCGACTCCAAAAACAATCGTTTCGCTAATCGAGTATCTTCAAGCATACCGCAGGCTAATTTTGAGGTAGAAAACCACTCTCGTGCTATTGCAGATCTCATATGGCTATTTGAGATTGATGCGAATGGTTTTGAGGAAAGATTTTGATAGGTCTCGAAACACGATTCTTTTGAAATATGAGAATCAGTGGAGGTATCACAGTTTTTTGTATCGAAGCGTAGGACATATACTTCTTTCAAGCGTTCAAATTTAGGTATTCCTAAACGGCCAGTATATTGTTCTGGAGTATTGATTGTGCCGTCCATGACAATCCCATAAGCACTACTCACCTCTCTTTCCAGTATCGGCTGTAAGTGCTTTGCTATGCTGAAGAATAATCTTGTCGCCTGATGGTCTGGATGAATTTTGAGATCTCCCAGATAAGCAACCTTATCGATATGATCGTGCAGTTTTACAGTCCGTATAACATAAGAAATCGATGCAACTATCTTATCATGATATAGAGCATAATAGGTGTGCGCTTCTCCCATAGCCTTATAAAAAGCATCATAATTCGGGCTATGATCTATTCTGAAATACCGATCTTGTCCCAATGGGTAAGTAAACAAGCGCTCGAACTCAGACACCTTATGAGATAACGAGCTATGAATTGGCGTGCTAAGTTCAATTATTTGCATAGGATGTAGCGATATGAATTTTTTGATAAAAGAAACTTCTGTCTTTTTTGTGTAGATCAGAGGCTATCTCTGGCTGCCAAAATAAATCAGGACATAAGTTTGGTATCTGTAAGCTTGAGTTTAATTGGCGAACAACCAATTGCCCTCCATACGTTAGTTTTTGGCTGGCAGCATATAAAAGCTGGGTGGCTTGATTGTTATCTAGCCAATCTAGAATGTTAGAAAGATGAATGAAGTCGTATTTTGTCTTACTTTTACTGAGAGCTTCTAACATGCTTGATTTCACGAACTGAAGCTCTGTTGCAAGATTCTGCTTTGGTAAAGACAGCCATTCGTATTCTTTTGAATAAAATTTTCCTTGTAAAAGTTGAGCTAGATAAGGATTAGATGCAGCTGGTAGTGTTTCTATCACAGCTATAGTGCGTTCAAAAAAGTGCAGGGAGAATGGTTTGATAGAGTTCTGTGTAGCTTCCTTTCCAAAAAGCCTAACCAGGTTATCCAGGTCCATTACTTCCGTGAATACATTTTTAAGGGCACTCAAGTAGCTTGGATTCTCGTTTAGAAAAAGTTTCTGCTCTTTAGCGCAATCGATTTGGAACAATATGTCATTAGCAGGAATATTTTTCAATCGTTCTTGCAATCTAGCAAAAAGCAACTCATACCGCCCAGCATAATCGAGCCCGATAGAAGCCACTATATCAAAATCTCCAAACGTATTTTTGTGTATGCTGTTAGCTTCAAATATATTCAACAACCCTTCTTTCCTTTTGGAAGCATCAAGGTTTGAATATCCAAGCAACCCCATACGTTCACTTTTTGTACCATTCTGAAGAAGGAAGAGTTTAAGTCTTGCAAGCTCTAACTGCACAGGATTTGTATCCACAAGCGTAAGATGAGTGAATATGCCGGTGGATGCGAGATGTGCAGCGGTGCAACCTCCAGACGCGACCATTATCCCTCGAGCCTTATTGTAAATAAGGCCTGCTAGCAAAACATCTATTTGGGAATCCTCGCGCACCTGTGCAAATGCAATGGGAAATTTCTCAGCTTTTTCTAGCCAGTCCTCTTTAGTCATAAGATATGTTGTCCTCGTAAAACACATCTTTTTAGTTTTTTAGTTTTTTTATAAGTCACCTAATTAACTCTCATCAATTTCAATCAAATAACTTTATCAGAGTTTCAATTTCACTTTTAAAATCTGAATCTTGTTGATAAAGCTCTTCTATTTTTTTAATAGCGTGAATGATTGTTGTGTGATCTTTTTTCTCAAATTTCCTGCTAATTTCAACCAAACTGTTACTAGTGAGTAATTTAGAAATATACATCGCTATTTGTCTAGGTCTTACTAAAGATCTGGATTTGTTTGTAGAAATTAACTCCGCCAAATCTATACTGTAATATACCGAAATCTTCTTCTGAATCATCTCTATAGTAATATTACGTTCATTAACTCTAATTAAGTCTCTAAGTATTTCCTGAGTATTTTGCAAACTAATTTCAGACTTGGTGAAATTAGCATGAGCTATAACTTTATTCAACGCCCCTTCTAATTCACGAACATTAGAAGTAATTTTGGTAGCTAAAAACTCTAATACTTCTTTAGGAGCTGATTTATTTGCTAATTCTAACTTAGATTGCAATATACTGAGTCGTAGCTCATAAGTTGTACTATATACATCAGCTACAAGGCCCCAACCTAGTCTAGATTTAACTCGATCCTCAATCTTATCTAAATCACTTGGAGAGCGGTCACATGAAATAACCATCTGCCTATTATTATCTATAAGTGCGTTAAATGTATGGAAAAATTCTTCCTGAGTGTTCTCCTTCCCGCAAATAAATTGTATATCATCTATCATTAAGACATCGACTGAACGGAAATGTTCTTTAAACGAAATCACATCTTTATTTCTCAAAGCTTTAACAAACTGATACATAAATTTTTCCGCAGACATATAAATAACTTTGCGGTTAGGATTTGTTTTTCTTATATGCCAAGCGATAGCGTGCATTAGATGAGTTTTACCCAGCCCTACCCCACCATATAAAAACAAAGGATTAGATTCTGGTATAGCTTCATAGTTCTCAGCAATAGCTCTAGATGCTGCATAAGCCAACTCGTTCGACTTTCCAACGATGAAATTATCAAAGGTAAAACGTTGATCTAAGTTGGAGGATGCAATACTTTCATTTTGATTTGACTCCGCATAGCTTTGTCTAGTAGCTATCTCAGGAACGATTTCAATTTCTTTTATATTATTTTCATTCAAACAAAGATCTACTATTTGAACACTAGAGTCATAATGCTTCCACAATCGTTGTATTATAGCGAGATAATTTTTACTTACCAAATCTTTGATAAAAATTGTAGGTACGTTTAATGTGACGCAAGAATTAACATAACTAGAGAAATATAATTCGTTAAACCAATTTTTATATACCTCGTCCCCGTAATGCTCTCGAAGATCTCTTTTTATAAGAACCCAAGTTTCGTTATGGTATTTTAACTTGTTGTCTTTATTGTCTTTCGCTAAGTAACTCATATGTAAAATTCTTAATTATTAAATGGCAAACCATTATTTTTCCAACCATTAGTTCCTTCTATTCCGTCTATTACATTGTAACAATTTCTGTAGCCATAACTTATTATTAAGCTTGCAGCTAAAGAAGATCTGTAACCAGAACGGCAAATAAATACTAGATGCATATTTTTATCCGAAATCTTTTTACCAATTTCGGTAGCAAATACGTGGTTATTATTTCTATCTTGTAGCCAATTCACCAATAAAGTATCGGTTATTTTATTTATATAAGGTATACCCAAAGACCATTCCTCAGGTGTTCTAACATCTATCAAAAGGCTATTTTTATTATTTTTTAATAGAAAAATAGCTTCATTAACTAAAAAATTAATCATATTGTACAAAATTTAAACACATAAGTAATTAGCTATTTTAAAAAAATAAGCATAAAAACTCAACATGATAATTTAGTAAAAATAAACGCGTTAGCATAAAGCTATTAGTTAATAGCATTCTTTGCTTAAAAAGATGTAAATTAGAAATACGCGTCTAAATATACAAAAAATAAAATTAATAAATTTATTAGTAACCTTGATTAAAATCTTGTACTATGCTACTAATTTTTTCTTAGATGAGATGAAAGCCCTTTTATAAGTGATGGACAATCAAATAAAAAAATACATAATATATCAAATATCGCGTAGAGCGACAAAAGAAGTTGAAAACATTTTAAATAAATTCTACTATTCTATATTTACAAAAATATCCGAACAAGAATTAGAAGATTTTTTACACCTTTTAGAACAGAACGACCTTGATATTTTTATTTGGTTGAACTATCCAGAAAAAGTTCCAGAGGCACTAAAAAATAATAGCATATTAAAGAAATTAATCCACTTCAATTTTTATGAATACTAGTGAAAATATTGTAATACGAAATCCTCTAGAGAGCTACTCTATATCAGTGTTTGAAGGAAGTCAAGACATTCTGTTGCTTTACCCTCAAAGCGTTATGGCTAAAGACATTTGGAGGCAATTGAAATTTTTTGTTGAAGTAGAAAAATTTAGTATTTATTTTTTACCAGACTTAAATTTTATTACACAAAATCACTCTACTTTGAAAAATCTTAGTACCATAAGATATAATTTATTACAAAATATTGCTTCAGATAATTCACCTAAAATAATAGTAACTACTTTTAGTAATTTATTTTGTAAAATACCGCAAAAAACTGCTTTTGCTAATAATAATCTATTATTTTCATTGGGACAAAAAATTAATATTGTCAAAGCAGCAAAGACCTTGGCACAATTTGGCTATTATAAAAATGATGTAATAACTACATGTGGAGAATTTGCTATCCGTGGAGACATTATAGACGTATATTCTGTAAATAATGCGTACAGAATTAACATAGAATGGGATGAGATTAAAAATATAAAAATCATTGATCCCGTAAGTCAACTATCTCAAGACAACGTAGATAAAATAATTCTACAAGACATTAATTATGTTACGCCAGAAAAAATTGAATTTGCTAAAATAAAATTATTGCAGCTTTTTGGTTATGGAATAAAGGAACATAATATTTTTAAAAAATTACAACAAGGTAACCTAGCAGCTGAGCTTTTTTATCCTCTATTATCTTTATTTTATGATACTACGGAAAATATTATTTCATATTTAAATACGCCATTAATAGTTACTTCAAAATTATACAAACAAAATCTCAATCAAATTTATTCAGAAATATCTAAGGGCTACCAACCTACTAGATTTTTACTTAATCAAGATAGTATTTTTTTTAACATTGAAGATGTTAATCAACTTTTACAACAATACAAAATAACTCCAATAGAAAGATCGGAAGCAAATAGCCTCAAGAGCTCAATTACAAGATTATATCTAGAACATGGTGAGTCTAGCAGCTCGATAATTAAAGAACTATGTAATGGTAATAAAGACAAAAAACTCATATTTTGTGCAAATGATAAAGAATACATGAATACAGCTAAAACTGAGTTGTTTCACGAAGATAAGAATCTTCAAGAGATAGAGCATATAAGTGAGGCAAAAGCTGGACAAATAAATTTAGTGAATATTGCAATACAAGAAAGTTGTTTATTAGATAATAAATATATTGTGCTTTCTGCAAAAGATTTTCTAACAGAACCAAATGTCACCGATACAGATAGTTATAGTAATTTTCGTAGACTGCAAAATGTATTAGCTGAAATAGATACCCTAAAAGAAAATGACCTTGTAGTTCATAAAAAACATGGTATAGGTAGATATTTAAAAATAGAATCCGTCTCAGCTTACGGTTTTTTACATGATTGTATTAAGATAAAATATGATGGTGATGATGTATTATATGTCCCTGTAGAAAATATAAATGCCATCAAGAAATATGGTATAACAGACGCAACATTAGATAAATTAGGCTCTGTAATTTGGCAGAAACGGAGTAATATCCAACGCGAACTTATAGGTGAACTTGCAAAAGAATTAGTAAAAATTGCAGCAGAAAGAAAGTTGCTATTTGTTGAAAATATGGAAGTAAATGAGGAGCTTTATACAAAATTCTGTAAGGCCTTCCCTTATAGATTAACTCAAGATCAAGTAAAAGCTATAGAAGACATAAAAAGCGATCTTTCAGCTGGTAGATTAATGGATAGACTTCTTTGTGGAGATGTGGGTTTTGGAAAAACCGAAGTGATTATGCATGCTTCTTTTTTTGTAAGTATAGGCAATGTATTCAAAAAAAGCCAAGTGGTAGTTTTGGTTCCTACAATGACCTTGGTAAGACAACATTACAAAAGTTTTTGTAAAAGATTTGAAGGATTGGATATAAATATAGTTCAGCTATCAAGATTAGTTGACAAAAAAGAAGTAGCTGCAAATAAGCTAAAAATAGCTGATGGCACGGCTGATATTATTATAGGAACACACGCCCTACTCGCTGATAATATTTCTTTTTGCAATTTAGGTTTGCTGATAGTTGATGAAGAACAAAGTTTTGGTGTAAAACAAAAAGAGAAATTAAAACAATTTAGTAAGGAACTACATTCCCTTAGCGTTTCAGCGACACCAATACCAAGAACGCTACAAATATCTATTGCTGGTATAAAAGATCTTAGCTTAATCGCTACAGCTCCAGTAAATAGGATGCCTATAAAAACTATAACGGATAGTTATAATGAGGATCTTGTGAAGGCTGCACTGCTTGAAGAAAAACAGAGGGGTGGGGTTAGTTTTTACGTATGTCCAAGAATAGAGTATTTAGAAATAAAAAAACAAGAACTTAATAAGTTGGTACCACAATTATCTCTAAAAATGTTACATGGTAAAATGAAACCAACTGAGATAGAGGAAACATTAAACGATTTTTATGAGAACAAATATGATATTTTGCTTTCTACTAACATAATTGAATCCGGACTTGATGTACAAAATGCCAATACTATAATTATTGACAAAGTAGAGCTATTAGGTTTAAGTCAGCTTTATCAACTTCGTGGTAGAATTGGTAGAGGAAATATACAAGGTTATGCCTATTTATTATTTAGCTCTGAAGCGCAACTTACGGAAAATGCGATTCGTAGGGTTGAAGTTATGCAAAATATCGACTATCTAGGGGCTGGTTTTACAATAGCTAATCACGACATGGATATAAGAGGATTTGGTAATATTTTGGGTAAAGAACAAGCTGGGCATATAAAGGATGTAGGAGTTGGGCTTTATCAAGAAATGTTAGATGAGGCTATTTTAGAAGTGCAAAACAAACAACAAACTCAAGATGTTAGCACAGACGATATCTCTATCGGTATTGCATTGCCAATTTACGTACCAGAAATTTATATCTCTAACCAGTCAATTAGATTAGCCATATATCAAAGATTGGGAGCTTTACGTTCTGAAAATGAAATTACCAAATTTGTATCCGAAATGATAGACAGATTTGGTCCTATTCCCAATGAAATGAATAATTTAATAGAAATACTTAGAATAAAGCACACATGCAAAAATTTGGGTATAGTAAAATTAGATGCTGGGAGCAGCTTTTATAGTCTAAAATTAATTGATGGCTCTCCTTTAATCGATAAGTTACTTAAATTTAGCATTAAATTTCCTAATAAAATACAAATTAAACCTGACAACAAGGTAATAATAAATAGTAATCTAAATGAAGCTGATTTAATAAAAAGGACAAAAGAATTTCTTTATAGGTTAAATTTTATCGAATAATTTAAAGATTAAGCCCATAGAACAATCAATTGAAGCGTAAAGACAAAAAAGTCAGAGAATAAGCAAGATAATATTATTTTGCTGGATAGACATATATATAATTTAAAAAAGTTCACTGCTTTTTTAGGTTTTGCTATACTATATAGTAGCTAGTAAGTTACAAAATTATTTCTACAATATTTCAGCAGAATTTATGTTAAAAAATGTCAAAGAATACAATCTCTACAACCATCGTGCTGAGCAGATTTTACTTGGCGCAGCTATAGTACACGGACATATCTTTGAAAAAATATCTGAATTTTTGCTGCCAGAACATTTTTATGAACAGTTGCATGGAGAAATTTACAAAGTAATAAGTAATTTATTCAATAAAAATATTACTCCAACAGTTGAATTTATAGAGACAACCTTAAAAAATAATCAAAATTTACAGGAAGTAGGCGGTGCTGAATATTTATTTTCGCTTACAAAATTGGCGCTAATAGAAATAGATCCCTATAGCCATGGGAAGCTTATTTACGAACTTGCTAAGAGACGTCATTTAATAGAGCTCGCTCATAAAATTGCTCTAAATGCATCAAATGTTGATGTGGTTATGGATGCTGATCAACAAATTCAAGAAGCCGAAGGTGAGCTTTTTAAATTAGCATTTTCTGGTGGCTCAAAAAATGGATTTAGTAGCTTTGCAAAATCTTTGCAGCAATCCCTTGCAACAATGAATGCAGCTATGAAAAATCCTAGTCACATTAATGGTATTACAACTGGACTAGTAGATATGGATAAAAAACTCGCTGGCTTTCAACCTTCAGATTTGGTGATAATAGCAGCAAGACCATCTATGGGGAAAACTGCTTTAGCTATAAATCTTGCCGTAAACGCTGCTTTAGCTAAATGTTATCGTGATTCCTCACGTAATCATACCGTAGGCTTTTTTTCTCTTGAAATGTCTTCCGAACAGCTTTCTACTCGTATACTTTCTATGACTTCTGAAATAAATTCCACCAATTTAAAAACCGGTTTTATTAACGAAGAGAAATATAATATCATAAGGCAAATCTCTGAAGATATTTCTAAACTTAACCTAATGATAGATGATACACCAGCTTTATCTATTTCTGCAATTAGAACAAGGGCACGTAGATTAAAACGCCAATTTGGGCTTGATATATTATTTATAGATTATTTACAACTTATACGCCCTACTACCAATAGTGATAACAGAGTTCTAGAAATTTCTGAAATTACTCAAGGGCTAAAAGCTTTAGCGAAAGAACTTGATATTCCAATTATAGCTTTATCTCAGCTATCCAGAGCTGTGGAACAGAGGGTCGACAAAAGACCTTTACTTTCAGACCTAAGAGAATCGGGCTCCATAGAACAAGATGCAGATATTGTGATGTTTATTTATAGAGAAGAATATTACCTGAGTAGGTCTAGCCCATCTAACGCAAAAAACGCTAAAGAAGTTATAATGCTACAGGAAAAAGCAACCGAGGTTAAAAATAAAGCTGAGGTTATAGTAGCAAAACACAGAAATGGACCAATTGGAGAGGTATCTTTGCACTACAATAATGATCTAGGGAAATTTTCTAATTTAACTAATAAATGGAATTAACTTACTGATATTAGTTAAGCCTTTTAACTTTTTATTTATAGAAATGTTATGAATAGATAGTAAATATTTGTTGTACTAATACAGAATTTTTTGCTAGCATATAATTTGTATTCATCGTGAATAAAATGCACAAAACGAAGTTTGAAGATTTTTTTGTTGCTATTAAATAAGTTTAGAAAAATATTTTTATGTCAAAAAACCTACTAATTTGCGTATCTTGTATTTTATGGTTTTTTACAAAACCAATTTTCTCTACCCAAAAAGCCCTTGAAACCGTTCCTTATGTGTCTTTAACCAAATATTTAGGTAAATGGTATGAGGTTGCTAAATTACCAAATAGCTTTCAAAATAAATGCCAATATAACACTACTGCTAACTACTCTTTAATTACAGGTGAAGATTTAAAAGTTGTTAACGAATGTCGTGCTAAAGAGGTTGGCGCAGAAGAAAAAATTTATAAAGCTGAAGGCACAGCTTGGGTTGTTGATAAAATTTCAAATTCTAAACTTAAAGTAAGTTTTGTGCCTTTCCTGCATAAACTTCATTTTTGGGGTGGCGATTATTGGATAATAGAATTAGCTAGTGATTATTCTTATGCAGTAGTAGGATCCAAAGATCGTAAATATTTATGGATACTTGCTAGAACACCTACTTTACCTGATCAATTGTATGATTCGATAATATCAAAAATTAAAACAAAGGGGTTTAACGTAGAAAAAATAGAAAAAAGCATTCAAAAATAACAATTGAAAAGGTTTGCTGACTTTATTAATTGTTGTAGGTGCTACCAAGTAGACGAACGAATATTATAAAAGTAAAACTAAAGTTGAAAATTCAAAAGTGAAGTGCAACATTGTTTTTGATATATAGTAGTTTACAATGAAGTTTGTGTAGTAAAAAATGCATTTATAGCTTGGAATAAATTTTGAAAATCTTTAATTTTACTTCTGATCCAGCGTTTCATGTTTGCCCAAAATTTCTCTATAGGGTTTAAATCTGGAGAATAAGGTGGTAGAAAAATAAGCTTACAACCAACCGATTCTATCAGTTGTTTGTTTTTTTCTGATTTATGGAAAGCAGCATTATCCATAATTACTACCTGCCCAAATTTCAGCTCTTTTATCAAAAATTGTTCCACCCAACCCTCGAATAAGCTTTTATCACAAGTGCCATTGAAAACCATAGGCGCGATAGGTTTATTGTTAACATAACCAGCTATGATATTGGTGCGTTGATAATATTTTCCACTTTTTTTAGCATGAAGTATAGCTTAACTCAAAAAGCTAGTGACGGTTTTAAAGTCGCAACAAAAGGCCTGCCAAAAATCAAAAAAATTACGCTGCTTGTTTTATGTTGCAACCAGGCTCATTATAAGTTATTGCCTTCATGACTTGTTGCTCTTTATGAAAATTGATGTTATTTACATTACAACAATTTGCCCCGTCTCTATCTTCTTAATCGTTCTTTGTGTCACTAAGCACTAATTAAAATGCTATGCGTTACTTTTAAGCCTCAGTATCAGAAGAATGGTAGTATTTTGACTCATCTAGTGAACCTTCAGAATGGTCAATAATCAATGTTATTGTAGCATCTCCAGTTATATTGATTGTTGTACGAAGCATATCAAGAATCCTATCAACACCAGCAAGTATAGCCACGCCTTCTATAGGAATATTTACAGAAGATAAAACCATAGGCATCATTATTAATGATGCTCCTGGTAAACCAGCTCCGCCTATAGATCCAAAAGTTGAAGTAAGCATTATTACCAAATAATCATGTATAGTTAAGTCAATGCCGTACATTTGAGCGAAAAATATTGTAGTCAATCCTAAGTTAATAGCAAAACCATCCATGTTAATCGAAGCACCTAGGGGTAAAATAAAAGATGCGCTGGAATCGGAAACCCCTAATTTATCTCTACATACACTCATCGTGGTAGACAAAGCCGCTTTACTACTACTAGTAGAGAAAGCTAGAGCTTGATACTCTATACTTTTTTTATAAAACGGTATAGGTGAAATTCTACAAAAAATCATTATTAGTAAACCAAAAATAAGATATTGGCAGAACATAGCCACTACAACAGCCATTACTAATTTTGATAAACTCAATAAAATCATAAGACCTTGTGTACCTACAACCCATGCGGTTAAAGCAAAAGCTGCATAGGGAGAA
Source organism: Rickettsiaceae bacterium (assembly GCA_021741085.1). Classification (GTDB taxonomy): domain Bacteria; phylum Pseudomonadota; class Alphaproteobacteria; order Rickettsiales; family Rickettsiaceae; genus JAIOYM01. The sequence continues at coordinate 13,313 of JAIOYM010000021.1, forward strand.
AGTAGTATAATAATAGAAATCATTTTAAAGATGATCTTGGTTATCATCTGTATAGAGTTCTTTATATTACCAACATTAGAACCCATTTTAACTATTGTTATTGCTGTAAAAAGAGCCATGAAGACTACCTGCAACAAAGTGCCATTTACAAAAACACCGACAGCATTGTCTGGTACCATGTCTACAAAAAAATCAATTATATTGAAATCTTTTTTTGCTTCAGCCAAAGGAGGATGATCATGAAAACTTATTTTTATACCGACCCCTGGTTCTAATATATGTCCTATAGTGATGCCAAAAATAATTGCAAAACAAGTAGTGCCCAAAAATGCTAAAGTTGCCTTTATACCAACGCGACCTAAGTGAGATGGATCACTCATGTTGGTTATACCACTAACGAGAGAGAAGAATATCAATGGTTTTATAACCATCTGCAATAATCTTAAAAAGATTGTGCCTACGGGTAGTAAATAACTTACGTGTTTTGGAAAACAAGCCCCAAAAATCACTCCTAATACAAGCCCTAGGGTAACTTTATGCCATAATTGCCATTTTTTAAAAAACATTGTTAACCGATTTTTTTACTTTACTTAACTTTAATTTTCGCTAGCCAAGAGCTTGCATGTATATCTATACAGTCATAATTTCTTTTTCTTTAAGCTCTATTATTTTATCTATCTTTACGACAAACTCATCGGTAAGCTTTTGAATTTTTTCTTGCAATGAATGCATGGTATCTTCAGCTATTTCTTTGGCCTTCTCCATTTTTTTTATTAGCTCTATACCTTCTCTTCTAACATTACGTAATGATATCTTGGAGTTTTCGGCATATTTACTAGCAAGTTTTGCTAATTCTTTTCTACGCTCTTCAGTTAATGCTGGAATAGAAAGTCTTATTAACTGACCATCAGTATTTGGTGTAAGACCAAGATTCGCATCAGTAATAGCCTTTTCTACTGGTTTTACCATAGATTTATCCCAAAGCTGTATAGTTAAAGTTTTAGCATCAGGGGAAGCTACTGTTCCTACCTGAGATATTGGCATTCTTGAGCCATAAGCTTCTACTGAAACAGGATCTAATAGATTAACAGAAGCGCGACCAGTACGCAGACCTTTTAAATCATTTTCCAATACAGTTAAAGTTTTTGTCATTTTATCTTTTAAATCTGACATTAGCGACGATTCGTTCATTGTGTAAGTATCTCCTTAAAATTTTATGAAATGGTAGTAAAAACCCCTTCTCCTTTTATTACTTTCATTATGTTGCCTTTTTGTCCCAAGGCAAATACTTTAATGACTAAATTATTATCTTTTGCCAAAGAAATTGCTGGCATATCAATAATTCTTAAATTTTTTACTATTATATCTTCATATGAGATCTGACTAAAAAATTCTACATTATCTTTAAGCATAGGGTTATCAGAATAAACCCCCTCTACTTGAGTACCTTTTAGCATCAGTTCGCATTTCATTTCTATAGCTTTAAGAACAGCTGACGTGTCTGTACTAAAAAATGGTGCGCCGATACCAGCTGTAAAAATAACAACATTCCCATTCTCTAATGCTAACAGAGCTTCTTTGTGGTCATATCCAGCACATACACCTTTTATTGGAAAAGAACTGAAAGTTACGGCTTTAATTCCTTGAGATTTCAAAACTGCTTCAACTAACAATCCATTAACGATTGTTGAGATCATACCGATATAATCTCCGTCTATTCTGTTTACGCCAAGACTGTTAACTTTACTGCCGCGATAGATATTACCACCACCAACTACTAAACAAATTTCCAGATTAGATTCAACTAGTTCTTTTATTTCTTCAGTTATTCTTAAAATTGTATTTGCATCATGTGCACTAGATGTTCCGCCCATTAAGGCTTCACCCGAAATTTTTAATAAAATCCTTTTATGCATTTTGTTATTTAGATAATCTAGTCGACTAAATATACTAGAAACAAGAGTTTGTTATAAGAATGTTTATTCTTGATATAAAAATTTTTAACCTCTTGTATCAGAAAGCTTTAAGTCATATTTTTAACAGCCATTCATATAACAATAGGTCATTTTATGAATTTTAGCAATATCAAACAAAACATTTATGAAGCAACAAACTATAGGGTGTGATTTTATTTTTTACCAATAAAGAACTCAAGTAACAATATATGTAATATAGCTAATTAAATTAGCTATAAAAAAAATACTAAGCGTTCTAAGCACTCTGAATTTTATAAAGCCAGCTAACATAACAAATACAGCGTCTAATGGAGGCAAAAACAAGAGCAAACAAAAATATCCCCAATGAGCTGCTATCTGTTTACTTAATCCAATAAAACGTTGTGTCAAAAATTCTTTGTCATTAGCCTTCTTAGTTTCTATAAAAATCTTATTTAACAATATACCAATTAAATAGTTAGCCAAGTAGCCAGACATAACGGCTATATTGTCTATAAAAAACACCAAAAACTTGTTTCCACTTGTAAAATAAAGCATAGTAGGCAATAACAACTTATTTTGAAGACCAAGTATAAAAGTACTATTGAAGCTATCCCAAAATAAAGCTAAATACTGGCTTATTAAGTCATTGTTTGACAGCATATATAAAAAACTCTTTATTACCTTTAATTCCCAATATTGAGCTTGGTATTATACCGCGCACAAGATAATTATGTTCTACTTGAAACCAATTTGTTATGTCATCACAAACTTTTTGCCATACCATTGGATTTTTAATAATACCTTTTTCTGTCGCCCCCCTTCCCGCTTCAAATTGTGGTTTAATTAGAACTAGAAATTCAGTATTAGTTTCAACAAATGTTACCAAAGATGCAAGGGCAGATTTTATACTTATAAA
>JAIOYM010000022.1 GCA_021741085.1 Rickettsiaceae bacterium
TTTTCACCAATAGTTGCTACTGCTTGAATAATTTCCTCAGCTATCGTAGAACTAGAACTAAATTGCTTATTTTTCAAAGCTTCTATATCATTACTTCCAAGAGCTAGATCGGCTAAAGTACCCACTAGATTTTGAAATTTGTTATTTAAAGCAACAAAATCTGTTTCCGAATTTACTTCTACTAAAGTAGCTGTTTTTTTATCGGCAGAAATTCTTGCTGCCACTAAACCTTCTGCAGTAACTCTTGAAGATTTTTTTGCAGCGTTAGATAAACCTTTTTTTCTAAGCCACTCGGTTGCTTTCTCAAGATCGTTACCACTTTCAGATAAAGCTTTTTTACAATCCATCATGCCAGCTGAAGTTTTTTCACGTAAAATTTTGATGAGTTCCATGCTCATAGATATATACCATTTTATTTCAATTAAACTATACTTTTTTACCTTGTTTTAGTTAGTTTTTAGTAGAAGAAGTAGTAGCCATTATTTTCTCTAAGCTATCATCACTAACATCAGATTTAACTTGTTGTCCTGACAATGCTTTTGGCGTATTTATTCTTTTGGTGTTCTTAGATTTATTATCATATCCTACTACGGGAGTGCTTTTTGCCGAGAAAGTTTTAACGTCAACACCAGCTTCTTTAAGCGAGTCTTCTATACCTACTAAGACTGTATTGCACATTAATTCACAATATAACCTTATAGCTTTGATAGCATCGTCATTTGCAGGAATTATATAATCTATATTGTCTGGGCTAGCATTACTATCAACTATTGCAACGATTTTAACGCCTAATTTAGCTGCCTCTTTAATAGCTAAGTCTTCTCTATTAGTGTCAATTACAACTAATAGGTCTGGCGTACCTTGCAAATTTCTTATGCCCCCAAGAGTGCCCAATAACTTGTCTTTCTGTCTCGTTATTTGTAAAATTTCTTTCTTTGTGTATGCAGTAAGTTTTTCTTCATCAGCCAATAGATTTTCTTTTTCTTCTAAAGAATTAATAGATTTTGCTATTGTGTGCCAGTTGGTTAAAATACCTCCAAGCCATCTTGTATTAACATAATGCTGGCCACATTTTTGTGCATATTCAGCAATTAAGTCTTTTGCTTGACTTTTAGTACCCACAAAAAGGATTTTTCCATTATTTTTTGCTACTGTATAAATTTCTCCTAAAGCTCTTTGCATTAAGCCTTGGGTTTGTCTTAGGTCAATAATATCCATGCCTTCTTGTTCGGCATAAAGATATGGTTCCATTTTAGGACGTCTACGAGTTTTTTTGTGCCCATAATAAGCACCAACTTCAACTAGATCTTTTAATATTACTTTTGGTATTCTGTCGTTCATTTTTTGTCCTTTGGTTTATGAGTTAGTTATTCCTCCGCAAATTTATTTTAAATTATTCAAAAAAAACCGAATAACACTAACTACTATATTTGCGTGCGGGATGTGGGTTTGTGTATATGACTAAAAAGTCAAAAAAATTATATAAATAAAACAATACAAAAGCATTATTTTGAGCCATATACCAACATGTATTATGCATCATATATCTTAATTTTGCAACCAGATTTTCTGCAAAACACTTTTTAAAATATTTTTACATCCAGAATTTTATTTATTATTCAACCTTAGTTTTTAACCTTAAGTTAATTAATTCAACGATATACTAATACTATTAGTTGAATTAATCACGTGTTTATTATAAGGAGTGAGAGTATTTAAGTTATGAAAGCAGCAACAAAAAATGTATCTAAAGATTTTATACCAAATAATTCAACTTCAATGGTTGAAGACTTCAAAGCTTCTATGGAAGATTATACCAAAAAACTGTTAGATGGCTTTTTGAAGGATGTACACGTCAAAGGTAATTTGAATAAAAATCAATTCAATAACCTACAACAAGTAGTAACGGGCGTACTTTTTAATTCGAATCCAGAAACAGATTTTAGCTTAAAGGGGATGCTAAAAGGCGTGTTGTATGCAGCTAAGGATTGTGTAACTAGTTTTTTTTCTAACTCCACAATCATAAAAAGTTTTTTGGGTGACCAAACCAGTATCATTGCACAGATCATAAACTATAGCGCTAAATTGATTGTAGAATTATCTGATAAGAATTCTAACGACAAGTCTATGCAAACCGAACTTGGGGATGTTTTAGCTGAAATCAGGTCTTTGCAAGAAGAATTAGCTAAGGTAAAGGAGCAAATAGCAGATTTAAAAGGTGAACAATTAAAAATTGAGCATGAAGTTGAAGATTTAGATGATAAAGTTGAAGATTTAGACGATAAAGTTGAAGATATTAATAGTGAAATGTTGTCAATAAAAGACGATGTATTGTCAGTTAAAAATGACTTGAATGCATTTAGAGATGAATTTAGAGATGATATTAAATCAGAAAAAGAGGATTGTAAATTTGTTAAGTTGGAGTTGAAAAAAGTAGAAGTAGAAATTAAAGAAATTGAAGAAGAAGTTGATGAACAACTTAAAGAATTAGAGGATAAACAAAACGAAGAAACAGCACAAGCTATACGAAGGGATCAAGAATTAAAGCAAATGATTTTTGAGCAGAATGAGCAATTCAATCAAACAATTAGAGAGCAGGAAAGCAGATTTTTGAATTTGATTAATCAGCAAAACTATCAATTTCAACAGCAGAATGATCAACTCAAACAGATGTTAACTAATCAGATTGCAAGTGTGGCCAATACATTAAAAACTTTGTCTGTTGTTTTAGCGCAGGTAGGCCCAGCAGAACCAGCTCCAGTAGTAGAGGTAGCTCCAGTGGTAGGCTCAGCAGAAGTAGCTCCAGTGGCAGAAGTAGCTCCAGTGGCAGAAGTAGCTCCAGTGGCAGAAGTAGCTCCAGTGGTAGAAGTAGCCCCAGTGGTAGAAGTAGCTTCAGTGGTAGAACCAGCTCCAGTGGTAGAAATAGCTCCAGTGGTAGAAGTAGCTCCAGTGGTAGAAGTAGCTCCAGTGGTAGAAGTAGCTCCAGTGGTAGAAGTAGCTCCAGTGGTAGAAGTAGCTCCAGTGGTAGAACCAGCTCCAGTGGTTTTAGCGCAGGTAGGCGCAGCAGAAGTAGCTCCGGTAGAAGTAGCTCTGGTTACTTCAGCTGTTGAGCAAAATGTTGCCGATGCCTCAGTTCAAGCCGAATTACAAGAAGAGGAAGCAGATTCAAGCAACCATGAAGTTGAAGTTATGGCCAATACTTCTGTAGTTTAACAGCAATACTGCTACATTCTTTTTTCTCTAATTCTTTAGAGTGTAGCAGTTATCCCAAAATATATCCAAATATAGCGGTTTTAATTTTTTATTTCGATTATTAACATAAATTCTGATTGGGCTAATACCATTTGGTCATTACTAGTAAAGCTTAGCTAATGCTAGTTTTATATTGTTTATAAAAGCTGCAATTGTAATAATGCCAACTTTTAACAGGAATTACAATTCGAGTTGGGTTATTATTAAAATAAAAAAATAATACCTAATAATAATTTATGAAAGTAATCGAAGTACGTTTAACGCCTAATTCTTCTTCTAACCGAATTGGAGAGATAAGAAAAATGTTGGATGGTGTAGAGCAGTTGATGGTTTATGTTACCCCAGCGCCGGAGAACGGCAAAGCAAACGCGGCTATGATTCGTCTTTTAGCAAAATATTATAACTTGGCACCTTCGCGTTTTAGTATCTTGAAAGGTGCTACAAATCGTAACAAATTAATCGGTATTGAGGAATAAATTTATTTATCCGAGTATTATTTAATAGCCTTTAAATTCAAACTCCTGTAGAACCAAAACCACCAGATCCACGTTCAGTTGCATGATCTGAAAGACTTGCGGCAATGAATTCCACTTTTTCAAATTTAGCTATAACCATTTGAGCTATTCGCATACCAGGAGTAACAACAAAATTCTCGTCTCCGTGATTAATTAGCAGAACCTGAATTTCACCTCTATAGTCAGCATCAATAGTACCAGGAGAATTTAATACTGTTACTCCATTTTTTGCGGCAAGCCCAGATCTTGGCCTTATTTGCGCCTCAAACCCTTCTGGTAAAGCTATAGCTATGCCAGTTGAAACTTTGACATATTTCTTAGCTGGAATTATAATTTCATTTTCTATAGCAGCCATCAAATCTAGACCTGCACTCAAAGCAGTTGCATAAGCAGGTAGTGGTAAATTAGCACCATGTGGTAGTTTTTCTATTTTAACTTTAGTAGTATTATTCATAGATAATTTGGCTATAAAAAGCTTTTTTAAGATGAGTTACTTATCTGGTGCGGTTAAGAAGACTTGAACTTCCACTCGATTAAGAACAGCGCCCTCAACGCTGCGCGTCTACCAATTCCGCCATAACCGCAATAATATGGATTATATATCACGTATTTAAAGCTCGCAAGTATTATTAAAATAATAATATAAAGCTGTTATATAATATTTTGCTTGTAGAACTAATTATGTTATTTTAGTTGTTAGAAAATAATTTAAAAATGTTCTATGCAAGAAATCGACGAGTTAATAGCCAAAATAACTAATATTGAAAATATACAACAGCTGGAAAAGATCAAGGCCGAACTTTTAGGTAAAGAAGGGCTTATAACCCAAAAATTCAGGTTGATTTCTAAAGCTAGCAATGAAGAGAAAGTTACTTTAGGGCAAAAAATTAACAGCTTGAAAATTATCGCTGAAGAAAAATTATCGCAAAAAAAAGAACAGCTGGATGATCAAAAACTACAAGCTGAATTATTGGCGCAAGAAATTGATATTACTTTGCCAGTAAAACCAATTTCTAAAGGTTCAGTAAGCCCTATTTCTCAGTGTTTAGAAGAAATGATGAGTATATTTGCACAGTATAATTTCGAAGTAGCTGAAGGACCTAATATTGAAAATGAATGGTATAATTTTTCTGCACTAAATATAGATGAAAATCATCCATCACGTGATTCGCATGATAGTTTTTATTTCAAACAAAAGGCTGATGAAGATAAATTATCCCTCTTGCGCACACATACTTCACCTGTGCAAATAAGATATATGAAAAACAACAAGCCACCATTTAGATTCATTGCTCCCGGAAGAGTATATCGAGCCGATTATGATGCAACTCATACCCCTATGTTTCACCAAGTTGAAGGGGTGATTATTGATGAGAATATTAGCTTCACGCATTTTAAAGGCTTTATAATGGAGTTTGTTAGAAAATTTTTTGAAAGCGATAGTATAGAGATTATTTTTAGACCTAGTTTCTTTCCCTTTACAGAACCTTCTGCTGAAGTAGACATTAAAACTAAAGAATTTGGCAAATTTTTAGAGGTAATGGGATGCGGCATGGTGCATCCAAAGGTGTTAGAAAATGTTGGCCTCGATCCACAGAAATATCAAGGCTTTGCTTTCGGCCTAGGGGTTGAAAGATTCGCTATGTTAAAATACGGTATAAATGATTTACGTAAATTTTTTGAAGGGGATATAAGGTGGATGAAGCATTATAATTTCAGCGCATTTGATTGCCCAAGTATTTTAGGAGGTTTAACAAAATGAGATTCACTTTAGGTAGTATACAACAATTTGTTGCAGATAAACTTTCTTTGCCAGAAGTTACTTCTGGTTTGATTAATTTGGGCATTGAAGTAGAAAAAATAATAAATAGGAAGGATGATTTAGCTGATTTTCTTGTTGCAGAAATTATAGCCACAGAACCTCATCCAAATGCTGATAGTTTAAAGTTATGTACGGTAGATAATGGTAAAGAAAAATTACAAATAGTATGTGGTGCAAAAAATGCAAGAGCGGGTATTAAGGTAGTGTTAGCGCCGATTGGAACAGTTATCCCAAACGGAAATTTCGCCATTAAAGCTTCTAAGATTAGGGGGGTAGACAGTAACGGAATGTTATGCTCTGCAAATGAACTACTTATAAGCGATGAAGATGAGGGTATAATTGAGTTGCCTAATAGCTCTGTCAATGGTCAAGAAGCTCTTGTTGCTTTGGGTTTAAATGATGCTGCGATAGAGGTATCTATAACACCTAATAGGGGTGATTGTATTAGCGCTATGGGTCTTGCTCGAGATCTTGCTGCATTATATCCTGATAAAATTTTTCAAAAGCCGAATATTCCAACTATTGAATATAGCGCTCAAAGACCAAAAATTGTGGCTAATATTTTAGCAGAAAATCATTGTAGTTTTTTTGCCTTATGCGAAATAGAAAATATTCAAAATAAACATAGTCCTGATTGGTTAAAGCATTTTTTAGCAAATGTTGGCATTAAATCTATTTCATTGGTTGTAGATATAGCTAATTATATAGCGCATGTTTTTGGCCAACCTTTACATGTGTATGATAGAGATGCTCTTGAAGGAGGGTTATCTGTTTCTTATCCTAGCGAAGGAGAAGACTTTATTGGTCTTGATGACAAAATCTATAAATTATCAGCAACTGATTTAGTAGTAAAAGATAATAACTCAGCTAAGGCTTTAGCCGGTATATTAGGTGCAAAAGAAAGTTCTTGTAATGAGAATACCAAAAATATAGTAATTGAAGCGGCTGTATTTGATAAAGTTGCAATCGCCAGAACTGGTCGCCGGTTGAAAATAGATAGTCATGCTAGATATCGCTTTGAAAGATCTATAGATCAAGAATTTGCCCTACAGGCATTGATTTTGGCAGTAAGTATGCTTTCAGAATATGCTGGTGGTAAAGTTTTGCAGCCCACTATTATTCAATCAAAACAATATTTTCCAAAAACTATTAAATTAGAATTCAGTTTTATCGATAAAAAGCTAGGTTTTAAAATAGCTAAAGAGCTTATAACTGAAATTTTAACCAATTTAGGTTTCGTATTTACGGAAAAAAAAGATGATTATTTGTTACTAGTGATTCCATCATGGCGAGCTGATATAAATATCACAGAAGATATTGTAGAAGAGATAGCAAGGGTTTATGGCTATAATAATATACCTAATGCTAGCTTACCTCCTTTGAATGATAGAGTTGAGGTTAAGGCTATGTTGTCACCGAAGCAACGGATGCTAAAAGATAGTCGTAGAATTATTGCAAGTATTGGATATCATGAAATTTTATCTTGGTCCTTTATGGATAGTAAGGCCGTACCGCTTTTCTCTAGACTTGTTGAAGAGTTATATTTAGATAACCCTATCAGTCAAGAATTAAACTATATGCGTCCAACTATTTTACCTAATATGTTGAAAATTGCTGAGCAGAATATAGCAAGATCACAAACCGATGTTTCGCTTTTTGAAATTGGCCCTGTGTTTGAATATAACAATGACAAAAAGCAAATATTAGAATCTTCTCATATATCTGGTTTAAGAATTGGTGTAAAAAATGAAAAGAATTGGCAATATAAGGAGCAAAAATACGATTTCTTTGATATTAAAGCTGATATTCAAAATTTATTTCAAGAATTGGGTTTTAATTTGGCTCAATGTCAACTTGATCGCCAGACACCAAATTATTACCATCCATCACGCTCCGCTAGGTTAAGATTAGGATCTAATGTACTAGGCTTTATTGGGCAATTGCACCCTAAAATTGGCAAATTTTACGATATCAAAGATAATATTTTTGCTTTCGAGTTGAATGCCGATAATTTGCCGCAACCAAAGCTCAAATACGGTAAAAAGTCAGAATTAAAACTTTCTAATTACCAAGAAGTGGATAGAGATTTTGCTTTTATAATAAATAAGAATCAAGCCGTTGGTGATGTAATAGCTGCTATCAGTAAAATTGATAAAAAACTTATTACGGATATTAAATTATTCGATTTGTATGAAGGCCAAGCCATAATGGATGGAATGAAATCCATGGCTTTTGCAGTTACTCTTCAAAGTTTAGAAGGAACCTTATCAAATGAAACAATAAATGAAATATCGGATAAAATTATTAATTTTATGAAAACCAATTATGGCGCAATCTTGCGTGACCAAAAATATGTTTGATTTTTAGTACTTAATTCTTGATATTTAACATGAGAGTAAAATGCAAAAAAGAATAACCCTTGCCGACTATTTTGCTATATAATCAGTCTAGATATCAATAATAATTGATTTATGTCGAATTTAGAATGGAATAAAATAGCGGCTTCATTTTTATTAACGGCTTTGGTTATAATGCTTGCAGGCAATATAGCTGATATATTATATAGGCCTAATTTACCAGCCGAACATAGAGGTTTTGAGGTTGCAGTGAGTGATGTTGCCGCCTCTCAGAGTGGAGCGCAGGCCTCAGCCCCTGAAGCACCAATTGATATAAAAGCTCTAATGGCTAAGGCTTCTGCTCAAGCTGGCTCTCTTTTAGCAAAAAAATGTATAGCTTGCCATTCTTTAGACAAAGGTGGACCTAACAAAGTTGGGCCACATTTATGGGGAGTTGTTCAAAGAGCAAAAGCTTCTATATCGGATTATAAATATTCAGCCGCTTTATCAGGTAAAGGTGGAGTTTGGGATATAGAGGATCTTGCGGCATTCCTACATAAACCATCAGCTTATGCTCCTGGCACTAAAATGGGTTTTATGGGTTTTGCTAAACCAGAAGATATAGCAAATGTTATTGCTTATCTTGAGACATTAAAAGATTAATATGCTAGCAAATAAATTTATTACCTTTGAAGGTATAGATGGCTCAGGTAAAACCACTCAAATAAAATTATTGGAACAATGGTTTGTAGAAAATGGCCATCAGTTTTTTTCTACGAGAGAACCAGGCGGAGGGAAAATTGGTGAAAAAGTCAGACAAATATTAAAAGAAGAAGATATTAATGATGGTATTACTAATTTGATACTAATTATTGCAGGAAGACGCGATAATATAGAAAATATCATCAAACCAAACTTAGCTAAAGGATCTTGTGTTATTTGTGATAGGTTCATAGATTCTACCATAGCTTATCAGAATATATTGGACAATATTCCTCAAGAATTAATTTTGGAACTACATAAATTGTTGGATATGTCTTTTTGGCCGGATATTACTTTTTTTCTTGACGTTGATCCTGCTGTTGCTAAAAATCGTATTAATGCAAGGATGCATTCTGACTATGCTAAAAATGATGATTTAGCTTTAGAATTAAAGCAAAAACTTAGACAAAGCTTTTTAAAGCTAACAGCTGAATATCCTCAAAGGATAAAAATCATTGATGCGAATAATTCGCCAGAAAAAATTCACCAGCAGATAGTTAAATATCTGGTATCCTAGATAATTAATCAATATTTTTAAATAAAAATTACACCTCTATATGAAAGACGATATTTTAATAATTGACGCTTATGGCTTTGTATTTAGAGCATTTTACATTCAGCCACGTTTAACCACGCAAGAAGGTTTGCCAGTAAGTGCTTTATATGGGTTTACATCTATGATAATAAAATTATTAAATGATTTTGAAACCCGTAATGTAGTGGTTGTGTTTGACGGTGGTGGAAAAAATTTTCGTCATGCGCTCTATCCAGAATATAAAGCCCACCGCCCCGAATTACCAGAAGATTTAAAGGTGCAGCTTCCCTTAGTTCGTCAAGTAGCAGAAAGTTTGAACTTAAGCATATTGGAAAAAGTTGGCGTTGAAGCGGATGACATAATAGCCACAGTAGCAAAAATGGCAGCCTCACAAGCTAGGCCAGCTATAGTTGTTTCTGCTGATAAAGATCTATTTCAGCTTATTGATGGTGAAATTAAATTATACGATCCTGTAAATAATAAATTTGTAAGCGACGCTGATGTAATTACCAAATTTGGTGTAAAACCTTCTCAAGTTAGAGATTATTTAGCAATTGTAGGTGACAAATCAGATAATATACCTGGGGTAAACGGTATCGGAGCTAAAGGTGCTGCAGATTTGTTAACGCAATACGGGAGTCTTGCAAATATTTTTGAAAAAATTGATGTGGTAGAAACACCTAAAAGACGGGAGTTTCTTATTCAGAACAGGGATTTAGCTATGCTTTCTTGGGAATTAGTAGGACTTAGAGATATAGATATTGATATTAATTTGGAAAGCTTCTCTTGGCAGCCACCAGAAAAAGATATAATTAATAGCTTTGTAAAGCAATATGGTTTTAAATCTCTAGTTCCAAGAATAGAGAAATTATGTGGTTTCAGTTTGCAAGAAGAGAAAGAAGTGAATTTAAATCAAATTTCAGAAATTACAGATGAGCAAAATTTATCCACAACATTAAAAAATGCCTTAGATACTGGCTACATCTCTTTGTTGATAGAAGCTGATAAGATATATTTTACAACAAATAGCTTGGAAGCTTATTCTATAACTTTCAGCAATTCTTTAAGTAAGGACTTACTTACCCAATTTATAAACTTTATAGACGACGATAGTATAATAAAAATTACTTATAATTTAAAAAATTCGTTGCATATTTTGGCAGATAAAGCCTTGTCAATAAAGCATTATGAGGGGTTCAATGATTTAATGCTAATGTATTATTTGCATTCCAAGACGGCTGTTACCAACATAACTTTAAATGACATAAGCTACAATCTTCTTGGGCAAGATATTTTTAATCATCAAAAAATATTTTATTTTCATAGATTATTTCAAGACATGCAACAGGCTTTGCTAAAAGAAGCCTTGCTCCATGTTTATTGTGATTTAGATTTACCTATTTTGAGTATATTATACGACATAGAAGCAAAAGGTATAAAAATAGACGCTAAAGTTTTAGGTAATTTGTCTAATGAATATAATGCAAATATTAAGCTTTTAGAACAGCAAATATTTGCGGTCTGTGGCAAACATTTTAACATAGCTTCGCCCAAACAATTAGGTGAAGTGTTATTTGAGTGGCTTAGTCTTCCGGGTGGAAAAATTTCCGCCAAATCTAAAACTTACTCTACTGATGTAGAAACTTTGGAAAAATTAAGCGAAATGGGCTTTGAAGGAGCAGATCTTTTGCTGCAGTGGAGAAGATTGAACAAGCTTGTGGGTACATATATATTGCCGCTATTAGAAAAAGCTTTAAATGATACAGATAGAATACATACAACTTTATTGCAAACCTCTACTTTAACTGCCAGACTTAGCTCTATGGAGCCTAATTTGCAAAATATACCTATAAAAACACCGGAAGGCAGTAAGATTCGCAAAGCCTTTATCGTAGATTCTGGCAATAAACTTATATCAGCAGATTATTCACAGATAGAGTTGCGTATTTTAAGTCACATGGCTGCTGTTCCTATGTTAAAGGAGGCTTTTGCAAAAAAACAAGATGTTCATGCTATAACTGCCTGTGAAATATTTCATACATCTTTAGACAAAGTTACTCCTGAACAAAGGCGTAGTGCAAAGACTATAAATTTTGGCATTATCTATGGAATTAGTGCTTTTGGACTTGCTAAACAATTAAAAATTTCGAATAAAGAAGCCAAGGATTATATAGATCTATATTTTAGGCGTTATCCTGAAATCTTACAATATATGCAAACTACAAAAGAGCTTGCAGCCAAAAATGGTTATGTTAAAACAATATCCGGTAGAAAATGCGCCATACTAAATATTAATGCTGCTAATAATCAGTTGAAAATGTTGGCGGAACGTACAGCAATTAATGCTCCAATACAAGGTAGTGCCGCCGACATAATGCGCCTTTCTATGATTGCTGTAAAAAAAGCTCTTTTGAATGGTAATTTTAAAACTAAAATCATTCTCCAAATACACGATGAACTTCTTTTTGAAGCTCCCCAGGACGAGGTGGAAAAAGTAATATTAGTTATAAAACACGCTATGGAAAATGCTATACATATTTCTATACCACTTACAATAAATATATCTGCCTCTGATAATTGGTATGAATGTAAGTAGATTAACACTAGCTCAAGACGCTAGAAATAATTTGATTTCTGCGCTAAAGATTTAGGCTCTTTGCGTATTCTATTCTATTATTGCAGCCCCTCATTGAGGTTAAATATTATTATGTCATCACATCCTGTTATTTAGACAAAGAGCGCATGCGCTCATCCCACGCTTGTTATCGCTGGAAAGTTATAGAATATTATTTCTATCCGCCTAGTGGCTCCAGCGCTAGCGAAATACAATTTCTTTTAAATTTCACTACACATAATCTTGTTAAAGATTAGCATAAAACAAGCTAGTACTAGAAAATATATTGGCATAGTTATTAGTGAACCATTGTGCAAAGCGCCCATTATAAAAGTAAATAGCGAAGTAAAAAAATAATAAAAACATCCAAAAATACTCGATGCCCTGCCAGTTATATCTCTATAGTCTTGTAGGGCTAATGTTAGAGCATTGCTTGATGTCATGCAGATTCCAAGATTTATCATCATCTGACTTGATATCGTTACACCAATTAAAAAATTTAAAGGTAATTTTACTACATAGCTATGCGCTAGAATAAAAATACTGAAAATTATACTAAATAATAAAATTATATTTATTCCGTAAGTCATTATAGCTTTCGAACTATAAGCTTTCTTATGTAATTTTTTAGATATAAATCCTCCCAACATAATACTTGCAGCGATTGCAACAAAACTTAGCCCATACTCGCTTGAAGAAAGTCCTAAAGTTTTCATTAAATAAAACGGCCCTTCCGCACAGTAACTAAATACCAAACCATTGCATATTGCTACTATAAAACCTAGTCCTATCACTTTAAAGTCTTTGGAGATTCTTAAAGCTACTTTAAGTAAAGAAGATGCTCTCGAATCCCTTCGGAATTTATTAGTTTCTGGTAATTTTATTACCACCAAAATTATAAAAATTACTGCAAAAATTATTAAGAATAGGAATATATTATTCCAAGCAAAATTTTGTGCAATATTACCTCCAATAATGGGTCCAATGGCAGGAAATATAGCCAATGCAGTACTTACTGTAGCATAAACTTTGGCTAACTCACTTCCTAAAAAAGCATCTCGGGTAATAGATTGACCCAAAACACTTCCTATACTTCCCCCAAAAGATTGGACAAAACGACATAACATTAGTGTTTGAATGTCACTGCTAAAGTAGCAACCTATACATCCCATTATATAAATGCTTAAACCATATATAACACAAGGCTTTCTACCAATTTTATCTGACAAATTACCCCAAAATAATATGCCAAAAGTAAAGCCTATCAAATAAATAGTTAATGTATGCTCTACCATAGACTCTGAAGTTCTTAAATCAACAGCTATATCAGGTAAAGATGGAATATAAATCGTCTCAGACAAAGTTGAAAGACCAGCCAATAATACAATAAGCCAGATTGGCGGTAACTTTGATAAAGTTTCTGTCATAATATTTTTGTAGCGTTGGCTAAATTAACGTAATCCTGTACTTTTAAATTCTCAGCTCTAAAACTAGAATCTATGGCTAAATTTTTCAGTATTTGTTCTATATCGGGAGTTAGCAATTTTAAAGAGGATTTAAGCATTTTACGCCTCTGACTAAATGCAAAATGGGTTACAACCTTAATAGCTTTATATAAAGCTACATCTGGCAACTGTTCAGGAGTTTTTGGCTTCACATGAACTATACTAGAATATACTTTGGGTGCGGGTACAAAAGATCCGGGTTTCACATCAAACATTTTTTTAGCATTTGCAATACACTGAACCAGAACAGCTAATCTACCATATTGCTTGTTATCACTAGCTGCACAAATTCTTGTTACCACCTCTTTTTGTAGCATTAATATTAATTCGTCGATTATGTCGGCATGATCTAGCCAATCTACTAGCAATCTTGTTCCTATGTTATAAGGTAAATTAGATATAATAGTAATCTTTTTATCTTTATCTCTTGTTAAGCCCCTCAAGTCAATTTTGCTGGCATCGCCTAGAATAATTTCTAAATTTGAATGATTTTGTACCAAATACTCTAAATGCGGCAAGAAGCGTTCATCTTTTTCAATAACTATTAATTTCTTGGGTTGCGCTGAAAGTATCGCTTGAGTTAATTTAGCTGGACCCGGCCCTACTTCGAGAACTATCTTATCTTTAATATCATCTGCAACAGAAACTATTTTAGAACATATAGCTGGATCTAATAAAAAATTTTGCCCCAGATTTTTATCTGGTTTTGGAATTTGTAATTCCATGATATAAATTTACTTGATTTGAATAAAAGGATGAATATCAAAATTTGGTACCCCCAGCCGGACTTGAACCGGCAAGGACCGAAGTCCCACGGATTTTAAGTCCGTTATGTCTACCATTCCATCACGGGGGCTTAAAAGCTTTTAGTAGCAACTAATAATGCTCTAAAAATAAAGTCATGTAAAGATGTTGTTTACATGTGCACATATTGCTGTTAAGTAACAGGAAACACTGATATGTTATAAAATATTTTTTCCTAAAGCAAGAGGTTTTTATGCAATATGTAAAATTAAGTTATACCGTTAAAATAATTAGGTTCAATTTAAATAGCCTCATAAAGCATTGGACAAATTTTATCAGTAATTGCCATATCTTGATCTGGAGTAAAAAGATTTAAGATTTTACTCATGGATGATATATAATATTTGGATATCTGCTTTTCAGTTATAATATTATACAAGTTATTTACTATAATTTCTGTATTATTTTCATTCTGATCAAATTCTAGTACTAGTTCTTGGCTAATAGTTTTGTTGACTATACTCCTATATTTATCGTGTTTGAAAATTCTACGCGAAATTTTAGTAATCAAACTTTCTTCGTAAGTAGCTACGAAAGGAGTATTTGTAACAGCTATCTCTAGATTATGATCACATATCGTAGTTAGCACTACTTTAGAAGATGCATAAACATCTATTCTATTTTTCCACGTTTCAAATATAATATCATTTACACTAAACTCTTGAACGATCTGTTGCATTTGACTAAATCTTTTTTTATTTGTTTCAAAAGAATCATGTGTAAGTAAAACCGCTATTTTTAATTTTGGTATCCTTTTTTTTAAATTCGCTGCAATTAGAGCAAATTTCGTTAAACATTCCGCACTAGAAGTATGCAATAAATCTAGGCTAAGAATTATATCTTCAATAGCACACTGATGTTTATTAACACAGTATTGAGGGGTGAATTTTAACTTCTTTCTTAAAATAGGATGCCCTGTAAAACTATTGTTAATACTTTGACGTTCAAATGTTATTAGATCTACCATATTAGCCAAAAAAACATGATAATAACTATCACTAAATATTTTATTGTTTTTTATACTAGTTAATGCTATGTGGAATAATTTAGTGGGTAAATCATTATCTGATATAATTTTAGCAATCTTACAGGCAATATATTCCGAGCCTATAGTTATAAATATATCCGGATTATTTATTAGAATTTCGTTTGCGATATTTTTAACCAAGCGATTATTTCTAAAAGCTTTTAGAAAGAAGTTGCAACTTTTTTGTTTGGATAATTTTGAGGCATCTAAAATACTATCCCTTCCGTTTAATTGTTTCAACATCTTAGCCCCCCCTACCCCCATGAATTGAACCTCTAAAGAACCATTTCTCATTTCCTGAATAATTTCAGAAGATATTTCATCGGCT
>JAIOYM010000023.1 GCA_021741085.1 Rickettsiaceae bacterium
CATATTGACAAAAAGCAGATCTTATTAGATTCTGCTGCGTTTTTGATGCTAATTGTCAAAAAAGTAGTTTTTCCAGCAATTTTTGGAGTATACTAAGCATTAAAACTATAATATAATAAGCTTGACATATTAAGTTGCAAGCTAAACAAGACATTACAGCGATGTAATACAAAATTGGTTATAGCTTATTAATATTGCTGCAATTTAAATATTCAATTTTTACAAGAAGTGCAAAAGAATATACTAATTTATTCGCTATAAAAAAAATCAATCTCACTACATTACAATAACATATTGATATAATAATGTCATTTTAAAAAAAGTCAATGCAACATCCCCAAAATAATATTTTTGATAAAGCTAATAAAATTACTCGACGTAGTTTTATTGTACTTTTTTTTAAAATCTTTGGTTTTTTTCTGCTTATTTCTCGCGCGGTTTATTTGCAAATTTTTAAAGCTGGCAATTATCTTACTTTGTCGGATAAAAATAGAATTAATGTAGAACCTATAACGCCATTGAGGGGTAATATTTTAGATGCTAAAGGTAATCTTGTGGCTAAAAATATTAGTTCATATAGATTAATTTTCTACAAAACATCTCAATCACGAGTTTTACAGGTTATTGATATATTGGCTGAAACATTATCACTACCAGAAGAAATAGCTGTTAGTATAAGAAACAAAATTGCTAAGCCCCCAAAGAATTCGCGTACAGTTATCATTGATGAATTGACTTGGCAACAAGTTATTAAAATCGAAGAAAATTCGCATTTATTACCAGAATTAAAAATAGAAAATTTGCATATAAGATATTATCCATTTGGTGAAACTTTTTCGCATATAGTAGGTTTTGTGGGGAAAATAAGCAAAAAAGAAAAAAATCAAAAAGCCATTACTTATGATAATAATCTTGTAATTGGCAGAAGTGGTATAGAAAAATTTTATGATCAAAAATTACGCGGCAATTTTGGTTGGCAAGAAATCGAAGTAAACGCTTTTGGTAAAAAATTGCGACAAATTTCTTATAAATCTAGTGTGGTAGGAGATAATTTAGTTTTAACAATTGAGCCAAAATTACAAAATTTTATACATGATTTATATAAGGGGTTGTCTGGCACTGTAATTGTAAGTGACTATACTAATGGCAATATAGTGGCGTTAGTTTCAGCTCCTTCTATCGATAACAATATATTTAAAAAAATTGACACTCGTACTTGGAAAAATATTTTAAATGATCAAGAAAAGCCCATAATAAATAGAGCCATACAAAGCTTATACCCTCCGGGTTCGCCGTTTAAGATTATTACAACGCTAGCAGCTTTAGAGGCAGGAGTTCCAGCAAACAAAGTTTTTGAATGTACTGGTGGTGTATTTTTAGGTAAACAATATTTTCGCTGTTGGCATAAAGCAGGACACGGCGAGATAAATATGAAGGATGCTCTCATACATTCTTGTAACTGTTACATGTATAATTTGGTAAAGTTAATAGGATATGAAAATATAATAAAAACAGCTCGAATATTTGGAATAGGTTCTAAAACAGGAATTGATTTGCCTTTTGAAGTTAATGGAATATTACCAAATGACGCTTTCAAAAAAAGTAGATTTAGAAATTCTTGGAATATTGGAGATAGTTATAATCTGTGCATAGGGCAGGGGTTTTTATCTACAACTCCTATGCAACTGAATGTGATGATAAGCGCAATAGCAAATAATGGAATTTTGCATAAGCCAAAGCTTAATATGGATAGTACTTCTGAATGTGTTCAAATAGATATAAAGCCAGAGTTTTTGAATTTAGTTAAATCAGCATTGGATGATGTTATTAATAATCCTAAAGGCACTTCTTACGCAAGCAGAAGTAATGATTATAACTCTCGTTTTTCTGGTAAAACTGGTACCTCTCAGGTAATAGGCAAAAGAGGGCAAGATAAAGATTTAAGTAGCGAATTGATAGCAAGGAAACATCGCAATCATGCACTTTTTGTTGGATTTAATCAAAACTCAAAACATAAATATGCGGTAACTATATTAGTGGAACATGGAGGTGGGGGTGCTAAAGCTGCGTCTCCAATTGCTAAGAAGATTTTTGAATTTATTTGAAAATTTAAGCTTGCCTTATAATGTTTATTGCGTAGGATTAGTAGTTGAAAGATAATAAATTTTTAGAAATATTTTCAATTAATGCAGATTTTAGTACAAAAATTTGGAGGTACCTCGGTTGCAAGCACAAGTAAAATTATTAATGCAGCCACTAAGGTAGTACAAAGTTTTTTAGATGGGTATAAACCAATCGTAGTTGTTTCAGCTATGGCTGGGGTTACAAATCAATTAATATCATATTGCTCAGAGATCTCGAAGTTGCACAAGGCAGACAATCTGGTAGAATATGATGCTGCTATTAGTAATGGAGAAAATATTTCGGCGGCATTGATGGCTTTAGCTCTACAAAATCTTGGTATGAAAGCTAGATCTTTTCAAGGATGGCAAATACCAATCATAACCAACGCTAATTCCAGCAAGGCACTTATAGAAGGCATAGACTCAGGATTATTGATGAAGAGTTTAGAAAATGGCGTGATTCCAGTAATTACTGGCTTTCAAGGTATAAACACATCAGGACAAATTACCACTTTAGGGCGCGGTGGATCTGATATTACTGCTGTTGCAATAGCTGCAAGTACTAAAGCCTATCAATGTGATATTTATACAGATGTAGCTGGGGTTTATACAGCTGATCCGCGTTTTGTTCCTAGTGCAAAAAAACTAGAAAATATGTCGTATGAAGAAATGTTGGAATTTAGTGTATTAGGTGCGAAAGTTCTACATTGGCGCGCAGTAGAAATAGCTATGAAATATCAGGTGCCAACAAGAGTTTTATCTACGTTTGAAAATGCTGGCGGAACATTAATCTATAGCAAAGCGAATATTATGGAAAAAGTACAGATAACGGGTATAGCCTATAATGATAAGATTATAATTATAAAAACCAAATCAGCGCAGCGTCTGCAAGATATAATTTTGGAATTTTCTAATGAGAATATCTCCATTAACAATATTTCTTTAAACGATGATACTTGTACATTAATGGCGGCATTAATAGATTTACCTATAATAAAAAATATTTTCAATAAACTAAAGTTGCAGTGGGAATATAATAGTGACGTAGCTTTAATTTCTGTTGTCGGCATAGGTATTAATAATGACATTAATATTTTAAATACAATAATAAATATAGTAGGGGATTATATGACTGAACTATCTTTGACTAGTACCAAGATAAATTTTATATATCCACTTAACAAACTAGAAAGCTCTATAAAACTTTTGCATAAAGCTTTAATTGAGAGTAATTAAGATCACAAGAGGTTGGGTGTAAGTTCTAAGCGTTTAGAATATAATAAAAGCATTACTTTTTGAACCCTTTAGTGGATAATGTTTTATTAAGTAGGGGTATCTTTCCAGATTCATTCAGTTTCTCACTAGGCTGCAAACTGATATTAAAAAGGCCTCTAGCTACATAATCAGTTAGCGATTTATCTTCTTGCAGTTTTGGGTTTGCTTCCAAAAATATTTTATAGCGCTTTTCATAATCTTCGGCGTATTCTTTGCCGAAGAGTATTTGGTTAATTTTTTCATTTAGGCTATTCTGCTCTAAAAGAGAAGCAAAATCATCTTTCTTGGGTGGTACGAATCTTTCTTCCATAAAATTTAAATAGTTGATTAAAGTTTCTAAAGAGTTTATTTTTTCTGGAGGATAACCAGACGAATAAGTAAGATTAACATCACGCTTTTCGAATAAAGCATCAAACACCACCTTGTGTGAAACTTGTAAAGAATATAAGTTTTCCAAAGACATATCAGACCAATAATTACCATTAACATCACGCTCTGCGAATAAAGTACGAAACTCAACAAAAGGTGTTTTAAACAAAACATATCTTTCTGAACCTTTTACATATGCAATTGCTATATTGCGCAAAAATTCTTCTTTTGCAGCATCACAAAATTCTTTGTATGCTATTTCTAATAGTTCTTTGCTTGATTCTTTTTTATTAGGACTCGGTGCTTGTTCTACTTTACTTGAGTCTTTTGAGTCTAGATATTCCAGATATGTTGCTTTGAGGTTTAGTTGTTCTTGTTTAAGCTGCGTTATTTGTTCTTGTTTAAGCTGCGTTATTTGTTCTTGTTTAAGCTGCGTTATTTGTTCTTGTTTAAGCTGCGTTATTTGTTCTTGTTTAAGCTGCGTTATTTGTTCTTGTTTAAGCTGCGTTATTTGTTCTTGTTTAGGCTGCGTTATTTGTTCTTGTTTAAGCTGCGTTATTTGTTCTTGATTAAGCAGTTTTGTGTTAGTAATTTTGTTAGATTTTCCCTTGTAGTTTTTACTTATATTAATCATAGGGATATCTGGGGATAGGGATTCTGTAACTTTTGAATTAATTTCCACACCTTTTTGTTTAATAACTGCTGAAACTATTAAAGTAGCTACAGATAATCCAAATATTATTGTTGGTATACCAGTTATCATGAATGCGGAGACTAAAGCTACTCCTCCTAAAAAAAGGCCGGAATTACCTATTAGCTTTAACGTATCCGCTTTTTTGATTTCGTTTTGGTGCTCTTTGTAATTCTTTATCATTTTTTCAGTGTCCGGAATCATATTATTGTGAGTTTGGTTATTTTGTGAATTTTGATTATTTAATTTAGACATAATAAAAAAGAATGATTAATTTTCCGCCATTAATTATATGTTAAAATAGCATGACGTAAAAATTAATTTTTAGTGAATTTTAAAGATAAAATTCAAGGAACACAGAGTAAAATGTATTAATTTTGCTACTAGTGAGCATTTGTGTAGTTTTGAACGGTTTATTTGTTCTGGATTGCAACAGTTTTGACAGAGTAGGTTTATCGAGTTAAGCTATATTATTAACGGCTATGGCTTAGAAGAAATATTATCTTACTAAGGCCTTTCCTAAGATAAAATATTATTTTTTTATTATTAAAGCTCTTTTTGATATGGAACATGATTTTTGCTGGGTTACTTATTCCTTTGCTCATGTCAAAGAGCTCATGCGACGGTCTACACATTGCAGCTAAAAGTTTTGGCTTCTTATATATTAGGATTGCAATTGCAAGTTGTTTGTCCTGAGATTGCCACGCTAAGTAGGCTCGTTGAGTAATATATTATTACAGCTTTCCTGAGGGTGAAATATTATCTTAACACAATCCCTTTATTCAGGCGAAAAGAGCCCATGATGACATCTATTACGCCTAGAAAATCATCTACCCGAGTCATAACACCCTTTACTAAAAAATAGCTCTGTTTTATGCACCTACTTAAAAGACATAAATATGGTACTTATAAAAGCTTAGTGTAAATACAATATTTTATCATGTCACGTCTTTTTAAACGCAAGGATCCAGCTAGGGTAATTGTATAAAAGACAAAATTTACTTACGTAAGTCTAATCTTTTTAGTAAATCACGATATCTATCCATTAGATTATTATTGGTTAAATATTTCATTAATCTTTTTCTTGTACTAACCATTTTTAATAGGCCTCTACGTGTACTGTGGTCATGTTTGTGGATTTTACAATGCTCAGTTAAATTTCTAATTCTATCTGTTAGAATAGCGCATTGTACTTCAACAGAACCTTTGTCGTTCTCGTGTAGTGCAAAATCTTTTATTAATTGAGTTCTTCTTTCAGCGGTTATAGACATAATACTCCTAATTAAGGTTAAAATTCTTTTTTATCATAAACTTGCCAGCTACAATCGAGCCAATTGATACTAGTTGGTTTTCATGAGATAGCCACACTGAATCAGCATCTTGCTTATCCAGATCAATAACTCTACCACACCATATATCGTTCAACTGAAATTCATTAATTGCAATTTCCTGACAATATGTTAATTGTTTAAGCACATATTCTGGCTTTAATATACTATTATATATCACATTTTGAGCGGTAAATAAATCTATTTTTACTAATTCAGCTAAATTAATTGTATTTTCCAACTCAAAACTTCCCACCGCGAGGCGCGCTAATTCTATTACGTAACCTAGACTACCGCAAGCTTTCATGATATCACAAGCTAGAGACCTAACATATGTACCCTTAGAGCATTTTACAATAAATTCGGCAATTTTGGTTTCAGCAGAATAAGAGATTAAGTTTAATTCAGTTATATTGATAAATCTTGCTGATATTTCCAAGTCGTCTTTACCACTGCGAGCTAGACTGTAAGCTCTACGACCATCAATTTTGATAGCAGAATATATTGGCGGAATTTGTGATATTGTGCCAATAAACTTTCTAGATTTATCAACCAATTCTTCCTTGCTTGGTATATACTCACATTGCTGCGTAACTTGGCCTTCTGCATCATATGTATCTGTAGATGCACCCATTTTAATGGAAAATTTGTAGCATTTATCTAGTCCAACACAAAATTCTATTAATTTTGTTGTTTGATTTAATGCTATTGGCAGAACACCCCAAGCCATAGGGTCTAAAGTACCAGCATGACCTATTTTTTGCTTATTAGGTAATAGTTTTTTTAATTGTATCAATGCCCCCATGGAGCTTATTCCTTTGGGTTTATTGACATTCAACCAACCGTTAAAGTTCTGCATTATATTTTTGCGCCAAGCAATACCTGATTTTGCATTATAAAGATTTTTTTGCAGGCATCTTTTGCAAGATTCAGCATAATATTAAATTGTTCGTCAGAGAAACGTTTATTTTCAGCCGAAGTTTGTATTTCAATAATGCTACCATCGCTAGCTAAAATAAAATTGCCATCCGCATCAGCTGCACTATCTTCTACGTAATCAAGATCTAACAACACCTCATTTTCATATATACCGCATGAAACTGCTGCTATTTGTGTAGTAAGGGGATTGTTACGCAGTAGCTTTTGATTCATTAAAATACGAAAAGCGTTATGCAGAGCTACGTAACTGCCTGTTATGGCAGCAGTACGTGTACCACCATCGGCATTGATTACATCACAATCGACAATTATTTGACGTTCACCCAATAGACTAAGATCGGTTATTGCTCTTAGCGAACGACCTATAAGTCTTTGTATTTCCACAGTTCGGCCATTAACCTTGCCATTATTATCACGCTTTACCCTTTGTTTACTGCAGCCTGGCAACATACCATATTCTGCTGTTAGCCAACCACGGCCTTGACCACGAAGAAAAGATGGTACGCCATTATCTAGGCTCACTGAGCAAATAACATGTGTGTTACCGTATTTTACTAAGGTAGAACTCAGAGCATTGTTCAAAACATTTAGTTCTATTGAAATATCGCGCAATTGATTAAACTTACGCCCAGCAAAACGATTCATAATTTAAATTCTAATCTTGAAATTAACTAGATAATATACTATTTTTATAGTCATGATAAATCTACAATTAAATTGCATTTTTTTAAGGAATTTTGATATTTATGGATAAAAAAGACGAAAACAATAAAATCCGCGGGGAAGAGCTACAAAATCAAAGCATAGATTCTGATAAGCAAGAGGATATACTGGAATTAAAAGAGTCGGCACAAGAAGATAAATTCCAAGAAGAGATTCTAAATTTAAAAGATCAGGTTCAAAGACTCGCGGCTGAAAATCAAAATATGACTCGCAGATACCAAAATCAAATAGCGGATGCTAGGGATTACTCTATAATGAGTTTTGCAAAAGACTTAATAGGAGTTATAGATAATTGTTCGAGAGCTCTAGAATATAATGCAAAAAGTGCGGAGTCAAATGAGGAAGTAGGAAATATCGTAAAAGGTGTAGAGCTAATAAAACACGAATTACTTTCGGCATTCGAAAAAAATTCCATAGAATCTATTATTCCACAAGCCGGTGAAGCTTTTGACTATAATTTACATGAGGCGATCGCTAGGGAAGCAACGGAAGAATATGAATCAGGATCGATAGTAAAAATTATGAGAGTGGGCTATAAAATAAAAAATCGACTAATAAGGCCAGCTAGTGTTTCAGTGGCATCAAAAACTTAACCATCTTATTTAAATGAATAAAATACAAATTGATAACACACTATCAGAAGTTGACGCAAAGAGAAATTATATAATAGAGTTATTAAAAAGTCGAAAAGCTCAAGATTTACTTGTATTTGATGTTAGAGAGAAGCCAATTATGACAACCTACGTTATTTTGGCTACAGGCACCTCAAATCGTCACATTTCTTCAATTGCCAATTTTTTGTGTCAAGAATTAAAACATAACTTGAATTGTTACACAACAAAAGAAGGATTTCGGGTTTCCAACTGGGTTAGTATCGACGCAAAAGATATTATCGTGCATTTATTTTCCGAAGAAAGTAGAGATTATTTCAAGCTTGAAGAGCTATACAAATCTTAAAATTTAATAAAAAGATTCATTAAAAACAAGGGATGTTTTAGGAAGTTTTTGGTTCTCGATTGCCACGCACGCATCGCTTCGCTCGTGGCAGGCTCCTCTGAGTATTCTATTATTACAGTTTCCCCTTAAACTAACTATTATCTTAGCGGGAGCCCTTTGACGTGAGCAAAGAGTGTGATGACGCAGATCCATAACTGATAGGCATTCCAGCCATTCTAATATGAAAAAAGAAGCAAAATCCTTTAGCGGTAATTTGGCGACATCGCATAGGCTCTTTGCCTATAGAGCAAATGTGCCTAGCAAAAATAAACATTTTACTCTAGCCTTGGTTTGATAATATGCTATCTTGGCACCACCAGCCGCAAGAGAAGAGATGCAAGCATGGCAATCCAATTCAAACTTATTTTTAAATATATTTAAAGAGTAAGCTGTCCTGGATTGACACAATAGGTAGCCTTATAGATTATTCATAGTATAAATTTTGCTAATTATTTGTCTCATTATCTTTACCGGCTATATCCACATCACCATGTTTAGCATAATCAAAATCACTTTCTTTAAAATTATCAAAATCACATTCAATTTGATTAAAGTCATTTCCTTGTTCACCCTGTGCGTTATCTTCTTGTGCTTTTTGTGTTTCGGTTAAAAACTTCTTTAATACTTTTAGTGTCTCAGGGCATAGATGACAAGCACTCTTTTGATCATTATTTCTAATCAATACATTAGCTCCCTTTTCAACAAGATATCTCACTATTTTGAAATGGTTATCGTTATCATTATCATAAGTTCCCCCTTTAGATGCAAGCATCAAAGCGGTATCACCATTATTATCCTGATCATCTAATGAACCTTCATGTATCAGATATTGTACTATTTTTAGATAGCCTTGTTTACTTGCCGACATTAAAGGCGTTTCATTATTAAAACCCCTAGCTTGTGCATTAGCCCCTGCTTCAATCAAAAATTTTACGGCAAGAAGCTTTTGTTTTTCATTGATATTTGCATTCAATATATAATTAAGGGGTGTGCTAGCGGAATTATCCCGAATAGTTAAACCTTCGATAAAAAATTTATCTTTAAGATCATCTTCAAGCTCATCTTTCAGATATTCTAATATTTCCACCTTGCCTTTTTCAACTGCATGATGAAACACTGTTTTTTCACTGTCATCCCGATCTAAAACTCCATCGAGATGTGCTGCATTTTGCTCAATCAGATATTTTACTATTTGTAGATGGCCTTGTTTACTTGCCGACATTAAAACCGTTTCATTATTAAAACCCCTAGCTCGTGGATTAGCCCCTGCTTCAATCAAAAATTTTACGGTATTCAACTTTTTTGTTAAATGACACGTTGAATCAAATGCATAATTAAGAGCTATCTTACCATCACGACCCTTAGCATCTATATCTAGATTTAAATGCTCTCTATTATCAATCAGATATTTTAATATTTCTACTTGGCATTCTTCAACTGCATGATGCCACGCTAGCTTACCATGCTGATCCTGAGCATTTACATTTAAATCTAGATTTAAATTCTTTCTATTATCAATCAGATATTTGAATACTTTTTTAGAGCCCTCCACAGCTGAAGTGATTAAAAATTTTTGAGCATTTTCAACTAAGTAGGTCTTGAAGTCGCCTACCTCACAGCTATCAATGAACCATTTTACTATCTTGATATTGTCCCATATAATTGCAGCTTCAAAAGCTTTATTTACAATTTCCTCGGTAGGATTGTATTGTAGTATCTTTTTTACTAATACCAAATTATTCAGCTCTCCAGCTGCTAAGTCTAAAGCTGTCCTTTTATCATCATTAATAAGGTTTAAATCCGCTTCGTTAGCTAAAAGTGTTTCTGATATCTCTACATTATTTTTTTTAAGTGCAAGCATCAAAGCTGTCATACCCTTAGCATACTGATAATTTACATTCGCTTTTACAAGTAAAAGCATTTTTACTGCCTCTAGCTTATCATTGTCAACTGCAAACATCAAAGCTGTCATACCCTTATCTCCTAATCTAACATTTGGATTCGCTTTCGCATTAATCAAAATTTGCAATGTTTTTGTATCACCTTTTTTAGCTACATGCATCAAAGCTGTATAGTTATTTGAGTCTTGAGCATCTAGATCCACTTTTGCATCAATCAGTATTTTTACTATTTTCGTATGACCTTCCCTAGCTGCAATCATTAAAGCTGTAAAGTTATGTGGGCCTTTAGCATGTGGATCCACTTTTGTATCAATCAGTATTTTTACTATTTTTGCATGACCTGCTTTAGCTGCCATCATTAAAGCTGTAAAGTTATGTGGGCCTTTAGCATGTGGATCCGCTTTTGCATTAATCAGTATTTCT
The DNA here is from genome assembly GCA_021741085.1 of Rickettsiaceae bacterium. Taxonomy (GTDB): domain Bacteria; phylum Pseudomonadota; class Alphaproteobacteria; order Rickettsiales; family Rickettsiaceae; genus JAIOYM01. The sequence continues at coordinate 10,769 of JAIOYM010000023.1, forward strand.
ACTATTTCTGCATGACCTGCTCTAGCTGCCATCATCAAAGCTGTAGTGTCAAATTTATCCCGAAGATCCACAAGCGCACCTAGCCCTATCAGCAGATCTACTATTTCTGCATGACCTGCTTTAGCTGCTGCCATCAAAGCTGTAAATTGTTGTTCGGTTGCCTTAGCATCTAATATTTCTTTTTGCCTCTCAGAATTTAATTCTTTGATTTTTGCAATCAACCCCTTTGCTACTTCTAATTGATTTGTTAAAATAGCACGCATTAACGGGGTTACACCATCAACACCTGTATAGTGAATCGCAGGAGAATATACATAATCAGCACAAGAATGTATATTTATATTATTCTCAAAATTCTTATTATTACTCTTGTAATGTCTAATTCCATATTCAAAATAAAGCGGTGCAAGATCTTGTGTTATAAACCATACGGATTTTTTAATATCAAAACCAGTCATCTTATTAACTGTTGTGCTATCTAGAGAAACAATACCATTGCTTAATAGATACAGGGTTTCAATTGCGTGCATTTTAAATTGCCAATTTAAATCTATTTTACAATCCTCTTTATCATCAACCTTCTGTCTTTTGCTAAATTTATTTTTAATTGACTCAATAGTTCCAATTAATTTATTATATTTAATTAATTGATCTTGTGGTTGATTGAAAAAATTTGTAGAGCTATCATTTATAATCTTATCAAATAATTTTTCAGTATACTTCATCGACTCTTTTTCATACTTACGTTGCATCCTATCTAAAGCCAAGTTCATCTCCTCTAAGATTTCGTTTAATAAGTATTTAAAATTTATTTTTCTAGAAGTATTTTTTTGATTGGCTGTATTATGCTGATCGCATCTTTTTTTTAATTGGTCTAGAATATAATCTTCCATGAACTTAACTGTGTTATTTTCTTCGTCCTTGTAAGTTAATTCTTGAAATTCATTAACGTCTAAAATTTCTTCATATAGTTTTTTAGCTTCATAATATACAAACCATTTATTATTAACTTTAAACATAAAGCTAGCAGGTTCAAAAATATCTTTACCACTTAGTTTTAATTTAGTTTCTATTATTCCTGATTCTATATTTTTTAATATAGTAAGACTTTCTGACATTTCCTGAAGCTCTGTAGGGGTTTTATTATATTTATATAAGAGAATATGATTATCACCTTCTATTTCTTCAATAACTTCATCAAGTTGTACACCACAATCTTCACACATTTGGCGTAATTGCTGCCATGCTTTTAGAATTGTAGAGTTCAAATCTTTTTCGTCAGGAAATGTATAATTTTGTATTACCAAGTCGATATAATCTTTGGCAGCTTTTTTAGAATTCAAGTAGTTCTCTAAATATTCTTTGAATTTCTTTGTATGAGGAAAATCTTCATCATTTTCAGGAAGAGGGAATCGAACGTGGGTGTCAGAAACGAGAGGCGTAAGTTTCAATTCTACACTAACTGCATTAAATAGTTTTTTAACTAAGTGTACATCATTTCCTGGTTTTTTAAGTTTTATCTTCTCACGAACACATTCATTAGCTATTTCGTAAATAAATTTATGTTTACTATCATAATCTGATGATTTCATAGAACGTAAACAAACGGATAAATTATCTGCAGCACCTGCAGGACAAGCATTGAAAGTTGAAAGATCAACTATGCGTTTAAATTCTTCCAAATTGATATTTTTATCCTGCTCTAATCTAAAGCATATTTTTTCTAATTCGTTTTTAATGTTGTTTACATCATTACGTGTTGTACCTGGAAGAATTGGTTTATCAAAATTGTTATAAAAAGTTTTAAAATTATTTAAGCCGGATAATTTTATTACTTTTTCGATCACGGAAACAGCTTGTTGTCTATAAATGGAATCTTTCCATTTGTCTTCCCAGCCATTTTCATTAATACTTGGATAGTTTTCATCAACCTCAAGTGCGCTAAGCTCTGAACACACTTTATATTGATATTTACCCTCTGTAAAATCTTTATATAGGTTTTCTTTTAAATATTCTTCTAATGATCTGTCTTCATCTTTGTATTTGGTTTCAGCTAGGTCTTTGAAGTTTTGAGTGAGGAATAACATGGTTTAAAAAATGTTAGTTAGTTAATAAAAAATTATTTATGTATTTCTCAACAATGTCTTATTTGACAAAAATACCTAATAAAGTTATATCAGAAGTAGTAAATAAGAAGTTAAAGATTTAGGGTAAATCAAACAAAATAATTAGAAACTTAAAATATATACCTTTGAATTTTTATAATAACCAACATTTTTTTTACGCCATAACTTCAAGCTTAAAATTACAAGGAATTAATACTCCTATTATGGCTATTGAGAAATGTGATTAAGCTATGTTATGATAACTAATCTGACTATCAAAAAAACAGGATTTTTTATTATGCCAAATTTTATTTTTGTTACAGGGGGTGTAGTATCTTCTCTAGGTAAAGGTATTGTAGCGTCAAGTTTAGGAGCTTTACTGCAAGCATATGGTTTTAAAGTTATAATTCGTAAATTTGATCCTTATCTTAATATAGATCCAGGTACCATGAGTCCATATCAACATGGAGAAGTATTTGTTACAGAAGATGGTGCTGAAACAGATTTAGATCTAGGTAATTATGAACGTTTTACTGGTATTGATGCTACTAAAGATGACAGCGTAAGCATGGGGCAAATTTATAGTAAATTATTGCAAAAAGAGCGAGCTGGTGAATATTTAGGGGCAACAGTACAAGTAGTACCCCACGTTGTAGATTTAATCAAAGAAGCTTTTATCAAAAATACCGAAAATGCAGATTTCGTTATATGTGAAATTGGTGGTACTGTAGGTGATATCGAAAGCCAGGCTTTTCTTGAGGCTGTTAGGCAGTTTATTCATCAATATAATAAAGTTCGTTCAATTCTATGTCACGTTACTTTAATTCCTTACGTGAAAGCTGCTGACGAATTAAAAACAAAACCAACGCAACACTCGGTTCATCACTTGCAAAGTTTAGGCTTGCAGCCAAACTTACTTCTATGTAGATGTGAAAAAAAAGTACCAGATCATTTATTATCTAAAATTGGCTTATTTTGCAACCTTCCGAAAGAGAGAGTTTTCCCTGTTGTAGACGTAGATTTTATTTATAAAATACCTGTAATATTTCATAATCTCGGGCTTGATACACAAATACTCAATTTGTTAAATATATCAAGCAATGTTTTATCTCCTACATTAGATCATTGGCATGATATAATTAATATAGCTGCAAACTGTAAAAATTCTGTTAAAATTGCTATAGTAGGCAAATATGTAAGTTATCCTGATGCCTATAAATCTTTAATAGAAGCCTTGCGTCATGCAGGATTATTTCTGGAAACAAAGGTAGAAATAGAGTGGCTTGATTCATCAAAATTAACTGAAGACGATTCGCAAAAAACAGCAGGGCTACTAAAAGATGTTAATGCTATATTAGTGCCAGGAGGTTTTGGTAGCAAAGGTATTGAAGGAAAGATAGTAGCAATCAAATATGCAAGAGAAAATAATATTCCATTTTTAGGAATATGCCTAGGTATGCAACTAGCGGTGGTTGAGTCTGCCAGATCTTTAGCTAAGATTCAAGACGCATCTTCTGCTGAATTTAATGAAAATGGCACTTGCGTTATAGGATTAATAGAGGAATGGGATAAAGAAAATACTCTAATAAAAGCAAATAGTTCAAAAAATCTAGGTGGTACTATGCGTCTTGGCTTGTATCCTTGCTATATAGCTAAAAATTCGAAAGCTGCAGAAATTTATTCATCTCAAAACTTAGTGTATGAAAGACACAGACATAGATATGAAGTAAATACAAAATATAGAGAAATTTTAGAGAAAGCTGGGTTAATTTTTTCAGGAACATCTTCTGATGAAAAACTAATGGAGATAGTAGAAATAAAAAATCATCCATTTTTTATAGCAGTACAATTTCATCCTGAATTGAAATCAAAACCCTTTCAACCTCATCCGTTGTTTAAAGCTTTTTTAAATGCAAGTTTAGAATTCAAAAATACACATAAATATTAACTAACGTGGAATATACATTTCTATTATCAATTTTAAATGAGTCTAATGGTATCTGTACTGATTCTAGATTAATCCAGCATGAAGAAATTTTTGTTGCTTTAAGAGGCGCGCAATTCAATGCTAATGCATTCGTTGGTGATATTTTAGATGTTGCAGCTTTTATAGTAACAGATCAAGTTGATTTAGTTAGAAAATTTGATTATAGCCCTAAAATTATTTTAGTTGATAATGCTAAGGCAGCGCTTGATTATTTGTTATCAAATTTTTATACCAAATTGCCAAAATATTTGATAGCAGCAACTGGAACTAATGGGAAAACTTCTGTAGTTAATTACATCCGTCAAATTTGTTATTTTTTGGGAAAATCTGCCGCTTCCATTGGCACTTTAGGATTGCAGAAAGATAATGCCAATAGCCAAGAGATGCTAGGTCTTACAACAATGGATGCTGTAAGTTTGTATAAGACTTTATCCAATC
>JAIOYM010000024.1 GCA_021741085.1 Rickettsiaceae bacterium
TACCTCTATGCAGAGCAAGTCCTCCCATTAACTGCTCATCAAAGTGTCTTTTTCGCGAAACTCTTTTGGAAGATTCTCTTGCAACAGCAAAAGCTTCGTAGGTTATATCATCTAATGATGCGCCATTAGCTAACTTTTGTTTGAATTCCAAAGTTTTATTTTTAAGCTGATTATCATTTAATTTGCTTATTTTTTCTTCTAAAGCGTTTATGTGTAGTACTTCTTCACGATATGATTTGATGACTCTGTCGTTTACTGTACCAAAAAGTCTACGAAAAATTCCAAACATCTATACAAATAGGATTTAAATATTATATTCACTTCAAGAAGTCTAACCCAACCTTGAACTATATTCAATCAAATTTAATTAAGCCTGAAAGTACGTGGAAAATTTAAAGCCTGTCCAAATATTTGTTATAGACTATTTGCTTGTATATATACCCCAACAATTAAATCCTTGCACTCGCCGTATAATTTAATTAGAATTTTATCATCACAAATTAAATATGTGGCAAGAATCATAAATATAGTTGTATATTGTGTATGGTGCTTATGCTATCAAACTTTCATTGGGTTAGTTTTCTTTCTAATTGTTTGATAATATATTTGAGTAATAAATAATTAATTGATAAAAAGGTAGTTATGGAATTTATAAAATTTTGCAGTAATTCAAATGTTGTTAACAATGATTATATGCTTTTTGTTTTCAACAACTCAACAAAGATTTTACCTCAAGAACTTTCAGCTTTAGATGCGCAGCATAATAATATTATTTTGCATACTTTGAAGAGCGAAAAGCTGTTTTCTGCCAAATTTGGTTCGATGAAGACTCTTACAATCAGTGATGCTGGTAATTTAAAACATGTGGTTTTGATAGGAGCTGGCCAAGACAAAGAAATCACAGATGTGTCTTTAGAAAATTTAGGCGCAAATATAATCAGCTATTTAACTAGAGTCAAAGCTACAAATGCAGCAATATGCGTTGCAACTGATTTAAATGGTATTTCTAAAGATCACTGCAGTGCCATGATTGCTTTTGGAGCAACTTTAGCTCATTACAAATTTGATAAATACAAAACAAAAGAAGACTCCGAAGTAGAAAAGGTCAAGCTCGAAAATATTTCCATAGCTTTAGCTGAATATGAATCATCGGAAAAAATATACAACAACTATTACAAAGCTGTCGCAAGCGGTATATGTTCAGCGCGTACTTTAATTAATGAGCCAGGCAATGTATTATTTGCCGCTTCGTATGCACAGAGAGTATTAGGGGAATTTGAAAATATACCCAATGTTAACGTTCGCATACTGGGCGAAGCTGCGATGAAAGAATTGGGGATGAATGCATTACTAGGTGTGAACAAGGGTTCTGCAAACGAGCCTAGATTAGTTATAATAGAATATAAAGGTAAGGGCGATGATAGCGCTCCTTTGGCTTTTGTAGGAAAAGGTGTAACCTTTGATACTGGAGGAATATGCTTGAAACCATCTTCTGGTATGTGGAAAATGAAATATGATATGTCTGGTTCCGCGGTAGTTTTTGGTTTACTAAAAAGCTTAGCATTAAGAGCTGCTAAGGTTAATGCTATAGGTGTTTTAGGAATAGTTGAAAATATGCCAAGCGGTAGCGCACAAAGACCTGGGGATATAGTTACAACTATGTCTGGTAAAACAGTTGAAGTATTAGATACTGATGCTGAAGGTCGTTTAGTTTTAGCCGATGCTATGTGGTATGCACAGGAAAAATATGCACCTAAATTGATGGTAGATATTGCTACATTAACTGGCTCTATAGTTATAGCTCTAGGTGATTCATATGCAGGGCTTTTTACCGAAAATGAAGAAATGAAAAATCAATTGCAGCTGGCTGGTAAAAAATCCGGTGAAGAATTATGGCATATGCCTCTAGGTGAAGGTTATAATAAAATGATTAAATCCGATTGGGCTGATCTTGCCAATTTAGGCAATCCAGCGCGCAATGCTGGCGCCAGTACTGCTGCACAATTTTTAGCTAATTTCACTAATAATGTACCATGGGCTCACTTAGATATAGCTGGCGTAGCTTGGTCAGAAAATCCTAATAACACTAGAAACACCAAGGGAGCTACGGCTTTTGGAATAAAATTATTGAGCCAATTTATACGTGATAACCATGAACAAAAACAATAATGCAATTATTTTGCCCCATGTGTTTGTTGTGGGTAATGAAAAAGGTGGAGCAGGTAAAACAACTTGCTCAATGCATTTAACCGCAATTTTAATGGAGGCTGGCCTTAACGTAGCATCTATGGATACAGATAGTAGGCAACATTCTTTCACCCGTTATATGGAAAATAGAAAGAATTTCAAGACTAATAATCCCGAAATTGATTTAAAAATACCAAATCATTACTTAATCAAACAAAGTAAGGCTACAAATATTGCCGAACAGGAAGCTGAAGAGAAAGGACTCTTTGAAGCAGCTTTCGAAGAAGCTACTAGGACTGCCGACGTAATTATTATAGATACACCCGGTAGTTACTGTTTTTTGTCGCGTCTAGCTCATTCTTATGCTGATACTGTAATAACTCCTATAAATGACAGTTTTCTAGATATAGATGTAATAGCAAAAATAGATCCAAGTAATTTAACGATGATTTCACCATCAATTTACAGCGAAATGGTATGGCAACAGAAAATGGCTAAAGCTCAACGCACTGGTCGTTCCATTGAGTGGGTTATAGTGAGAAACAGATTAAGTAATATAAGCACTAAAAATAAGACTCAAATTTCCGATGTAATTGATACTTTATCGAAACGAATAAGCTTAAGAGTTGCTCCTGGTTTTAGTGAAAGAGTTGTTTTTAGAGAGATGTTTTTAGAGGGCCTTACATTGTTAGATCTTATTAAAACTCAGCCTATAAAAAAACTAACTTCGTCACATCTAGCTGCAAGACAGGAACTAAGAGAATTTGCTCAATTTATTAATCTAGATCAAATACTAAAGGCTAAAGAGGAGAGGTTGGCTAATGAAAGTGCATGATTTCGTAGCTATTGCAAAGGCTACAATAGATGATCTTGTTGATGTTATTGAGGCTATAAACGTTAAAGATGAGTTTGACGTTGATTTTAGGGACGAGGTTCTTATTATAGATAATATTAGCGGACAATTCGTGATTAATTATCATTCTGTAGCAAATCAAATATGGCTATCTTCGCCAATTAGTGGACCGCATCATTTTGACTATAATCCTGAAGATACTTTATGGAAAAATAGACATGGTGTGGAGCTCAAATCATTACTTTTGAAAGAACTTTCGTAAAACCGCAAGATCTAGGAGGGGGTAATAATCTTCTCACGAAGGCGTCTCTAGGAGGGGGTAATAATCTTCTCACGAAGGCGTCTCTAGGAGGGGGTAATAATCTTCTCACCAACGCGTCCTTTCCAGAACAAAGAGAGCACACGACTCTACTAAATTCCACTATAGGGTTTTCTTCTTCTTTTAAATTAATTGCATATGAAGGGTGATCGGGTTAATTAAAACACAAGATCACCACAAATTTATCGAGGATTAATTAGATTGTTTAGTTTCATCAGCAGGAGTTGTTGGTGCTGGTGCTTCTGGAGCTGAAACTGCTGAAGGAGCGCTTGCAGGAGCAACTGAAGCTGGTACTTCTGAAGCTGGTACTTCTGAAGGAGCGCTTTCAGGAGCAACTGACACTGGTGCTTCTGGGGTGCTTGCAGGAGCAACTAATACTGGTGCCACGGAAGGGTTAGCTGGCTGAGTTGTTGTTGCTTCTGGAGCTGAAGTCGCTGCAGGAGCTTCTACTGGTGCTACAGAAGGGTTAGCTGGCTGAGTTGCTGGTGCTTCTGGAGCCATAGGAGGGCTTGCAGGAGCTTCTACTGGCGCTGCATCTGGCTGAGCGCTAGGAGCAAATGTGTTATCCATGTTTTTAGAATTATCGCCACTTTTTTCTGACTGTTCTTGAGTTTGGGAATTTTCAGAATCTTGAGTTTGTTCTGGCACTTGATTAAATCTTAGTAAAAGAAAAGCAGCAACAACAACAAGAGCTATCAAAGTAAACAAATTAAATTTTTTCATAGTACATCCTTTTATTAAATAAAAAATACGCTTAATATAGTTGAATATTTATATTCTAAAAAATAGAAAATTTAGAATATCAATAATTTAACATTACCAAATTTTGCTAACAAATCAATAATTTGTTTTAGTAACATGCAAAAAGTTACGATTTATAAAAAACTTAGCGACATAAAAATGAGTTTTAATTACAAAAAATACTTGTTAAAACCCATGTGCAAAAGAACTTGGGTAGTGATTTTACGTTATTTATATAATTTGAATATTATTACAACATTTTCTTTGCTTGAATTGCGCAGTAAATTGAGGCGCTAAAGGTGTTTCGTTCACTCTAAAATAAGTGCTTCTCTTAAGTTTGTGATTATAATTTTGATATAATTTTAATTTTTATTAAAAAAGCTATTGACTTATTCTTTTCGCTTTTAGATACTTAAAGTTATGTGTTTTGGTAAGTAAACTCACTTTAGATTTAATTTTTGACTTTGGATTGTTTTCCTACACAGTTAAGTATTAAACTTTTGCTAAATAAACAATTTACTAAACACTATAAATTTCTTAGAATTTATATAAGTTATTTAATATTTCGCTATTTATTAAATTATAAAATCTAAATTTTTTAGAGCGCCGTCAAGTTTTAACTTTTAGATTTAGCGATTGGATAATAACAATTTTAACATTTAAGTGCTAAATCTTAAAATGGTAATAATATAATAAATATTTACTTGATTTTTGTTAAATTCAATGAAACAATATAAATTATAAGTTAATTATACAAATAATTACTGAAACCTCTAACGCAACTAAAGGCTGATTTGAAAAAATTGGTTGCTAGTTTTCGTACTAAACAAAAGTTTGTTATTAAATATATAAAGGATTAAAAATATGCGAGTTTTGTTAATAGATGATGATCCTCTAATGGCTAAATCAATAGAGCACACCTTAGCCAAAGAAGGTATGATATGTGATAAAGCACATATGGGTAAAGAAGGTGTCGAAGTTGGAAAATTATATGATTATGATATAATCTTGTTAGACGTAATGTTGCCTGATATCGATGGTTACGAAGTTTTATTACGTTTGCGTTCAAGTAAAATAAAAATTCCAGTATTGATTCTTTCGGGTTTAACAACACCAGAGCAAAAGATAAAAGGTTTAATCTCAGGTGCTGATGATTATCTAACAAAGCCATTCAATAGAGGTGAGCTAATAGCGCGTATACAGGCAATTGTAAGAAGATCAAAAGGCCATTCTGAGTCAGTAATCAAATTCGATAAAGTAACTATCAATATAGACACCAGAATTGTTGAAGTTAACAATAAACCTATACATGTTACTGGAAAGGAATATGCAATGTTAGAACTGCTTGCTATACGTAAAGGTTCTGTTCTAAGTAAAGATATGTTTATGAATCACCTGTACGGCGGTCTTGAAGAGCCAGAAGAAAAAATCATAGATGTATTAATGTGTAAGTTAAGAAAGAAGCTTAAAGCAGCCTCCGGCGGTATAGATTACATTGAAACAATATGGGGCAGAGGTCACATATTAAAAACTTTCGATGAAGATAACAAGCAAGCTTTAACTCATGAGCATGAAGTTGCTGCTTGACATTCACTACACACCCTAAAGAAGCCAGGATTCCTAGAGAGTTAGCCTTAAAGTTAGGCTATTTTTCTTTGGAGTTCCTGCTTAACTTAGAATCGCAACTGATTCTCTCCAAAGTCTTATGCTAGCTGCCCGCTGACCAAAATATTAGCCGCGGCATTAAAATCTGTGTTTTTCTCAAAGGCAAAAGGTTCAAGCATTGTATTTTAAAAGCGCAATGTGCTGATCCAGTTATTTTGTAGATTATTGCAGCAGAGCACCACTTGACACTGTCAAAATTTATATTTCAAAATCGGCCAGATTGAGATCCAGACGAAACAGCTATAGCTTAACTCCGTTAGTTAGTAACAAAGAAGGGTAAAGAACCTAAAACCAAAACAAATTATTGTAATTAATTGAAAATTCAAAAGTGAAGTGCAACAAGTCATGAAGGCAATAACTTATAATGAGCCTGTTGCAATATCACAAAAGCAGCGTAATTTTTTCGATTTTTCGCAGGCCTTGTTGCGAGTTTAAAACCGTCACTAGCTTTTCGAGTTAAGCTATACCTCAAAAAAAAACCTATTTTATGCTCTTTGGCCTCTTTCTTTTTCTGATCTATATTTGGAACTTATATTTCCCTGAAGTAGTGGGTTTTAGGCTCCGTTGAATAATAATTAGGCAATTTAGATTTGCAACAGAATATAAATCTACTCCTGTGGGTACTACAAAAAAGCGTGCATAATCTATAAAATCATCTTGTTTTATTTTGTTAGCATTAATTGCTTCTATCTTATGCAATATTGCTGAAGTGCAGAAAAAGTTGAAAGAAAGCTTCCTTCAGGCATTCCTTCAACTTTATAAATACAAATTATGTTTCTTCTATCTCCAAAAGACATTTCGATTGAGCAATAAATATAATGAGATTAGAGTGTAACACAAGAAGAACTCTATAGAGCTCTCTTTTTCAAACTCTATAGAAGATGCATGTAGGTATTTTTGCTGAAGAAGTTTAATTATTTTTATTTTTTTCTGTCTTAGGTAGATCTAATTTAATATGCAATTCTGCTAATTGTTTGTCCTCTATGTTAGAAGGGGCATTCATTAACAAATCTTGTGCTTGTTGATTAAATGGAAATGCTATAACTTCCCTGATATTTGGCTCATCAGCAAGTAGCATTATAATTCTATCTACACCTGGCGCAATTCCTCCATGAGGAGGGGCTCCAAATTTGAATGCTTTGAGCATACCACCGAATTTCTCTTCCACTACTTCAGCACTATAACCAGCTATTTCAAAAGCTTTATACATAATTTCTGGCTTATGATTACGTATAGCTCCACTAGAAATCTCTATACCATTACATACGATATCATATTGATATGCAGTAATTTTTAACAATTCCTGCGTAGTTTTAGCTGCCTCTAAAACCTCTAATCCTCCATTAGGCATAGAGAAAGGATTGTGGCTAAATTCTATTTTTTTAGTCTCTTCATTCAACTCATAGAACGGAAAGTCCACAACCCAACAGAAGCGATATACGTCTTTTTCCAAAAGATCTAACTCGCTAGCTATCTTATTTCTAACTTTGCCAGAAATTTTACAAGCTTTTAATTCTTCCTCGCAACAGAAAAATACGGCGTCGTTATTAGAAATTTTTGTTGTAGCCTTTAGCTTTTCTATAGCTTGAGCATCAAAAAATTTTGCTATTGGTCCTTTTGCGTTACCATTTTCATCTAATTGTATATAAGCAAGACCTCCAGCACCTTCGCTTTTGGCAAATTCTAACATTTTATCAAAAAAGCTACGTGGCTGTGCTCCTGATTTTGGCGCAGGTATCGCTCTTACTACACAACCTTTGCTAATGTTATTTTTAAATATAGTAAAATCAGTATTCGAAAAATTTTCAGTCACATCGCTAATAACTAATGGATTGCGCAAATCGGGTTTATCACAACCATATTTAAGCATAGAGTCGCTGTAAGTTATTCTAGGAAAAACTGAGTCGGCAATTTTATATTTACCGAATTGATTGAAAATTTCATACATTACACGTTCTATGACAGCAAAAACATCATCCTGCGTAACAAAAGACATCTCTACATCCAATTGATAAAATTCTCCAGGAGATCTATCAGCTCTAGCGTCTTCGTCCCTGAAACATGGAGCTATTTGAAAATATCTGTCAAACCCTGCAACCATAAGTAATTGCTTAAATTGTTGTGGAGCTTGTGGTAGAGCATAAAATTTACCCGGATGCAAACGACTTGGTACAACAAAATCACGCGCCCCTTCAGGAGAACTAGCTGTAAGAATTGGCGTTTGAAATTCTGTAAAACCCTCTAATATCATTAATCGTCTTATCTCGTTTATAACCTTGGAACGTAATAATATATTTTGATGTAGTTTGTGTCTTCGTAGATCTAGAAAACGATAACGTAAGCGTAAATCTTCAGGTAATTCTTGGTCTATATTTAAAGAAAAAGGAAGAAGATCCGCCATAGATTCAATGTTGAAGCTATCTACTAGCACTTCAATTTCACCTGTAGGAATAGAGCTGTTTTTCGTATCTTCGCTTCTAGCTACCACTTTACCTGAAATAGTTATAACAGATTCGTACCTTATGCTAGCAGCTTTATCTACCAGTTCTTTATCATCCATAGAAAATACGAGTTGGGTGATTCCAAAATTATCTCTCAAATCTATAAATAATATATTGCCATGATCACGTTTTCTATACACCCAACCAGATAATTTTACAGTCTGGTTAACATTTTGTTTGTTTAGCACGCCACAATTATGTGTGCGATATGCATTAATATTTTGATTCATATGTAAACTAAAAAAAGTTGTTACTAAAAGCTATTTTAATGTTAGTACTACCATTAAATCAATAAGATAATTATGAATTTGCTAAATATTAACTCAAAAAATTCATATAAATTAGCAATTAGCGTAAACAACCCTTAAATGGATATAGAGCAATCACCAAGCGGCAATGCTGGAGGCACCGCCGTTTATCCACCCTTTTCTTGAGTAAAGAGCGTGATGACGCTCTATTTGTACTATTTTATTGGGGAATTTGATTATCATCATTCATACCCAGACCAATCATTGATGTATCATTTTGGGAGGAATCTTGATCTTGGTAATTATTATCATCAATCTTTTGTTTAGTATAATCGCCCTCCTCAGTAAGCTTCAGTCTTTTTAAGTTTTCCTCATGGGGAAAAATATCATCTTCAGCTTTTCGTTTTTTACCTATTAGTGGTTCTTGGATTTGATTTGTCCGTAGTTCTTTGATTTTATTTTGCTTCATTCCTATAAGCACCAATTTAACCCATCCATCAGAAGTAATATAGTTAGAATTAAGTGCCAAAAACACTACTTTGTGGATGGTTTTCTGCTCTATTTTGTGGATGGTTTTCTGCTTATTATTCTTTTGTTGCTGCTGTGAAGCTTTAGATGAGCTAGAGTCGCAACAAAATAACTCACGTAGTATTTGATTTTTAAAAGTAGTAGCTAGAAAATCTTCCGCATTAAAGATGCCTGTTTCTTCATCAAAACCGTTATTATTTGACTTTACGAACTTAAGATATTCCTTACTAATTCCTTGTGATAGAATATAATACTCAATTGATGGCTGCTTATTTGACACTTCGATGTTTTTATCAAACCCATGAATTTTTTCCAAGGCAACAAGTTGATTTTTGTAAAAATCCTCTATTTGTTTTGTTTGCTCTTCTTTCACCGCGCTCAATGTTCTGGCTTTTCGAAGAGTTTGCTTTGCACAGTTATCGTTGAAATAGTGTGTATAGCTATGCATTGCTATAAACAATTTATGTTCAGGAGATAATAGCTTTGCAATTTCTTCTATCACCTTTCGCTTCGGAAGATAGTCTGATAATATTTCTTTAACTGATTCTATCTTATCAGATAATAGTTTTTCAGCTTCTTCTCTTACTTCTGGAATCTTAAAATCACGGGATAAAAGTGATTTTATCTTATTATCTAACTCTAATATAGAATTTTTACATGAGATTATCTTTTCCTCTGACGTTGATTCACGAACTAATTGGTTTTTTGTAAAGTTCCATATAATCTCAAAGCTATCTTCATTAGAGACATATTTAAGTACTTTTTCTAGTGCCTCATTTGATCTATTCTCTTCTAGATATTTTTCAATGACTTCTAGTTTTTCTTCTATTAACTCCTTCGTCAAAAGATCAGTTCGTAATTGCTTTTTAACTGATTCTATCTTATCAGATAATAGTTTTTTAGCTTCTTCTCTTACTTCTGGAATCTTAAAATCACGGGATAAAAGTAATTTTATCTTATCATCTAACTCTAATATAGAATTTTTACATGAGATTATCTTTTCCTCTGACGTTGATTCACGAACTAATTGGTTTTTTGTAAAGTTCCATATAATCTCAAAGCTATTTTTATGAGAGACATATTCAAGTGCTTTTTTTAGTGCCTCATGTGATCTATTCTCTTTTAGACATTCTTCAGGCTCTTTTAGTAGTATTTTTTCTATTAACTCCTTCGACAAAAGATCAGCTCGTAATTGCCCTTTAACTTGGGTTATCTTTTCATTAAACTCTTTTATAGCCTGAATAAATAGAAGCTCTTTTATCCCAAACTTATTTATTTCTTCTTGATCATTTTGCCAAAAAGTTGGGTTAAATAGCAATTTTTTTACAAATGGATTCTCTAAATATTCTTTATTTTCAACTAAAAATTTAAAAACATTTGGGGTGGAAATAACCAACGATTGTTTCAAAAGATCATTAAACGCTTTGTGTGCATTTATAGCATTATCAATAGCTTCATTGGATCGGTTCTCCAAAAATCTATAGCTCCCAAAGTAGTTTATTTCTGTTATTGGTAAAGATTTCAAGATTTTGGCCATCTCTTGTCCTTGTATTATTGATAAATTGTTGTTTGATATATCAATCTTTTTTAATACTTTGATACGACTTAGAGCATGGAATAGATCTTTAATGCTTCCATTTCCAGAATTGAAATTATTTAATGATAGTATTAAGTTTTCGAATTGCTTTCCTTCGAGAGCTTCAGCTATCTTTTTTGCTCCTTCTAATCCTATCTTATTATATGATAAATTTAAGGTGGTTAAACTCGAGTTCTCCCTAATACCTTCAGCTATCTTTTTTGCTCCTTCTAATCCTATCTTATTATATGATAAATTTAAGGTGGTTAAACTCACGTTCTCCCTAATACCTTCAGCTATCTTTTCTGCGGCTTCATTACTAATATTATTATTCGATATACATAAGTATGTTAATTTACTGCTATTTTTCAACATATTAGCTAGTTCACTAGCTACATCATTTGATGTCTTTAAACTATAGTCCAGATCTAAGTGTTCTAAGTTAGAAGGCAAAGCTTTGAATAGCTTTATTGGTGAAGTTGCACCCATATAAGTATGCTGCATTACCAGTACTTTTAATGTTGGAGTATACTTCACAAGATTAGCTAGAGCTTCTCCTCCTTTCTTTCCTGCATGATTGCAGCTCAAATTTAATTTTTCTAATGGAGCTCCGCTCTCAATAAGAGCATTCAATAAAGGAACGAATTGGGAGTCTTTCTTTATCCCACTAGTACGTAAATCTAATATTTTTAAGTTTTTAAGATCTTTAAGAGCTTCAGCTAAATATTTTACTCGTTCATCTCCATTTGGTTTGCCTCGGTGTTTATATATCTTAAGAGCATCGCAGTTATTCGGATTATCTCCAGCTATGTAATTACGGCTTAGGTCTAGCACTTCCAATGTAGAAGAAAGTTTCTTCAGAGCCAAATAAAAACCTTCATCTGCGTCTTCTTTTAAATGATTATTGGCTAAGTTTAATACTTTTAATTTTGTAAGATTTCCAAGAGCTTTGGAGAAAAAATCTACTCCTAGATTATTTTTGTTGGACTCAAGGTTTTTAACACCTATAGTATTGTTGTTTAAGTTTAGTACTTCTAATTCAGTTAACTTACCTAAGCCTTCAAATAACTCTTTTACACTATTGCCGTGGACGTTTTGAGATTTTGAATGATCAAAACTATTTATACCATTTTCACTTAAGTCTAATGTTTTTAATTGAGTTAGATACTTTAGTTTGTTAAATAGTTGAGTTAATAATTTTTTATTTTCATATTTTAAAGCTCGGTTTAAGTCTAATACTTTTAATTCTTTGTATTTTAGAGCAAAAGAATCGTCACGCAAAGAGCTTAAGTCAAGAAGAAATTGATTGACTTCTGTTGTATATGTTACTTCTGTAATTGTCATAATAAATAATTTTATATTATATTTGCGTCTTATTAATACTTTAAATATGCGTTAATGAAATTAATATTGATAAATAATATAATTATTGTTATTAATACTTTAACATATATACCGTATATTAATATAATCAGTATGGCAAGTAGAAATTTACATAAATTACCATACTTAATATAAGATTTGCGCGCTTTAATGCTTTAAATAGAAAAATTTTAAAGAAAATTAATCAGCATGCGCTCCTTTAGCACAAAGGAGGTATACGAAAATAATGTTTTACTCTAGTCTTGATTTGATAATCCTTTAGTTCGTCTACTTGTTAGGAGCTGTGGGATTAGTGTAGTAATCGAGTTGTTGAAATTTCTTTTAATATTAGAATTGTTGGAGTGCATGACAAGTCATAAAGTACAAAATTAACTTAACAATTGTTGTTGTATTAAAAAAAATTATACAGCAAAAATGGTTTATGCAAATTAATTATACTATAATATAATTAAAGGCAATTGTTTATTAATAACTAAAATAGGGTTTTAATCGTGCACAACCAAGACAAAGCTCAAATTAATCAAAAAGAACCCGTTGTAAATTTAACTCTATCGGGCGGAGGTGCTAAGGGTATAATGTACACAGGGGCTTATGAAGCCTTGCATGAGACTGGTTTACTCAAACAAATAGAGGAAGTAGCGGGCTCTTCAATTGGGGCTTTGATAGTAACTTTAATGGCTACAGGTGTCGATCCAAAACTCTTAACAGCACTCTTGAGAACCAAAGCATTTACCGAATTCACTAGACCCACAAGAGCTAATAATCTATTTATGATGGCAATTCAAGCCTTTGTTAAATATAATGGTATACCAGCTAATGAGGATAACTTACCTCTGCAGCAATTTATAGAAAAACTTATGCGTTTTTCTATCAAGGAACATCTAGAAACTGATGGGTTTAAACAAAAATTTTATGTATATACAACTAATACTGAAGTTAATGCAGAAGAGGTGCTTGAAAAATTAAAAAATAAATTAACAACAGAAAATACGATAACTCTTGAAGAACCGAATAACTTTAAAACCACAGCGCAAAAAATAACTTTTGCAGACTTAGCACTCTTAAGAGAAATAGATCCAGAAAAATTCAAAAAGCTACATATTACTGCCACAGCTACAGATAGCAAAAATAAAGGAAAATTACTAATATTTAATGCTGAAAATTCTCCTGACACAGCTATTTCTCTTGCTGCTGGCGCCTCATCAGCCTTTCCTGGAGCATTTAAACTCGTAAAAATTAATAATGTAAATTATTGCGACGGCGGTATCGTAGATAATATACCAATAAGCTATTTTAGCAATAAAGGTAGAACTTTAACTTTCTGCTTTGCAGGTGACGACACAAAAGCTTATTACAATGTTCTCCACTCAAACTCTACATCTATTTTATCAAAGTGGACAAGTTCAATTTCACAAGCTTATTTAAATAGCTTTGTTGGCGGAATCATAATTCTCGCAGAGAAAAATATTGAAACTGCTAAATATTTAAGAAAAGAGCATGCCATAAATACGATAATATTAGATCCAAAGGATATAGGAATGTTGGATATAAACAAAGCGACAGAAAAATTCTCCCAGTTACATGATGATGGAAAAAAAACTACATTAGAGCATTTAGCAAAATATGTTAACGTTGACCAAAAACCCCAAGAGCATAACGAGTTATCTAAAGTAAAGACGGATGGCAATGACCATAAGACTTTAATGAGTATTCCTATAGTTGCCTAGAAACATAGGTAACGAATATTTGCTAAAAACTCTAATCATCCCTTTCTCGTTTCTTAAATTAATTGCAAATTATTTTTAATTTTACGTCTTAGTGCTCTTGTAAATAATAGGTAAGCTTAATCTATCAACTTATTATTTTAATTCAACTATGATCAAAAAATACCTATCTAATTTTTTTAGTACAAATAAAAAGTCTGTAAATAATTTTTACCAATATCAAGATATAGATTCATGGTCAAAAGGAAGTTTTGATTTTGACAATATTGGCTATCAAAATAACGTTATAGTATATAAATGCGTGAATCTTATAGCTAACGCTGCAAGCCATGTGCCTTGGAATTTGCAAAGCGAAGGTTTAGATGAGTCGAGTATTAAATATTTAACAAGATTATTACAAAGACCTAACCCAGGAAAAGGTGGTGCAGAGTTTTTTATAAACCTCATTTCTAACAAGTTGCTATTTGGTAGTAGTTATATTTTAGCTCTTGCCTCAGTAGGTATAGGAGTTAAAGAAATTCATGTACTAAAAAATGATCTTGTTAACCCAATATTAGAAAATTATATCCTTAAAGGCTACGAATATAATGGCAAAAAACGTTACTACATAGACTCAGAAACACAGCAGAGCCAGATATTGCATTTACGCACTTATAATCCAAAAGATAATATTCAAGGTTTCTCACCTTTAAATGCAGCAAAACTTTCTATAGCTTTACATAATAAATCTTCTGAGTGGAATCATGCTTTGTTAAAAAATGGTGCTCGACCTAGCGGTGCATTGGTTGTAAAAAATGGGTCATATTTGAATGACGATCAGTTCCATCGCTTAAAAGAGCAATTGGCTGAAAAATATTCAGGTGCTAGCTATGCTGGCAAACCCATGCTGCTTGAAGGTGGTCTTGAATGGCAAGAAATGCATATTAGTCCGAAAGATATGGATTTTATTGAATCTAGAAATTGCGCTGCTAGAGAAATTGCTCTTGCCTTTGGCGTTCCGCCACAACTTCTTGGGATAGCTGGTGATAGCACCTATAGTAATATGCATGAGGCTAGACTAGCTCTGTGGGAAGAGACTATCATACCTTTACTAAATTACATTGCAGATGCCTTAGGAAATTGGTTTAGCTATTGGTATCAATGTCAAATTACCCTGGATTTTAATCGTGACGCTATTTCTACATTGACAGAACGACGTGAAAATTTATGGGCTAAAATTTCTAAC
>JAIOYM010000025.1 GCA_021741085.1 Rickettsiaceae bacterium
AGAACAAGATGCACGAAAATTCAAATCAGATCATTTAAGATTTAAAGATAAGTTTCTTCATGCCTTGAGTGTAGTTACTAAGACTTTGGGATTAACCTCCATAACAAATTCTTTGGAGGCTAGGGTAAATGAATCTTCCCAAAAAACTCTAAGTAATCTAGAAAGACAAGTTTTTGAGATTAAGCGTGGTATTAACAATAGTACATCACAACAGCCTCATTCTGATGCTTCAGTTGTGCAAAAGGATAAAAAACACGTTAAACAACCTAAAAAAGGAGGGGGAATAAGTTTGCAATAACCAAATAATAATTTTGTTCTGTATAGCTAGGGGTGTTTTAGTGCAATTGTTTGAGTGGTATTTCAAGAAACCGCTAAGATAATCACCAGAAAGATTCTGGTGAGCCCGCCGAGATTCGAACTCGGGACATCATGATTAAAAGTCAGGCGCTCTACCAGCTGAGCTACGGGCTCTGGTAAATGTTATAAGATAATGCAAATCAGCGTTTTTAACATTACTAACAATTTATAGCATCTTTATTTTTACCGGTCAAGCATTGTTTGTAGTAAATTTTCAATTTTACTTCATATTTTTTAAAGTGCGCATATATATTTTGTTTAATAGCACACTATAGTCTTTAGATTTGGTTAAATTCACCAAATATCATCCAAATAGTTAATGCTAACACCTATACAGTCGTTTAAATATTTATTGTCTGATACTATACCTACAGGAGAGATCCAATTAGATTCTTTTCTTACTCCAACTAAATGATTCGTGAAGTTATCTATATCTGTTACGCATTGCCAAGATGATATTACCTGGCCTAAATTATTTGATATTTCTTGCGATTCTATGATAGGTATAAGCAATATACGTTTTCCTTCAAATTCTTTATTTACAGAGCTATTCATGGCTGTATTAGTGATAGCTTTGAATTGTATTTTGATTTTATAATCAGAACTAATCGCTAGGGTTTCAAAGAAGGGGTTAATAATATCTGATCCATCAGAGCTTACAAGGATATTTTGTCCAGGAAAACTGGAACTGGAATTAGTAGTAATAATTGTATTTACTTTTTGTACGAGTGCATAAATATATTGGTCAGATATCTGCAATAATCCTCTAAGTCTACTTTCATCAGAAAAGGTAGCTGTGGAGTTTAAAACTAAAAACAACATTATAGCAACAAGCCTTTTCATATCGCATAAGTTTTAATTATAAACGTTTACTATAAGTTGAAACGTATCATTATATAGATTCTCTATTAATACACTGTCTAAATCTATAGAGATGATTTTAATATCTTGAATTGTAGAACCAACGCCTAAAATATGATTATTTATTATGCAATATTTATGATTCTCTCCTATAAAAATGCCTTGCAGCTTATAATCTGTAGAGAAATTTATTATAGGTTTTGTTGGGTTTGTTTCATTATCGGCAGACTTTTCAGCATAAATAATATTCGTAGTAACTATATTCATGTAGATAAATAAAAAGATACTAGCAAAGGTTATTAGTTTTTTATCATTTCTTGTCATAAGCTAATGCCTGTAAATTTAATGTAATCTGAAGCTGGTTATAATCTATATTATTAAAACTCAAGTTTAAAATTTTATAAATCATTCTTGAGTCGCTAAATTTTTCTAAAATTTGCATCAATTCGTTATAATTAGTAGTGAATTGTAGCTTGTAGTCTATCAAAAAAAATTTTTTCTCATTATCTTTGTTTAGTAAGGTAAAATTCTCTTCATTAGAAATAAAGTTAATTTTTTTTGAGATGCAACTGTAAATAAAATTATTAATGGAATCAACATTATAAACAAAAGGAGCGCTATTAAAATTCAAATTACTTTCAAGATTTTTTAAATACACCTCATTGTTAAAATAACTTTTCAAAGAGAGTATATTAGAACAAACAGTAACAATAATTGATAGAGTTAGCACAAAAGCTTGTATTTGTTTTTTGCGCGAAGTCATCCATAAAGATATTTTAGTTAAAATTCCCCAAGGTAACTTTAGCTTTATAATTGTATACTTTAACATTTGATCTTTTTGAGTTGTTTTTTATTTTATTGTTTTTGTTATTAGCCATTTGTTTGTTTAAATAGTTAATAATAAATGGTACCTCTGCATCTTCGTTTTTTTTAGAATCTTTAGGATTATCAAATTTGGGTTGATTGCTACTAATAACAATATTCTTTATAAATAATGATTGCTTTACCTTGCTTACAAGTTCTTGTAGATATGAGTATAAACTATCTATATCTTGTGCTCTTATACTTAACTCTAGGGTGTTTGTGGTATTTATGATATTTAATTTAGTTATAAAGGCTTTGTTGCCAGTAATTTTAGTTAGATTTTCTAATATAGACTTTGTACTACCAATATTTTGAGGTGTGTATAAAAAAAATGTTTCACTACTTCGCATATCATTAATATTTTTCTTGGTAGCTTCTATGTCCTTAAGTATAGAATTGTTCATAATATAAAGTGCAAAGAATGCAACTATGTTTAGTAATAGTAGTAACAGCAGTAACAAAACTCCAATTCTTTTAATATTAGATTTAATTTCAAGCATTTGGATTAAAAACATCTTCATTGCACAACTTAAAGTATATATTTAGATTGGATAGTCTTGCAACTAAATCTTTTTCTCGGGGGCTATTTCAAAATGCTAATTTTTTTAATCTAGCTCAAACTCTAGCTATAGCTTTTTCAAGCTGTTTGAATTATATTATATACAAATAAGTAAAAGTTAATTTTTAGATAAAACATAATCAGTAATTATGGCTGTGTTAAATTTGGTTACTGCTCCTGATTATATATTAAGACAGAGGTCAAAAAACGTAACTACCCACGATATCAACACCAAAAGTTTTATGGATGATATGCTCAATACTATGTACCATAACAAGGGGGTAGGGCTTGCAGCGGTTCAAGTTGGAGTTTTGCAAAGAATAATTGTTATTGATATGCAAGATCTAGTAAATCCTGATGAAATAGCTAGGCAAGAAGGATTTTACCCTCTATTTTTAGTGAATCCAGAAATAATCAAACTATCTGAAGATAAAGTTGGTGCTAGTGAAGGTTGTTTATCTCTGCCAGAGCAGAGTATAGAGTTAAATCGCCCCTCTTCTTTAAGTGTTAAATATCAAGACTATAATAATAATAATGTTATCTTGGAAGCTGATGGGTGGCTTGCTAGAGCTATTCAACATGAAATTGATCATTTAGATGGCAGGCTTCTTGTAGATTATTTATCTCATTTAAAAAAAGAGTTTGCGATGAAGAAATTGGCTAAAATAAAGAACACCCAAGAGTTATGAAAATAATTTTTATGGGCAGCTCCGAGTTTTCTTGCCCAGCTTTAGAAAAGCTAATAGAAAGCCATCACAAGGTAGTAGCAGTTTTTACTAACCCTCCTAAGCCAAAGGGTAGGGGGTATAAGTTAGGTGTAACTGTTGTACATGAGTTGGCAAATAGGTATAATTTAGATGTTTATACGCCAATTAGTTTAAAATTAGCAGAAGTACAGCAACAAATCACTGATATTGATGCCGACCTAATAGTTGTAGTATCATACGGCATGATATTGCCGGCAGCTATTTTGAAAAATAAAAAATATGGTTGTATTAATATACACCCTTCTAAATTGCCTAAATTTCGTGGCGCTGCTCCGCTTCAACATATAATTTTAGCTGGAGAACTTGAGAGTTCTGTATGTATAATCCAGATGGATGAGGGTGTTGATACAGGCGATATATTAATGCAAAGGCATGTAGATTTGCAAGATAATATAGATTACAAAACACTAAGTCGATTAAAAGCCAATTTGGGCGCAGAACTTCTCCTTGAAACATTAGGTAATATAGATAACTTAAAACCTTTAGCACAAAGCAACGAAGGCGCTAGTTATGCCCATAAAATAAGTAAAGAAGATTTAAGAATTAACTGGAATAATTCCGCTCAAGACATTGAAAGGCAAATAAGGGCCTTTAGTAGTTTTTCTGGTGCATTTTTTTTACATAACGGAGAAATAATAAAAATTTTTCAAGCCAAATATAATAATGTAAAAAGAGAAGTTCTATCCGGGCAGGTTATGGATGATAAAATTACGATAGCTTGCAGAGATGGTGAGTTAATAGTTGAAGTTTTACAAAGATCTGGTAAGAATAAGATGACTAGCAAAGAATTTTTACGAGGTTATAAATTACCAATAGGCACAATATTAAATTAAAAAATATGCAATTATTTCCATTAAAACTTATACCAGATAACACCAACATTAATTTTGTCAAATTCCGCAAGCTAAATTATATTATAGCAATTGCACTTGTATTGTTAAGCTTATTACATGTAATAGTATTCCAATTTAATTATGGTATAGATTTTGTTGGTGGTATAAGTATAGACATTCAAACTAAAAACGTTCCCGAAATATCTAAAATGCGTACATTGCTATCTGAGGAAAAGATTGGTGAAGTTGTGATACAAAATTTTGGCACAGAAAACAATGTTTCTATAAGGGTTGCAGCACAACAAAATTTAGATTTTGATAAAACAATCGAGATAATAAAAAATAAATTGGATAAAAATTTCCCCAATGAAATTGAATATAGACAGATAGATTTCGTTGGCCCCCAAGTTGGCGCGCAAATTGTTTGGAGCGGTTTTCAAGCTATTATCTTAGCCTTTGCAGCTATAATGGTGTATGTATGGTTTCGTTTTGAATGGCAGTTTGGTTTGGGTGTGGTTTCATCACTTATACATGATACGATATTATGTTTAGGTTTTATAAGTTACACAAGATTGGATTTTAATTTAAGCACCATAGCCGCAATATTAACTGTTATAGGTTATTCGGTAAATGACTCAGTTGTTATTTACGATCGTATTAGAGAAAATTTCCGCAAATATACAAAAAAAGATACCAAGGAGATAATTAATTCAAGTATAAATGAAACTCTTTCTAGGACTACGCTTACGGTTCTTACTACCCTGCTTGCAAATCTAGCTTTGATATTATTTGGAGGAGAAGCGTTAAGAAGTTTCAGTTTGGTAGTTTTTGTAGGCATTATAGTGGGTACTTATTCCTCTATTTTTGTTTCAGCCCCAATATTAACGTTGTTTAATCTCAAAAAATTTACCGGTAAAAGAAATTGATATGTATATAGAGACAGAGTTCACGCCAAATCAAAATGCTTTAAAATTCTTACCAGGTCAAGAAATAAGCCCCGGTGAAACAAAGTTTTTTGACAACATTGAAGCCTCGCACGAAAGCGGTTTGGCTAATCAGCTATTTCATATAGAAGGTGTAAAGGCAGTATTTTTTGGCACAGATTTCATAACTATAACTAAGCACGAAAATATTGGATGGGAATTAATTAAGCCAGAGATTTTGATGACGATAAGTAGTTATTTACTTGCGAAATTACCTATATATAGGAAAAGTAATTCGGATACTAGCTTTAGTCAGAATATTATATATGATAATTTGAGTGCAATTGAAAAACAAATTATTGAAATATTGGATAATTACATAAGGCCATCGGTTGCTGCTGACGGGGGAGACATAATTTTTGTGGCTTTTGAAGACGGTGTTGTGAAGCTACGCATGCAGGGTGCTTGTTCGGGATGTCCAAGTTCTACAATAACTCTAAAAAACGGTATAGAGTCTATGTTAAAGCAGTATATTCCAGAAATTGAGGCAGTAGAAGAAGTTATTTAATAGCTTTATACAAAAAAGCTCTGGTCTTCTCTACCACCTCAAAAGCAATCTTAATATAAGTAGCCCTAAAATTAAAAGGCTACCAATTGTTGTGTCATGACTAGAAGTTATAGTTCCTCAGAATGACCGCTAAGATTTACAACATCTGTATGCGAACTATTGGGATTCACACCATCTGCTAAAGCTCCAACGAATATTTTTATTGGATATAAAGATGAAGGTATCTTGTCACTACCAATCTCAACTGATGTACTAGCGAGTGTGCTTAGTGAATTACTTAAATTTACACAGTTTAAACTTAACATATCTATTAAGCCTTTTAAGCTCAATCCTATATTTTCAGCTACTCCCGTTAAAGTTTCTTCATTAAAAACTTTAAACATAACTTCGATTAAATTTTCAAAGCTATTTAAGGTAATAGAAGAGCTTCCTGAGGATAAATCTCTCAAGATGGTTGAGGTTACAATTTTTTGTATCAATCCTTCTTGACCGAAGTTACCACCAAATATTGTGTTAACTAAAGCTCCATTTAGGTCTGAATTGTTTAACATTGGTGCGAATGTTGAAGCTATACCTTTTATAGCAGGAATCAATGCTGAAAGTGCTGCATTTGAAACTCCTATAGTTATTTTTAATCCATCGTCAATTACCCACTTTACATTTGAGTTGTCAGCAGTAAATTTTTCTTCTTGCTTAATTATTTCGTTTAAAGCATCAACATTTTTGGCGCTAGTCTCTAATATACCTTGCGATAATCCACCATTAAATTTGTTCGAGATTTCAAATAATGCTTTATGTAAATCCATAGCCGATGCTCCAGAAAATAGCTTGTCTCTACCAAAAGCAACTAGAGCATCTTTTTCTGTATTTTTTAATGATTTTAATGCTTCGTTGTTATTAGATTCAGAAATAGACAGAATAATATCACAGGTTATTAATTCGAATATAAAATGTGAGTAAACGGAAATAACTTTTAACTGTTCACCGGCATTGTTTTTAAAAGCCCAAGCTTGAAAAGCTTCTAAATATGGCCAAACAGTAGAATATAAAATATTAGGCAATTTTATTAATAATTCTTCAGGTAATTTTGCTAAACCTTCGAACTTATCAGCAATAGAATCTAGAGATTCTTTATCAAACGACACATCGTTTTGAAGAGCTTCAAAAACAGCTACTATACTATCGGTTAATTTTGTTTTTTGATCAGCTGATAAATCTGTACTGTCGTTAATTGCAGAAAAAATCAGCGGATAAAGTGGCGATATGGCACCATCAATAAATTGCGGTACAGCTAATAAATACTGTTGAGCAATAGGTAAATTAACATTATTTGCGAATTGACGGATAGATAAAGACATAACTAGGCTCCTTTTTTTAATTAAAGTACTATTTTTTGAAATATAGCAACATATTTACTTTGTATTAAGTTTTAAAAGTACTTATATTTCAACTAAAATAGTAACAAAAAATTAGTGCTTTTAAAAAGCTATAGGCTAAATAATAATTAAATTTTTTTAACTAGTTGTTTTTGGGTGACAAATAAGATTGCTAGTTTTGGTGTTTTATAAACGTTATCTTTTATCCTTTAACTGTGAAAGTTTTTCAAGAAAGCTTAAACTTTTTTAGCAGATATAATATAATTAGATAATATCATTTTTGAGATCTTAAAACCTTCAGGGTGCCAATTAAGGCCTTTGATATCTAAAGCTTTTAAATTGTTGCAGACGAAAAGGTTGACAAGCATTTTGGGAGAAATAAACTTATCATACTCGTGAGTATTTTGAGGCAAAAAATTTAAAATATTTTCAGCGATGAATATCGACATTAACCATGAGATATAAGATTTATCTAAAGTTGATACAAAAATAATCCCATTTTCTTTAAGCAAAGAAGATAGATGCGCAATTGTTGCTTTCGGATTTTCTACGTGCTCTAAAACTTCTAAACAAATTATTACGTCATATAATTTATCGGGACAAAAATTTTCTATAGCACTACAAATAAAATTTATATTGTTAACATCATTGAGTTTTGCATAATTTTGCGCGGCATCGATATTTTTTTGCCCCGCGTCTATTGCATCTACTCTGGCTTTAAGTTTAGCTAAAGAAATACTCGCTAAACCTCCGCCAGTGCCAGCATCTAAAATATTTAAATCAGAAAAATCATGTTGCGAATTAGGAGGGAAATTTTCAAAAATTATCTGCTTGATGTAATTTATACGAATAGGGTTAATTTGGTGCAGCATGTCAAAGCTGCCACCAGATTTCCACCACTCGGCAGCAATTTTTTCAAATTTATCAATTTCTGTATTAACAACCATATTATAGTTATAAAAGTTATATTAGTTGATTAGCTAATTTGTTTTTCTTAAAAATAGATTTTTCAAAATGCTCGGGTTGCTCTTTTACTAAATCTTTTGATATTTCTTCGGATATAAGATTTTTTAAATTTACTGGCATTAGTTTTCTTAACTGTCCAAGTAATTTTGGTTCAGCAGCTAATATTATTTTGTTATATTCCTCATGATTGTTTATGAAGCTATTAAGTTCGTCTATTAAATTTTTGGCAGAGTGTTCTAGGTCTATTTGTTTTGGGTCTGTATGTGGTTCAAAAAAATGACTTTGTGTGGATGAAGATTTACTGAATCCGCCGTTATGTTTTTCAGGTTTGATATGTGCCTCTGGTAATAAATTTTTACCCGCTAAAAGATCTTGTACGGTGTTTTTTTCGCAAGAATAAAATTTGCAGAATTTTATGTTGGCTAGAACGATAAGTATTTTATGTAGCATGATGAAGTAACCTCCTAATATTTGATGAACTAGGTTTGTTAATATTGATGTACAAAAAGACAGAAAGGGATAAATTCAGTTTTCAAACATTTAATGACTAATAATACAACAATAGCAAAGGAACAATTTCAACTTATAGCTGATGCATTTTTTATTAAAAAATCAAAAGAAAAATACAGCATGTTAACGAAAGTTTGAATTGCCCCTAAACTATGTTAAATAGTAACAGCTATTTAATGAGTTTTCCAGTTGATAGATTTTAAATCTATACCTTCTTGAGTCATTTCCCATAGAGGGCTTAATTCCCTTAGCTCTAGAACCTTTTTTACTATTAGGTTTGCGGCATAGTCTACTTCATCAATTGTAGTAAATCTACCAAAACCGAATCTTAAAGAAGTGTGGGCTAGTTCTATGTCTACACCTAAAGCTTTGAGTACATATGATGGCTCAAGAGACGCAGAAGTACAAGCTGAACCAGAAGATACAGCTAAATCTTTTATCGCAAGTATTAAAGATTCACCTTCCACGAAAGCGAAACTTAAATTCAAATTCCCTGGATATCTTTGGTCTTTATCACCATTTAAATATACATGAGTTAGTTTGTTATCTAGGATATTAAAAAAGTGTGCAAATAATTTGCTGCAGTGATTAAAGTCTTTTTGCATATCAGATTTGGCCAATTCGGCTGCTTTTCCAAAACCAACTAATAGAGCTGTTGGTAGAGTGCCTGAACGCATACCCCTTTCTTGGCCGCCACCATTAAATATCGGTACTAATCGTACTCTTGGTTTTCTTCTAACATATAAAGCGCCAACGCCCTTAGGCCCATAAATTTTATGCGATGAGATGCTAGCTAAATCAATGTTCATTTTGTTTACATCGATAGGTATTTTACCAAAAGCTTGCGCTATGTCGGTATGGAAAAATACATTATGCTTGCGGCATATTTTTCCTATTTCTTCAAGTGGTTGAATTACTCCTATTTCGCTATTCACAGCTGTTATAGAAATAAGTAGAGTTTTATCCGTTATAGCTTTTTCAAGCTCATTTAAATCTATAAGACCATTAGTTTGAACTGGTAAATAAGTTATTTTAAATCCCTCTTGAGCCAAGTGTCTACAAGTGTCCAAGACACATTTATGTTCGGTTCCAAGAGTAATTATGTGATTACGATTTTTCTCATAAAATTTTGCTATACCCTTAATTGCCAAGTTATTAGATTCAGTGGCTCCAGAGGTAAATATAATTTCCTTTGCTTCGGCAGAAATTAATTGGGCTACGTTTTTTCGAGCTTGTTCTATAGCAGATTCTGCTTCCCAACCAAATGAGTGACTACGAGAATGTGGATTACCAAATTTTTCAGTAAAATATGGTAGCATTACATCCAATACTCTTGGGTCTAGGGGAGTCGTTGCCTGATAATCTAAATATATTGGAAGTTTGATATTATTCATAATCATTTTATAAGAATAAGTTTTTTTATTAATTAGCCAAAGCTATTTTCAATACTTCATCTGAAGTTTTCACTGCAATTATCTTAAGTTCTTTGGTTATATCTTCTGGTACTTCTTTTAAATCACGCATATTTGCTTCGGGAATAATTACAGTTTTAATATTACCTCTTAAAGCAGCAAGTAATTTTTCACGCAAACCTCCTATAGGCAACACTCTACCCAATAATGTTATTTCTCCAGTCATAGCAACATCATGCTTTACTGGTTTTTGCAACATCATTGATACTATAGAAGTAAAAATAGCAATACCAGCTGAAGGCCCATCTTTAGGTATGGCTCCGGCTGGAAAATGCAGGTGCACATCACGGTCTTTATAGGCTGTCTCTGGTATATTTAATTTATCAGCTTGAGATTTAAAGCAACTATAAGCAGTTTGCGTAGACTCTCTCATAACTTCTCCAATCTTACCAGTAGCTTTAACTTCGCCCTTGCCGATCATCGATACAGCCTCTATAGACAACAAATCCCCTCCCGATTCTGTATAAGCTAGGCCAGTAGTGGTACCTATAATATCTTTTACTTCAGCAACATTGAATTGATGTCTTTGTACTCCAAGATATGTTTCTAGATCTTTTGTCTCTACACTTACAGTTTTTTCTTTACCTTCTATTATACTTTTTAAAGCTTTACGCACAACAGTAGCAAGCTCTCTTTCTAAAGAACGAACCCCTGATTCTCTTGTATAATACTGTATTGTAGAAAGTATAGCATCATCAGTTATTAAAAACTCATTTTCTTTTACTTTATGAGATTGTTTTAATTTCGGTAGCAAATGTTTTTTTGCTATCGATAATTTTTCCGTCTCTAAATAACCCGGCACCTTTATAACCTCTAACCTATCAAGCAACGCTGGTGGAATATCATAAGAGTTAGACGTAGCTATAAATAGCACTTTAGAGAGATCGTATTCAACCTCTAAATAATGATCGGCGAAACGTTTATTTTGCTCCGGATCTAAAACTTCTAAGAGCGCAGATGCTGGATCTCCGCGATAATCAAAGCCCATTTTGTCTATTTCGTCGAGTAAAATTACAGGATTATCAGTTTTAACTTTTTTTAGAATAGAAATAAGTTTTCCAGGCATAGATCCTAGATATGTTCTTCTATGTCCTCTAATTTCTGCTTCGTCACGAACTCCGCCAAGAGAGAATTTTGCATACTCTCTATTAGTAGCTTCTGCTATAGCTTTTACCAAAGAAGTTTTACCAACGCCAGGAGGGCCCACTAAACATAATATGGGGCCTTGCATTTGTTTAGCGCGTTTTAATACAGCTAGATATTCTAATATACGCTCTTTTACTTTTTCCATTCCACAATGGTCTTTGTCTAAAACCTGGCTAGCTATTTTTAGATCTATTTTACCCTGCTTCTCTTTTCCCCAGGGTAAATTCAATATCACGTCAAGATAACTGCGAATCACAGAAGTCTCTGAAGACATTGGATTCATGGATTTTAATTTTTTTATCTCGCTTAATACTTTGTCTTTAGCTTCACTAGAAAGTTGCAATTCATTCATTTTCTTTTCGTAAGAAGAAAAGTCGAATTTATCATCTTCCCCCAATTCTTTTTGCAAGATTTTTATCTGCTCATTGATTAGGTAGTCTCTGTGAGATTTTTTTAGCTGTTGCTCTACTTTATTTTGTACTAATTGTTCGGTTTCAAGATTAGTTACTTCTCTGGTTAAAATTGCTAATAATTTTTTTGCTTTTGAAACTAGGTCATCTATCGATAAAAGTTCTTGCACCTTTTGTAAGGCAATTTTAACATTTGAAGATATAAAATTTATTATGAATTCATCGTTGGCTTCATCTTTAAGAGTGGTAATAATTTCGGGATTGATTTTTTTATCTAGCTTTATATATTCTAAAAATTTATCTAAAAGCTTTTGGGAATAGAGATGTAATTCATCTAAATCCGAAATAGAATCGTTTCCAAGTAATTCATAAGAAGCAGAAAGATATTCTTTATCGTGTATAGCTGTTAGTTTAATTCGTTGTTGAGCGGTGACCAATATTTTAAGTTCTTTGCCATTTTCGTTAGGATCAGATACCACCTGCATTATTTTTGCTATAACACCTACATCATAAAGATCATTTTCTGTAGGATTTTCTATAGTGGAAGTTTTTTGAGTTACTAAAATAATTTTCTTATCTTTACTAGCGTTAGACGCCTCAATAGCTTTTAAAGATTTTTCTCTCCCTATCGATAGTGGAACCATGATATGAGGAAATATAACCATATCTTTTAATGCTATTAACGGGAGTGGTTTTTTTTGGGACATTATTTCTATTTTCCTATTTTTATGTTAGAGTACTTCTTAAACAATCTATATAGTAACAATATTTCTAAATTCAACACTAAAAAGTTTTTACAAGTAAATGTTAATACTAAATCCAGAAATAGTCAAAGAAGCATATAGCCGTATATCCGGATATCTAATAAATACGCCTTTGATTTTCTCAGATATTCTAACTAATGAACTGGGGCATAATGTTTATCTAAAATTGGATACAGAGCAAGTTACAGGGGCTTTTAAAGTTAGGGCCGTACTTAATCATTTACTAACTCTAAAAGAACAAGGAAGATTGCCTAAAAAGGTAGTAGCTTACACTACTGGTAATCACGGTATAGCTCTTGGTTGGGCGGCAAATCTCCTAAACATCGAAGCAAGAATATATGTGCCTAACTATGTTTCTGAGTATAAGCTAAAACTAATCAGACAAAATTCTGTGGAGCTAATTTGTACAAGTAATAGGCAAGAAGCAGAAGAAAAAACCCTTTCCGATGGAAAAAATGGTTTTTATTATCTGCACCCATCAGATAGCGATTATAGTATAGCTGGTGCTGGAACCATGTGTTATGAAGCGTTACAAGAAAATCCAAATATTGATACTATTTTTGCCTCATGTGGTGGTGGTGGTTTGTTGGCGGGTTCTTATTTAGCTAAAGAATTAGTCAATCAAAAGGCATTGTTATTTGGAGTCGAGCCTAAAAATGCAAATGACGCCCATATTTCTATTAAAACTGGAAAAATATTTCGCTTAAGTGAATCGCCAGAAACTATAGCTGATGGTTTAAAAACACTTTCTGTCTCAAACCGCACATTCAACTATTTGCAAAAACTAGAAGATATTTTGTTAGTAGAAGAAGAGAAAATACAATATTGGACTGAATATTGTATAAATAAACTACAAATTCAAGCAGAACCTTCTTGCGCTATCAGCATTTCTGCTGCTTACGACTGGGGCAGGCGACATAATTGGCAAGAAGATAAAAAAAATATTTTAATCTTAATCTCGGGTAAAAATTATCAAACATACTAAAACTATTTTGTTTAGTAGGTTATGCACCCAATATGGTTTTATGCGAAAAGTGTATAGAGTAATTACAAAAAATAACATTATTAAAAGCATTACTAGTATGCTATGATAGTGTTGAGATATGGAAAAAACCAAAAATTCTCTTTGTTTATAATATATAATTTAATTTTTGAAATGTACAAATCTATTTTGTATATGTATCAAAAAATATGTGATTGGTTATGAATTTTTTTAAAAGCAGCTTATTTGTTATTTTAATTAATTTTACTTGTCTAATTTATGCTGAAAGTAATCTTATCGAGATAAATAAAGGGCAAAGTAATCCTATCAATATCGCTATAGCCCAAGCAAAACTTGGTCCTTATGTTCCCCAAAGCTTTGCAAATGAACTGACAGCTGTTGTAAAAAACGATTTGGCAAATTCGGGGTTTTTTAGAATTATTCCAGAGCAAGCTTTTATCGAAAGAAAAACTGGTATATCTCATACACCATCATATGTTTCTTGGAGGCAAATAAACGCCGCTCTTTTGTTAAATATGGAAATAAAAAAGCTTCATAACGATGAATATGAAGTTACTTTCATTTTGTGGGATAATATCCTAGCTAAAGCTATTGCTGGAAAATCTTTTGAATTTGATAAAAAATTGTGGCGTAGAGTTGCGCACAGAATAGCTGATAAAATTTATGAGCAGGTAACAGCTCAAGATGGATATTTTGATACAAAAATAGTTTACGTGGCTGAATATTTTAGCGGTAAAAAGAAAATAACTCGTCTTGCTATGATGGATAGCGACGGTAATAATAATGTATATTTAACTGATGGTAAAAATTTAGTATCAACACCTAGACTTTCACCGGATGCTAGTAAAATTCTGTATCTTTCCTATGAACGTATGATAGCAAAGGTTTTCATATATGATTTACGTACCGGTAAAGAGAAAATATTGGGTCATTTTA
The DNA here is from genome assembly GCA_021741085.1 of Rickettsiaceae bacterium. Taxonomy (GTDB): domain Bacteria; phylum Pseudomonadota; class Alphaproteobacteria; order Rickettsiales; family Rickettsiaceae; genus JAIOYM01. The sequence goes on from JAIOYM010000025.1 coordinate 14,316, forward strand.
AAGGATTATCCTTCGCGCCTCGATTTTCTCCTAACGGCAACAAGGCAGTTATGTCTGTTGCTAATAACGGTGTAATAAACATTTATGAAATTGATATGCGTAGTTTTCGTATGAAAAAACTTACAGACAGTTTTGGTATTAATACTTCGCCTTGTTATTCACC
>JAIOYM010000026.1 GCA_021741085.1 Rickettsiaceae bacterium
AATTGCAACAAGCACATCATAATCCCCTCCTTATTAAGGCTAATCCACAATAAAAAAATTCTATTATAATTATCTTTTTATTTTAACTTTTGTATTCTTTGGCAATTTTAACTATTTCGAGTGATTTTGTTGCACTTCACTTTTGAATTTTCACTAGCCATTAATTTTTGGAAGCTATGCAAACTCAAACTCTTAATTTTATTATTGACTTGTTATCATTAAGTTTAATTAAATAATTAATAAGTATATTTTATGTTTTCATGGCCTAAAAACAGTTTGGATACACATTGCAGCATACATTGCTTCAAAAAAGCTGAGGAAGATATTGCAAAAGGAAGCATAGTAAAGCTTAGCCAATCTATAGCGCTGGTACCAAATTTGATAAATAAAAAAAATGAAGCCGGCCTTACTCTTTTGCATACTGCAATAATGTTTGGACAAGTAGAAATAGCAAAATTGTTGATAGATAAAGGCGCTAATATAGATTTGGTTACTACTAATGACAACTCTTCTCTGCATTTTGCTGTACTTTTTGGACAAGTAGAAATAGCAAAATTGTTGATAGATAAAGGCGCTAACGTTAATCTACTTGGTAATGCTGGCAAAACTCCTTTGCATTTTGCTGTTGAGTTCAAGAGAGAAAAAATAGTTGAATTATTGATAGATAAAGGTGTTGACTTTAATATAACGGATAATGCTGGCAACACTGCTTCGGAAATAGCTAAGAAAAATGGATTCTATGAAACACTTTTTAGTCAAGGAAAAATTAAATCACTAACCAAAGATGTTGAAGAAGGAAGAATAGAAAAGCTTAGCAAATATATAGCACTGCTACCAAATTTAATAAATGAAACGAATGAAGACGGCTTCACTCTTTTACATACTGCAATAATTTTTGGACAAGTAGAAATAGCAAAATGGTTGATAAATAATGGCGCTAATATAAATTTGGTTACTACTAATGGCAACTCTTCTTTGCATGGTGCTGTACTTTTTGGACAAGAAGAAATAGTAAAATTGTTGATAGCTAAAGCCTCTAAAGTTAATCTAGCGGATAATACTGGCAAAACTGCTTTGCATTTTGCTATGGAGTTCAAGAGAAAAGAAATAGCAAAATGTTTGATCCATAAAGGCGCTGACGTTAATCTAGCAAATAATGCTGGCAAAACTCCTTTGGAAATAGCTAAGGGAAATGGATTCGAAGAAACACTTGAATTTAATGAATTAAATTTGAGTGAATCAAATTTTGAATTAAATTTGAATGGAGAAAATGATTAACAATAAGTTACACTATAAAAAATTATACACGCATTTAGTTTTCGACACCTACAATTGTAACAACAAATCTGCAACGTTCTTCAATAGATTGCTTGGGCACAAGTACAATTTCAAAGCCAAATGAGTTATACACATCAAGATGAATCTGTTCGAAAATTAAAGCATCTTCGTAGCTAATTTTGCGGACATCCGTATTTTCAATAAAGCCTAGATTTTCAAAGAAAAATACTCTGTTTTGATAAATCCCTGCGTCTAAACAACGATCAATTTCATCTAACAAAATAGGCGCTGGTTTAAAATCACTACCCAGCCAATGAGATAAATAACGACTTAGTGCATAAGCACAAAATGGTGATCTGTCGTAGAACTGCAGATCTCCTGTGGAATTCATCTGCCGCTCTTTTTGCATGTAAATAATCTTATCAATAAAATCATTACTTTCCCATGGCTGTTCTATTCCCTTAGCTTGCTCTTGGCTAATTACATCCGTTGCGGCTTCATGAATGACAGCATGTCCTAATTTTTCTAACTCTTTGATAACGGTGGTTTTTCCACTGCCTGGAGTGCCAGTGAAAATGAAGCGTCTTGTGTCAACACATTTTTTGTCCATTAGGCACTAAAGGATCAATGTTTATTAAACAGGTTATATGGTAAAAATTCAAACTTTATTCATTCTATATGCGCAGCTAATTTATCTTTTAGTTCGATAAATAATGGTACGTAATTTTTAATTCTTTGAAAAATATTATCACCCAGAATTTCATCATATGTATGGGAAGTCATGTTGCGGTCTTTTAACATTTGCAACCACAATAATTCATCTTCAATAAACCCAGAAGCAAATGCTTCCTTTATAACATCTTTAGGATAATTTAATTCCAGACCTTTTTGCAGAAAAAATTCTTTTAAAAATTTCCAACAAAGCTCAAAAGTGAACTCAAATCTCTGTATAGTAGCGTCTATATTGGATCTATCAGCTCTTGGTTCTTCCAAATAAATCATATTCAGCGAAGATAGAGTTCGACTGAATTTTTCAAATTTCAACGTGATTTTTTGCATATATTAAGATCCCTTCTCTAGAGATATTTTGTTTTAGTGAAGAATTTTGCTTTAACTCATCGAATCTTACGCAATCTATTTTGAGTAAAGTATCAGCTTCCTCTATTATATCTAAGATCTTTAACCAATCACTATCTGTAGCATTAGGACAATTAATTGCTATATCTATATCAGCTCTAGCGGAATTATCTCATCTAGCTCGTGAGCCAAATAAAATTATTCCATCTATACAATCAAGCTGGATTAAATTAGCAATAAATTCGTAATTTTCTAGCATTTTATTTTGTAATATATATATTTATAGAGAAGAATTACACTATTTATATATCTGTAAAATAAAAGAATGTTATAGAGGTAATTAAAAATCAATCAATCCCTGCTACTCCTTTATAGGTATAGATTTTGCAGCCGAAAGTAAAGTTAGCATAGTATTACCTTCAAATTTAGGTGGTGTATCAATTTTTGCAAGCTCTTCAACTGAGTTTAAAATTTTGTTCATCATTTCTTTTCCAATAACGCTATGAACTATCTCTCTACCCCTAAAAGTAATGCTAACTTTAACCTTATTGCCCTCTTCTAAGAAACTTTTTATTTGTTTGATTTTTATATCAAGATCTCCGCTACTAATAGCTGGTCTTAATTTTATTTCCTTTAATACTACAACTTTGTGTTTCTTTTTAACTTCATGTGCTTTCTTTTTAAGCTCATATTTATATTTACCAAAATCTAAAATCTTACAGACCGGAGGGTTAGCTTGAGGTGATATTTCTACAAGATCTAGGCCTGCCTGCTGCGCTGCTTTAATAGCTTCAAACAAAGAAACGACGCCTATCATATTAGAATTTTGATCTATTAGTCTAACTTCTTTTGAGTTAATTTTGTTATTGATTCTGGGTAAATTGTTAAATCGCACTATCTATAAAATCCTTATTTTAAATTTGATTATAATTTACTATTAGCATAAATATAATTCACTAATTCTTCAAGTGTTATCATTTGTTTTTCTTCCGAGCCTAATTTTGAAAGTGGAAAAATTTCTGTTTCCATTTCTTGTTTACCAATTACTATACGTAAAGGTATTTTTTTATTCACTGAAGCTTTAATTTTATGACCTACTCTCTCAGATGAATCATCTAACTCCGCTCTAATATTCTTTTCCTTAAGTTTATTATATAATATATTAGCATATTCGTTGAATTTTTCGCTAATAGTAATGATAGATAACTGAACAGGAGCCAACCACAAAGGAAATTTACCCGCATATTCTTCTATCAAAATACCAGTAAATCTTTCGATTGTTCCAAATATAGCTCTATGCAGCATTATAGGTCTACACTTTTTGCCATTTTGATCTATATATGAAGCATCAAGACGCTCTGGCAATACTAAGTCTACTTGAAAAGTACCGCATTGCCAATCTCTTCCCACTGCATCTTGCAAAACAAATTCCAATTTAGGTCCATAAAAAGCACCTTCGCCTGGGTTTAAAATATATTCAATCCCTGAAGCTATAGAAGCTGCCTTTAATGCATCCTCTGCCTTAGTCCAAGTTTCGTCACTACCAGCTCTAACTTTTGGTCTATCAGAAAATTTAATTTTGATCTTAGTAAAACCAAAATCTTCGTAAACTTCTTTTAGTAATTTACAAAAAGCTATAGTTTCTTGCGTTACCTGATCTTCTGTACAAAAGATATGACCATCATCCTGTGTGAAAGCACGAACTCTAAGCAGTCCATGCAAAGCTCCGGAAGCTTCATATCTATGGCAACAACCAAATTCAGACATTCTTATGGGTAAATCCCTGTAACTTTTTATTCCTTGCTTGAAAATTTGTACATGGCATGGGCAACTCATTGGTTTAATAGCAAAAGTTTTATCATCGGCATCCAAGGAAAACATATTTTCACTAAATTTTTCCCAATGCCCTGAAGCTTCCCAAAAAGACTTATCCAATAAAATTGGTGTTTTTACTTCTTGATAACCTACCTTTGCAAGCTTGTTTCTTATATATTGTTCCAATGTCAAAAATAACTGCCAACCTTTGGGGTGCCAAAAAACCATCCCCTGCCCTTCCTCTTGTATATGAAAAAGTTCTAGTTCTTTACCTATTTTCCTATGGTCGCGTTTTTGCGACTCTTCAAGCATATAAAGATATTGATCTAAAGCCTCTTTGGTTAACCAGGCTGTTCCGTAAATACGTTGCAACATTTGATTATTGCTATCACCACGCCAATAAGCACCAGCTACTTTCAATAGTTTGAAATATTTTATATATCCTGTTGATCTAGCGTGTGGGCCTCTACATAAATCAACGAATTCTCCTTGAGAATATAAGCTAATTTCTTGATCTTCGGCTAAATCAGAGATAATTTCTGCCTTATAATGCTCGCCCTGCTTTTTGAAAAACTCTATAGCATCAGCTCTACTGGCAATTTTCTTTTTAAATTGATTGTTTTTAGCGGCAATTTCATGCATCTTTGCTTCTATTTTTTCCAAGTCATTATCGGAAAAATTTGTTTCAGTAGCAAAATCATAATAAAAGCCATTATCTATAACGGGGCCAATAGTAATTTGTACTTTAGGATAAAGCTCCTTAACAGCCTCTGCAAGAATATGGGCTGCATCATGCCTTAAAATCTCTAAACCCTCTTGGCTGTCAGTAAAAACAGGTTCCACTACAACATCTTGCTGTATACTAGTGTGCAAATCAATTATTTTTCCATCAACCTTAAAAGCCAAAATATCACTCTGCTGATTTTTTGGAAAATGTTCTATTAATTCTGCAAAAGTTTTACCAAAAGAAACAGCGACTTTATCTGAATTTGGCAAGGTAACATTAAGTTGATCGTGCATCTTTAATTTTCTTATATTTGTAAATATGTTTTTGATCGGCTTTAAAGTATAAAACCGTAACCATCAGCATTATTATGGTTGATTTTGAATAGTCTTGCAAGTAAGATTTAATCAAATAAATTTTGATTAACTAGAACTGCTAAGATATGTCCATAATTAATGTTATGAAAGAAAAATTACTTACTCTAGAGCCGTCGCAGCTAGAAGTAGTAGATATGAGTAAGCAACACCAAGAGCACCTAGATTGGCCCTCGGAAGTAACTCACGTGCACATTAATATTATTTCTAAATTCTTTAAAGATATGAAATATATCGAAATGCACAAAAAGATTTACGATATATTAAAAGAAGAAATTCCTCAAATACACGCAATTTCTATCAACGCAAAGGTTGAATAGAACATCTATTCTCTCAAGGCTCTTTCTTTATAATCAACATATGCTATAAGGACATAAAAAAATTTAATATGGAACATAAAAAAATTTAATATGGAACATAAAAATATAGAAAAAAAATGGCAAACTACCTGGCATGAATTGGAAGTATTTGCATCTAAAAATGATTCTAGCAAACAAAAATATTATGTCTTGGAAATGTTCCCTTATCCATCTGGTAAGGTGCATATCGGACATTTGCGTAATTATAGTATAGGTGATGTGATAGCCAGATTTAAACGCGCCATGGGTTATAATGTTTTGTATCCTATGGGGTGGGATGCTTTTGGTTTACCTGCAGAAAATGCGGCTTTGAAAAATGGATCTCATCCAAAAGATTGGACTAATTCAAATATAGCAAATATGAAAGAAGGTTTAACAGCCTTCGGTTTAAGCTATGATTGGTCAAAAGAAATTAATACTTCTACACCAGAATATTATAAACATGAACAAAAATTCTTCTTAGAATTACTAGAAAAGGGCCTCGTTTATCAAAAAGATTCCGTAGTAAATTGGGATCCAGTTGATCAAACTGTTCTAGCTAATGAACAAGTTATTGATGGTAAGGGATGGAGATCTGGAGCTATTGTAGAACGCAAAAAACTTACACAATGGTTTATAAAAATTACTGCCTACGCTGAAGAATTACTCGACGATCTTAAGACTTTAGATTCTTGGCCCGAAAAAGTTAAGTTGATGCAGGCTCAATGGATTGGTAAATCTGACGGAGCAAAGATAAGTTTTGATTTGCAAAATAACCAGCAAAAAATAGAGGTATTTTCTACAAGACCAGAAACAATTTTTGGAGCTAGCTTTATAGCAATAAGTTACGATCATCCAATTTTAGTGCATTCAGAAAAAACAAAAGAATTACAGGATTTTGTTAATTATTGCAAGACTTTAAGCACATCAAATGCAGAATTAGAAAAAACAGAGAAGCTAGGCGTTAAAACTAATTTATTAGTACAGCATCCGTTTGATGTTGGTAAAACTTTACCCGTTTATATCGCAAATTTTGTTTTAAGCGATTATGGCACTGGAGCAATTTTTGGCTGCCCCGCACACGACGAACGCGACTTTGAATTTGCTATAAAATATAATTTACCTATACAACAAGTTGTTAAAGATGATAATGAAGACTTATTGGACACAATAACTCAGCCTTATACCGAAAAATCAGGAACTATTGTTAATTCAAGTTTTTTAAATGGTTTATCTGTATCAGAAGCAAAAGAAAAAATAATTTTAGAATTAGAAAAATCTTCAATAGGCCGTCGCATAATTAACTACCGCTTACGTGATTGGGGTATATCAAGACAGCGTTACTGGGGATGCCCTATACCCGTTATACACTGTGATCATTGTGGTGTTGTAGATGTTAGTGATGATCAGTTGCCAGTAAAACTTCCCGAGGATGTAATATTTGACGGCAAGGGTAACCCTATAGCCAATCATCCTACTTGGAAATATACAAACTGCCCAAAATGCTCAAGAGCTGCAACTAGAGAAACCGATACTTTTGATACTTTTTTTGAGTCTTCCTGGTATTTTTCTCGCTACTGCGATACAAACGCAAAAACTATGACGAATAAGACATTGTCCGATTATTGGCTTCCTGTGGATCAATATATAGGGGGTATAGAGCATGCTATACTACATTTGTTATACGCTAGATTTTTTACAAAAGCTATGAATGACCTTGGTCACTTGAACGTTAGAGAACCCTTTAAAGCTTTGCTTACTCAAGGTATGGTTTTACATGCCAGCTACTCTGATGAAAAAGGTAATTGGATATATCCACAAGATGTTATCAAAGATAATAGCGGTAAATATTCTCATAGGCAAACTGGCGAAACCATATTTTTTCATAAAGTTGAAAAAATGAGTAAGTCAAAAAATAATATAGTAGATTTAGAAATGATGCTAGAAAATTACGGCGTTGACACTCTACGTTTATTTGTGCTTTCTGATAATCCTCCAGAAAAAGATTTGGAATGGTCGGCAGAAGGAATTGATGGCTGTAAAAAATTCCTGCAACGGCTAATGGATATGAGCGATAAAATTCATAATCTAGCCCCAAGCGGTAATGAAAATAAAAATTTACGTAAATTTATCCATAAAACTATAAAATTTGTTACACAAGACTTAGAAAATATAAACTTAAATAAGGCAATAGCAAGAACAAGGGAACTATTTAATTATCTAAATGATAATATCACCCAAAATAATCCAGATAAACAAGGTATAATAGATGGATATTTGATATTGATAAGACTATTAAACCCTTTTGTGCCACATATCTCTGAAGAAATTTGGCAAAATTTGCACTCTAGCAACAATAATACTATATTAGCGCAAAAAACCTGGCCCCAGTACGACCCAGAATTAGTTAAAGACGATAGTTATACAATAGCCATACAAATTAATGGTAAATTGCGAGATACTTTTGAATTTAACAATGAGGCTAGTGAAGACTATATAAAACAAACTGTATGCAAATTAGATTCAGTAGAAAAACACCTTGTTGGCAAAAAAATAGCTAAAATAATTATAGTACCAAAAAAAATAATAAATATCGTGGCCGTAGCTTAAAAAAGCTATAGCCAAAAATTATCATACAACTGTTTATTAGTTTTAAAAAAATGGGTGAAAATAGTAATAAAAAATTCGAGGCTTCAGCGCTAGATGTAATGAATTTTTTTGCGGCTAATAATATTACATTAGCTTTACCCGATAAAATTATTGTCAACAAAACTGCTTCTTCTGCCATAGAAGACACAAACCTCAATCCTTACATTATCGCAAATCCTGTTGAAAATTATGCTGGATTAAAAAATATGGGGGAATTATCAGAGCTAATAGCAGAAATTAAAGCTTTTGAGGGGTGCGCATTAAAAAAAGATGCTATTAATACGGTAATTGCAGACGGTAATCCTAAAGCAAATATAATTCTTATAGGCGAAGCCCCAGGAGCGACAGAAGATAGCATGGGTATACCATTTTGCGGTGAAAGTGGTCAATTGCTTGACGCAATGCTACATTCAATTGGTTTAAGCAGAAAAACAAATGTTTATATATCTAATACAGTATTTTGGCGTCCACCAGATAACAGAAAACCCACTGAAGAGGAAATAGCTATTTGCAAACCATTTGTTGAAAGACTTATAGCGCTAGTTAATCCTAAACTAATTATTTTAGTTGGCAGCACTGCTGGCACTAGCTTGCTCGGAAAAGATTTTCAAATTAGCAAAATGCGCCGCAATTTTGTTAGCTACAATAATCAATATTTAACTAACGAAATTACCGTAACTGCGATTTTCCATCCAGCATATTTATTAAGACAAAGCTCAAATAAGAAGACTAGTTGGTATGACTTACTTGGCATAAAAAAATTTATTGAAGACAATAAATTATTATGATTTTAAAACTATGATGAAATTTAAATTTGCAAAATTAATACGCAACAAACTACCCAAAATTATGAAAGATAATGGGGTAATAGTTAATTCTCTATCTTTGAGTCACGAGGATTATATAAAATCTCTGAAAAATAAAATTATTGAAGAAGCTCAAGAAATAGCTGATAGCGAAAATTTAGAAGAATTAATTGAAGAGATAGGCGATCTTTTTGAGGTTATGCACAGCTTAATTGAAGCTAATAATATAAAATATGAGGCAATAGAGCAAATAAGAGTTAGTAAAAATCTTAAAAAGGGCACGTTTGATAAAGATTGCTATGTTGAATCTGTAGAAATTAATGATAATGATGCAAAAACTAAGGAATATATAGATTATTATCTAAACAGAGCAACAAAATACCCCCAAATAAAATAAAAAATACTGATATTTAATAACTGTTTTTCACAGATTGCCAAGTTTATTCGCAAGCTTACGGCTCATTAGCAATCTAGAAGATCAAACTATCTAATATTAATAAAAATTGGTACGTGATCCGACGGTCTTTCCCATGCCCTACTATCTTTAAATACATAGCTCTCAAGAAGAGATTCAGACAACCCTGGACTTAACCATACATGATCTAGCCTTCGCCCCCGATTTGTTTCTTCCCAATCTTGATTTCGATAACTCCACCAGGTATATAATTTATCACTCATTGGTGTGAAATGTCTAAAGCTATCAATCCAACCAAATTCATTCATGTTGCGCAATAATAACTCGCGCTCTACATCTGTATGACTAACAACATGACGTAACTGCTTGCTAGACCAAACATCATGCTCAAAAGGGGCGATATTTAAATCACCGGCTAAAACCATTTTCTTGTCATTACTTCGATTTGCTCGAAACCATTCGTGCATTTCATCAAGATAAGCAAGCTTATGTGCAAATTTAGGATTAAATGTAGTATCAGGAACCTCTCCGCCAGCAGGAACATAAAAATTATGTATCTCAATACCGTCATAAATAGCTGATATGTGGCGCCTCTGCTCATTATAAAAAGACAAAATCATAGGATTCTCTGGCGGCATTTTTGATATGATAGCAACACCATTATAGCTGTTTTCTCCACTACAAATCATATGTTCATAGCCCATAGCCTTTAAAGAAGCATATGGGAATAGTAAATCATTAACCTTGGTTTCTTGTAACATTATTATATCGGGATTATTTATTGCTGCTATATGCGACAATGCTTCTAACCTAATTCTTATAGAGTTTATATTCCAGCTAGCTATTTTCATTTTTATTTTTTTATATGTTTTTTATTTGAAATCCATTATATTTGCTATGCACATCTTAATATTTTTCACCAATTTAGCTTCAAAAGAGATGTTTTTTGCTACCCATTTTTCAATCCATGGCTCTATCAGCTTCCACATATTAATGTCTGGATTCAAAATCTGACCAATTCCTTCAATGATTATAATATTCTTCTGTAACAATAATAATTGAGGTTGTATCTCCATGCCAAATCTCTCACTTAACTCAAATAATTGAGTTAAAATTTTTCCTATAGAAATTTCTCTAATAGAAAGCCCCCTTATTGGTTCAGCTATTGCTCTACAATACTGAGCGAAAAGATCAATGTCACTATTTGCAGGAATATATCCCACATTACTGTGAATTTGAGCAACTTTATAGTAGTTTCTCTGTGTAAAATAATACAATATTTCTGCCACCGCTATTCTATCTATATCTCTAAGGCGACCAACTATGCCAAAATCTATTAAGGCTATTCTAGCATCCCTTGTAATCAATATATTGCCTGGATGCAAATCTGCATGAAAAAATCCATCCCTATAAGTTTGATTAAAAGACATTATAGCAAGTTTTTTACTTAATTCTACCGTATCAATTTTAGCTTCTAAAAGAGCATGGCGATCATAAATAGAAATACCATCCACCCATTCCAACGTCAATATCTTTTTGCTAGTAAAATCCCACAATATATTTGGTATATGTATGGTTGAATCTTTTTTAAAATTCTCTGACATCTCCGAAATCGAAGCAGCCTCAAGCCTTAAGTCAAGCTCTCTATGCATCACCTGCTCTAAAACATTAACTACTTCTCTAAGTTTTAATCTCTGCAACTTTGAAGCAAAAATATTAAATACCCTAGCTAAAAATTTTTGTAATTCAATATCTTTTGCGTAATTTCTTTCTATATTTGGTCTCAGAAATTTTACAGCGTATTTATCACCCTTAAAATCTGTCACACAATATACTTGAGATATTGAAGCAGCAGCTACTGGTTTTGAAATTTTTGTTATCTGAAAAGCTTTGTCAAAGTCTAACCCAAACTCTTTTTTAAAAACTTGCCAAGCTATTGCATTATCAAAAGCAGGTAGCCTATCTTGCAACTGTTTTAAATGCCCTGCTATTTCTTCACCCACCAAATCTGGTCGCGTTGAAATAATTTGACCAAATTTAATATAAGTAGGGCCCATTTTTTGTAGCGCCTTATTAATTCTTGTTGCAAAAGTTTCTTTGGATTTGTAAAAAATTTTTATTGGAAAGATAAGATAGGAAATGAAAACCAAGAATTTTAAAGTTTTGCTATTAGATATCTCCAAACTAAGATCATCTATTATCCTATATTTAGACAAAATTAACAACAACCTAATGCCACGAGCTAAATTTACGCAAAAGCTGATCATAATTTGAATTTATATCCGCTATATAAAGTTACTATCCCACCAGAAAAACTACTATAGCTAACATCTACGAACCCAGCATTTTCGATACTAGTCTTAAATGTTTCTGGATCTGGGAATTCTTTTATGCTGTTTACTAAATACTCATATGCATCTCTATTTCCAGCAACCACTTCTCCAACAAAAGGAATACAATATGTAGAATAGAGCTCATATAAATCTTTTATTATTTTCCCTTTAGGATTAGAAAATTCAAGACAAAAAAACCTACCTCCATCAACCAAAACCCTATATGCCTCAGACAAAGCAGCATCACGATTTACGACATTTCTAATACCAAAAGAAATGGTGTAATATTCAAAATTATTATCTTCAAAGATTAGTTTTTCTGCATCGCTTAAAACAAAATCAATATCAAAAATATATCGACTAGTAGCCTTTTCTTGAGCTAAATCTAACATATCTGCATTAATATCGCACATAGTAACTTTAGGCTTTTTATAGACTTCTTTAACTTTATTGTAAAAAGCAAAAGCAACGTCTCCGCTTCCACTAGCTACATCAAGTAGTCTTGCATCAGTGTTAATAAGAAGATTAACTAAATGTCTTTTCCACAAATGATGAGAACCAAAACTCATTATATTATTCATTAAGTCATACTTACTAGCTACTGAGGAGAAAATATCGTATACTTGTTTCGATTTGTTTAACATATATGTAATTCAATAAACATTAAAATAATATGCCAGAATTAGCTGAAGTTGAGGTTATTAAACTCTCTTTAAATCCAATAATTAACTGTACCATATTAGAATGCAACATTCTACAGAATAAATTGCGTTATAGGGTTCCTATAGACTTGGCGCAAAAGCTTTCAGGTAAAAAAATTGTTAAAATAACGAGGCGTAGTAAATATTTACTAATCCTTTTATCTAACGAATATACAGTAATGATACATCTTGGCATGACTGGTAGAGTTACATTGCAGAACTTAGATTATAACCCCATCAAACATGATCATATAATAGTCGTTTTCGATAGTTTTAAATTAGTTTACAACGATATTAGAAGATTTGGCTATTGGTTAATAGTTAAAAAAAATGAACTACTAAAACATTCACTGATTAGCATATTAGGACCAGAGCCACTGGAAGAAGAATTTTCAGCGGCTTATTTAACAAGAAAATTGACTAAACTTAAAACTAATATTAAAGCGGCCTTGATGAATAGTAAAATAGTTGTAGGTGTTGGCAATATTTATGCTAACGAAGCGCTGCACCGCTGTAAAATTTCACCACTTAGAATAGCATCTAAGCTTTCTGCTGTAGAATTAGAGAATCTAGTAAAAGCAATTAAATCTGTGCTTATGGAATCAATAAAACTAGGAGGTTCTTCGATAAGTAATTATGTGAATTCTATTGGTCAAAAAGGAGGTTTTCAAAATCAATTTTTGGTCTACGCAAGAAGCGGAAATTTATGCTCCTATAAATGCGGTAATAAAATCATAAGAATTAGACAAAATCAGAGATCAAGCTTTTATTGCTCGGTTTGTCAAATATAATAGTCAAATCCTCTGGCTTTAATAAAGAAAGCATCGTATGAGCTCTTTTGAGAAAGTATCGTGTGGAGTTCTGTTAAGAAAGTGGCAAATCCATGAAAGATGACTCTTCTACACATATTTAATAAAGAAGACAATCGGTCTATGTGAAACTTTAGCTGCGTTAGATCAAATCTTGAATTTTACACTTATACAGCAATCTAATTCATAAGACCTTTGATTGAATAAATTTCTACAACGTTAAAAAATTAACAAATATTAAAATTATTCACTTGCCTCTGAATCTTTTTTTTCATTCTTTCTTTTTGGAAATTTACTTTTTTTAGAATTTTTTTTTCCAGGTTTAATACCCTCGGTAGTTTTTTCTTTGTTAACACAAACTTTATTTTTTACAGTTTTTTTAGTTAAGTCTTTTTTGTTATCAGCTACATCATTTTTTTTATCAATT